>NZ_CP063120.1:1121321-1473232 GCF_014931395.1 Haemophilus parainfluenzae | reverse complement strand
AATAGGAACAATACGACCATTTAGATAAACTGGCGTACTTTCTGGCACATCACGCGGATACCCATCACCGTATCCAATAGCGACAACACCAATTTTGGTATCTTTCGGACTGGTCCAAATGCCACCATAGCCAACAGGTTCACCTTTTTTATGTTCTCGCACCGCAAGCAATGAAGAAGTTAAGTTCATCACGGGTATTAAACCAAATTCTGCACCGACAGTATCCGTTGGTGAAATGCCGTACATAATAATTCCAGGACGAATACAATCTAAATGGGCTTTAGGCCAAAATAGAATCCCGCCCGATGCGGCAATGGTTCGCTCGCCCTCTTTATTTTTTGTGGCTTGAAGGAAGCGATCAAGCTGAACTTGAGTATAATCAGAATCCAACTCATCAGCACGGCTAAAATGACTCACAAAACCTAAGTGCGGTTGAATTTGAGGGAGTTTTTTCAGCTCTTGATAAAAATAATCCACTTCATCAAGCGACACACCTAAACGGTGCATCCCCGTATCAATCTTCAACCAGGCTTTGATTGGACTTGGCACTACAGCTCGTTTTAATGCTTCAAGCTGTTCACGGTTATGTACCACCGTTTCAATGTTATTTACCGCAATAATCGGTAAGTCTTTTTCATCAAAGAATCCTTCTAGTAATAAGATCGGTTTAATAATACCATTAGAGCGTAACGATAACGCCTCTTCTAAACGCGCTACGGCAAAGCAATCTACCATGCTTTCTAAAGCAGAGGAAACAAATACCACACCGTGACCATATGCGTTTGCTTTTACCACAGCAATAATTTTGCTACGTGGCGCTTTTTCTTTAATAACTTGTAAATTATGTTTTAAGGCAAGCGAACTGATTTTCGCTGTTGCCGGTTTTACGTTCATTTTTCTAATCCGTTCTATCTTGCCTAATAATCATCTCTGTATTCACGCTGTTCGGCAAGGTTATCAAAGCGTGAGAATTGACCGTTAAATGCTAAACGTACACGACCAATCGGACCGTTACGTTGTTTACCAATAATGATTTCAGCCACCCCTTTATCTTCAGAATTCTCGTTATACACTTCGTCACGATAAATAAACATAATCAAGTCAGCATCCTGCTCAATAGAGCCTGATTCACGCAAGTCTGAGTTTACCGGACGTTTATCTGCACGTTGTTCTAAAGTACGGTTAAGCTGGGAAAGCGCAATAACCGGGACTTCCAATTCTTTTGCTAATGCTTTTAAAGAACGAGAAATCTCAGCAATCTCTAAGGTACGGTTATCTGAAAATGCGGGGGCGCGCATTAATTGAAGGTAGTCCACCATAATCATGCTTAAACCACCATTTTCACGATACACACGACGTGCGCGAGAACGCAATTCTGTTGGGGTTAACCCCGATGAATCATCAATATAAAGATTGTTTTTTTGCTTAAACATCCCAAACACGCTGGCAATTTTGCTCCATTCTGCTTCTTCCAAGTTTTGGCCAGTACGAATTTTGGTTTGATCCACGCGAGCGAGAGAGGCAATCATACGCATCATAATTTGTTCAGCCGGCATCTCTAAACTGAAGACTAATACTGGCTTATCACTTGCCATGGCGGCATTTTCACAAAGGTTCATTGCAAATGTGGTTTTACCCATGGAAGGACGTGCTGCCACAATGATAAGATCGGAAGGCTGTAAACCTGCTGTTTTCTTATCTAACTCAACAAAGCCCGTTGTGACCCCTGTCACACCGTTATGATTTTCAAGCTTACCTAAGGTTTCAATTCGAGCAATAGTGCTTTCCAACACGCTGAGCACGTTTTGAGGGCCCTCTGTTGAAGAACTCCGTTTTTCAGCGATCGCAAAGACTTCCCTTTCAGCTTCATCCAATACCATTTTGATGTCTTTGCCTTTTGGGGAATAACTGTTTTCTGCAATACGATTCCCCGCTGCAATAAGCTCACGCAAAATCGCTTTTTCACGTACGATTTCGGCATAAGCCAAAATATTAATGGCATTTGGGGTATTATTAGAAAGATCAGCGAGATAAGCAAAACCGCCTACAGAATCACTGATACCTTTGGCTTTAAGCGCTTGATCGAGGGTAATTAAATCAATTGGCATTTGGTTACGCATTAATTCTTCCATGGTTTGGAAGATCGCTTTATGCGCAAAAGTATAAAAATCCTCAGCAATGACTCTTTCAGCAATGCCATCCCAATGCTGATTACTCAACATAATACCGCCAAGAACGGCTTGTTCTGCTTCAGTGGAATGAGGTGGGATGCTAACTTGTTCAGTTTTCTGATCGGAAGATTGGATTTGTCGTTGTGATGCCATAAGGATTTCAATTTAAACTAAAAAACTGTGCTTATGATACCGCAAATACGAAGTGGTTTTAAGAAAAAAGTGCGGTCAATATTTTCAGGATTTTAGACATAAAAAACGGTGGAAAAATCCACCGCTCTTTTTCATTCAGGAATATTGATTATTCAACAGTTAAAGTACGACAAACGTTAGTTGTACCTTCTGATTCATCACCTTGTGTTAATAAAACAAGATCACCTGAAACTAAATAACCTTTTTCTTTTAATAGGTTAATCGCTGCTTTTGCACCTGCAGAGCTACGAGATTCACCATCAAAATGAACTGGTGTTACACCGCGGTATAATGCGCAACGGTTTAAGGTTTCTTGAACACGAGAAAGTGCAAAGATTGGTAAACCTGAGCTAATACGTGACATTAATAATGGTGTACGACCAGAGTGGCTTAATGTAATGATTGCTGCAATACCGCTTAAGTGGTTCGCTGCATACATCGCAGACATTGCTACAGATTCTTCAATATCTCTGAACTCACGATCTAAACGGTGATGAGAAACATTGATGCTAGGCATTTTTTCTGCACCTAAACATACGCGAGCCATTGTCGCTACAGTTTCAGCTGGATATTGACCTGCAGCTGTTTCTGCTGAAAGCATTACCGCATCAGTACCATCTAATACCGCATTTGCCACGTCCATTACTTCTGCACGAGTTGGCATTGGGTTGCTGATCATTGACTCCATCATTTGAGTTGCAGTGATTACCGCACGGTTTAATTGACGTGAACGACGAATTAATTTTTTCTGTACGCCAACTAATTCAGGGTCACCGATTTCAACACCTAAGTCACCACGTGCAACCATGATCACATCAGAAGCTAGGATGATATCATCCATTGCTGCTTCATCAACAACTGTTTCAGCACGTTCAACTTTAGCAACGATTTTCGCTTCTAAACCAGCTTGTTTTGCTAACTCACGTGCATAGTTTAAATCTGCACTTGAACGAGGGAAAGATACCGCTAAGTAATCTACACCGATACGTGCAGCTGTGATGATATCTGCTTTATCTTTTTCAGTTAATGCATCTGCAGATAAACCACCACCTAATTTGTTGATCCCTTTATTATTTGATAATGGACCACCAACAGTCACTTCAGTAAATACTTTTGCACCTTCAGTAGAAAGTACTTTTAATTGAACACGGCCGTCATCTAATAAAAGAATATCGCCTGGCACAACATCTTGTGGAAGTGTTTTATAGTCTAAACCAACGGCTTCTTGATTACCTTCACCTTTTGGTAATTCCGCATCAAGAATAAATTTATCACCAACATTTAAGAAAATTTTGCCGTCTTTAAAAGTAGAAACACGAATTTTAGGACCTTGTAAGTCACCTAAAATTGCCACGGTTTTACCTAATTTTTTCGCGATCGCACGAACACGCTCAGCACGCTCAATATGATCATCTGGTGTACCGTGAGAAAAGTTCATACGTACAACATTAGCGCCTGCTGCGATAATTTTTTCAAGATTGTTATCGCGGTCTGTTGCTGGACCCATTGTACATACAATCTTCGTTCTTCTTAATTTTCTAGACATTATCTAAACTCCACAAATGGTTACAATTTACTAAAGCTTTTTTTAAATTTCGGCTCATCCGAGATAAAAAACGCTGGGGATTATACGCTTAAACCTGTACAAAATCAAAATAACTACTGAGACTTTTTAAATCAGATTTTGGTTATTTTTTTAGCAGCTAAATTTAACTTAAAACAAATCCTCTTGTTTTCATCCTTAAAACTGTTTATCATCTGCCACATCTTTTACGCGACTATAGCTCAGTTGGTTAGAGCACCACCTTGACATGGTGGGGGTCACTGGTTCGAGTCCAGCTAGTCGCACCACCTATCAAAGCCAGTAAACTTCTACTGGCTTTTTCTTTCCTAAAAATCACTTCAAAAATCAATCACTTATATATAATCAACTTAATCATTCACTAAAATTTCAAGCCTCAAATATTGCCAACTTTTAGCTATTTTTGTATATTTCTTGCTGTTAATTACGCCAAAATTACGCCTTATTGAGTTTAACTACACCAAGATGAGAGATATAAATAGTTACTATCGAAAACATAGCGTTCAGTATGAAAATACCGTATGTATAATTGATGATAACAATTCGGTGAAACCTATCATTACTGACAGAACAACTATTGGGAATGATTTAGGCACAATAAAATAATTAGAGTTCGGAAAAGATACGCAATAAACCACTGTGATTTATTGATAATAAAACTACTCTACAATATGTCTAATGAGCTAGTAGAAATTTGCAACTATAACAGCGAAGAACACCTTGACGAAATAGTAGGGCTACAAGATATTTCTGTTCTTGGTAAAGTTTTTGGGTATTCAGTCTTGTTATAGAACTAACACTAGATACTATTGATTTTAAATAACTAAAACCTAAGGGAATAACCATGAGTCATATAAAAGATGAGTTAATCACTATCTCATCAGAAAGTGAGCTATTTGAAGTATTAGAAAGCTATGTAGTTACTGGGAAAATAGTAAATAATATAGACATAACTAAGCTTCCACCGTTAAGAATAAGATTAATTGGAGATAAATTTGATCAAAGTTTAACGCCAAATGTAATGAAAGGTTTTGTTGATATGCAAAACTATATCAATCGAACGTATAGATTGGTAAAATATGGCGATGTTAATACTAAAGCTTTATCAAACGAAGAAAAAGAAGCTCTACAATTACAGATAAAAATTGAGAAAGGCTCGTCTTTAGTTGATGTAAATTTTGATGGATTATGGGTTCAAATAGGACAAGTAATAGGGAAAATGACAGGTACAGAAGCAATTGTTCTCATTCTTGGTTGTGCTGCAATTTGGGGGTCAGTAGCAGGAGTAAAACGCTTCCTAGACAACAGGAAAGAGGTTCGTTTGTCAGAAATTAAAAAAGAGTCTGACCGTGAAAATTTAAAAACTTTAGAAGTTATGTCATTGGAAGAAACTAAAAGAACTGAAATTCTGGCAAAGCTTATTATGAAAAATCCAGTTCTTGAAAATGTTGATAGACAAGCGTACGATGCCAGAACAAGCCTTTTTAAATCCCTATCTTCAACAGAGAAAGTAGAGATTGATGGTCTTGTCATTGATACCGATACATCTAATGAGCTAATGAAAAACGCTAGACGTCGCTCTACTGAAATCCGATTAGATGGAATATATAAACTAGAGCAGGTGAATTCTAGCGATCCTAACTTATTTAAAGTTAAGGTAAGGAATATCAAAACAGGAGCTCAATTTGAAGCAATAGTACAAGATCAATTTTTGACAGGAAACCAAAATAAGTCACTGTTAATGCAAGCTGAATGGAACAGAAAAGCTGTTAAATTAAGTATTAATGCTAAAATCCTTGATGAAAAAATTAAAGACGCTACAATTTTAAATGTTGAAGAAGTTAATATTGACAATGCTCAGGAATAATAAAACAACTTCAATTTTCTAAACCGCCTGTATGGCGGTTTCCTTTTATTAGGTTTCATCAACTAATTTCAAGAAATTACTTTCTGATAGTATTCTTATGCTATGACCTTTAGAAATTAGCCGTTATACCTTTATTTATCCATTATAGCTTAACTCTTTTCTAGATAATTGGTTCTTATCTAAAATAGCTTTGATAAGTTATGTTGTTTTTTTTTAGAAACCTCATTAGCTACATTACAGCTAAAAGAAGCGGCTTTTTTGTTGACTCCTGATATAGACTATTCACCTATAAACACTACTAATAGATTATTACAAAAAGTGATAAACGAAATCACTGATATGATGCCGTTGAAATGGATAAAAACATAGTAAACGCTTGCAATAGAGTTTTATTGCTACGCCATAATTACGCCAAAATCATATTATCCAACTGATTTACAACAAAATTCAACTGCAAGCTAGTCGCACCATATTACAATCCCAAGCTTTTTAGCTTGGGATTTTTTCTTTTTATCCCCCTGCTTAATTTGAATGAATCTCTTCTGATTAAACCACATAAACAAATGAAAATAATTTGCATTGATCGACGAAAACGTTTTCGCTATACTTGCAACTCTTTTATTATCTATTGGGAAGCGACTATGAATTTTAAATTAAGCCTTATTTCAACCGCACTTTTAACCAGTTTTTCCATTTCTACGTTTGCAGAAACTGAGCAAGCCGTAGATACAAACACCGAGACGCTTGAGCAAATTAACGTTCAAGATACGGGTATTAAGCAAAATGGTTATCAAACGACAGGGACATCTGTCGTATCAAAAGCTGAAGTGCCAGTATTCGACACGCCAAATACGGTAAATATTCTTTCGACCAAACTACTAGAAGATCGTAAACCTGAATCACTCATTGATGCACTTTATAACGTTAGTGGTGTGAGCCAAGCCAACACCTTAGGTGGTATGTTTGACTCTATTCAGAAACGTGGTTTTGGTGGAAACCGTGACAACTCAATTATGCGTAACGGTTTACAAGCTGGCCCAGCTAAAAACTTTAGCGCGACAACTGAAACCGTTGAAGTTTTAAAAGGGCCTGCATCTGTGCTTTATGGTATTCAAGATCCAGGTGGCGTGGTCAATATCATTACTAAAAAACCACAACAAACACCACGTTATGTCGTTGGTGAAACCTTAGGTAATCATAGCCTGTGGGGAACGCAATTAGATTTCACTGGTGGTTTAGGAAATGGTTTTGCTTACCGCTTTATCTATGACAAACAAGAAAAAGACTACTGGCGTAATTTTGGCAAAGTAAAAAATACCACTTACGCACCATCTCTTTCTTGGGAAAATGATAAAACTAAAGTGCTTCTTTCTTATGAACACAAAGATATTCTTGAGCCATTTGATCGTGGTACAAATCTTTTAACAGCAACTAATGCATTACCGGATATTCCTGTATCGCGTCGTTTAGATGAACCAAATAATGAAACCACCGCAAAAACCGATAACATTGATTTCAAAATTGAACACAAATTGAGTGACGGTTGGAAATTAAATGCGGGTTATAGCTATGCTCGTTATAAATATTTCTATAACCAAGCACGTATTACAAATATCAATGTTAAAGATGTTGCGATCCCTGCTATTAAAAATAAAAAGGGCGAGATTACCTCTCCAGAATTAAGCGCTCGTCATGTACGCCGAGCTATTGAGCAACAACAAGGCGATCAACGTGTTCATAGTGGCACATTAAATATCGTCGGTGAATTTGGTATTGGTGATATTGCCAACCGTTTTGTAGCCGGTGTGGATGTTATGCGTAATATTCGTGATATTGGACCTATTTATAACCAAGGTATCATGAGTTCTGATATCAATATCGATCATCCAAATTATACCAATCCGGTTGCTGAACATAAAAACGGTAACGGCAACGCTTACCAATATAACCATCTCAAAACCGTTGGTGTTTATATTCAAGATACCGCTTACTTTACCGATAACTTTATCATGACTGGTGGTTTACGTTATGAGTACTTTGATCAATTTGCAGGACGTCATTGCTTAAATGCAGCAAACTGTAAAAAAGGTCAAAATCTAACAAAAACCGGCAATACCGATCAGCACGATGGTAAATTATTGTATCAATTAGGTGCCGTATATAAATTTACGCCACATATTGCGACCTTTGCAAACTACTCTGAGTCTTTCCGTCCACAAATGAGTGTGGCAACACCTGTTAGCGGAGATTTAAAACCAGAACAAGGTAAATCTTTTGAAATTGGTGCAAAATACGAAAACTCAGGTTTCAATGCGACACTTGCATTATTCAATATCAGCAAACGTAATGTAGCTGAGGCTGTTGGTTCTGGTTCAAATGCGCAATTGAATATCGTCGGCAAACAACGTTCTCGTGGGGTGGAATTCGATCTTAATGGTCAAATTACGGATAGTCTAAGCGTAGCGGCTAACTATACCTACACCAAGGTAAAATCACTTGAAAATGAACTTTACCCTGATGCGGTAAATCAACAACTTTCTGGTGTACCAAAACATCAAGCTTCTCTATTCTTAGCTTATAACGTAGGTGAATTTGATTTTGGTAACATCCGTGTTGGTGGTGGTGCTCGTTATTTAGGTTCTTGGCATGCTTATAACAGTGATTACACTAAAGCATACAAATTACCTCATGCCGTGGTATATGATGCCTTTATTGCTTACGATACCAAAATCTCTGGCAAGAAAGTGTCTTTCCAACTTAACGGTAAAAACTTAGCAGATAAAACTTACTATCCATCTACCTCTGGTAACGCAACAAACACGTTAATCCCTGTTGCATTAGGTTATGGACGTGAATTTATCTTCAACACGAAAGTTGAGTTTTAATTGAGCGCACAATACGAGGGCGAATCATTTCGCCCTTTTTTCGTTTTTTACTTTATGGATAATCAATGAATTGGCAAACTGAACTTAACTCAAGTTTAAGCTGGATTTTGACCGCACTTTTCTGGGTGATTGTATGCTTTAGCGTGACGACACTGGCACTCAAACACACCACATTCGGTCAAAAGTTTTGGCATATTGCATCCCCTTCGATTAATCGCCGTAACAGCATCAAAATCATCGTTATGCTACTGGTGTTGTTTACGATGATTTTGTTAGAAGTGCGCTTCAGCGTACTCAACTCTTTTTTCTATAACGGGCTTTATAGCTCAATGCAGGAATTAGATGCGGATAAGTTTTGGTTCTTTGCAAAACTAAATGCCCTCTTAGTATTGGTACAAGTGATCCACTCCATTGCCGATTATTTCTTACGACAAGTATTTGAAATCCGTTGGTTGGAAAGCTTGAATAAAGTCCTGGTTAAACGATGGTTAGAAAATAAAAAATACTATCGCCTCAAATATGAAAAAGAGCTACCCGATAATATTGATCAACGTATTGAACAAGATGCGCGTGAATTCATCAGTAGCACTGTCACTATTGTAAGAGGCATGATTAATTCTGTACTGACCACCATTGAATTTACCATCATCCTTTGGTCTCTTTCTGGCGTGTTAAGTCTTTTCGGATTGAATATCGAAAAAGGCGTTGTCTTCTTTATTTACGCCTTTATTATCCTCGCAACATTAATGTCTGTTTGGATTGGTCATCCTTTAATCAAGTTAAATTTCAATAAAGAAAAACTCAATGGTGACTATCGTTATTCTTTGATTCGAGTGCGAGATAATGCGGAAAGTATCGCGTTCTATCAAGGTGAATTGCAAGAACAACATTTATTGAAAAACAAATTTGCTCAAATCATTCATAACCGTTGGGCAATTGTATTGAGAATGCTGGGATTAGACGGCTTTAATGGAAGTGTCACGCGTGTTGCAAAACTCTTGCCGTTAATGCTGCAAGCCCCTCGTTTTTTCACTGGACAAATCAAACTGGGCGATATGCACCAAACTGTGCAAGCATTTAACCGATTAATGACAGCACTTTCTTTCTTCCGTTTGTTCTATGAAGAATTTACGCTCTACCAAGCGCGCTTAAATCGTCTTTATGGTTTTATGACTAAATTGGATGAATTAGATCATTTAGAGGTTCATCAACCCATGAAATGTTCTAACCGTGTAGCGTTATCAAATTTTGGTATTAAAGATGACCAAGGCAGATTGTTGCTTAATAACTTAAATATTGAGTTAAAAAATGGTGATGCTTTATTAATTCAAGGTCCATCTGGCGCAGGGAAAACCTCTCTATTAAAAGCGATGGCGGGAATTTATCCTTTTGAAACCGTTGGTCTAGTAGAACATCCTTGCGTAACCAGTTTGTTCCTACCGCAACGCCCTTATATGCCACAAGGTACGTTACGTGAAGCAATTTGCTACCCGGATATCGATCCTTATCATCCTGAATTAGAAAAAACATTGGCAGATTGTTGTTTGGATAAATATCTCCATAGTCTTGATGTAGATAATGATTGGCAAGCGATTTTGTCGCCAGGTGAATTACAGCGTGTGGCATTTATTCGGATTTTACTGACAAAACCTGAAGTGGTCTTTTTAGATGAAACCACATCAGCACTTGATGAGCCAACCGAGTACCTCCTTTATAAAACAATTAAAGAGCGGTTACCCAATATGATCATTCTGAGCGTGGGTCATCGTGGCACATTGCATCAGTTCCATAATAAGCAACTAGATTTGACAGTCTGCATCGTCTAAATAATAAAAGGCTAAATTTATATTTAGCCTTTTCTTTTTTTTACTAAATACAATTGAATTTATAAGAAGTCTCTCAAGGCTTGCTACACATCCCAATCCCCCCTATAATTCCCCCAATTTTTCTAATTTCATTCTCACAATGTCAAATAAAACCATTGCCAAAAATACGCTATTTCTTTACATCCGAATGCTTTTCAACATGGGGGCCATGCTGTATATCTCTCGTGTGGTATTACAGGTATTGGGTGTAGAAGATTTTGGTATCTACAACATTGTGATGGGTGTCGTGGTCTTATTTTCTTTTTTTAATGGCACAATGACCGCTACTACTCAGCGTTTTATTAATGTAGAAAAAGCCTCGAATGACATTCAACGTGTCAATAAAGTCTTTAATATTAGTATCTTAAATCATCTTCTGATTATTTTTATCGTATTATTGTTAGCCGAAACTGTCGGTTTATGGTTTTTAAATCACAAATTGGTGATCCCTGCTGAACGCTTGCAAGCCGCAAATATTGTTTACCAATTAGCGTTAATTATTGCCCTTGTTGAAATTATCAAAGTGCCATTCAATGCCATGATTGTTGCGCACGAAAAAATGGGATTCTATGCTTGGTTAGGATTAGGTGAAACCATTTTAAAGCTAACTTCTGTCTTTATCTTAAGCCACATTACGCATTATGATAAGTTGATTACTTATGGTTGCTTATTGCTTTCAGTCAGCTTAATCGTGCTCTCCCTTTATGTGTTATTCACTAAATATTATTTCAAAGAAGCCGCACGTTTCCGTTTATATAAAGATTTAAGCAAAACCAAAGAAATGGTGAGTTTTTCCGGTTGGATGCTTATGGGGCAAGTCGCTTATGTGGGTTCAACACAAGGCTTGAATATGGTGTCTAACTTATTCTTTGGTGTGGCAGTCAATGCCGCTGTTGCGATTGCAACACAAGTAGAAGGTGCCGTTTACAGCTTTGTAAATAATTTCCAAATGGCAGCTAATCCGCAGTTGGTTCAGTCTTATGCAGCAAAAGATTACGATCGCAATCGCCAATTAATTCTTGGTATTTCAAAATATTCACTTTATTTAATGGCGATTCTCTCTGCGCCTGTATTGTATTTCACCCATACCTTACTGACATTTTGGCTAGGCGATCATCTTCCGCAATATACTGAACAACTTGTACAAGCTATTATTGCTTGCTTATTGATCAGTGCAATGGCTGGGGCATTTTGGATGAGTGCATTAGCCATTGGCACATCCACCGTAAAACAATACAATATCATCGTGGCGTTAATTGATCTTTGTACGGTACCATTGGCTTATTATTTGTTCACACTAGGTTATAATCCAGTATTTGCCTTTGTGGGTAAATTTAGTACGATGGTCATCTCACAAATCTATCGATTATATTTTATTAATAAAAAAATTAAATTTAACCAAAAAGAATTTGTCTCATATTTAGTGAATGTCGGCGTGGTGTTTGGCCTGCTATTAGGTATCATCTATATATCCGATACTACCCGCGGTTATTCTTTATTGGAATTTATTGGACAATCCATCATTTTAGAAATGGTATTAATCTGTGTCATTTTAATCTTCGGATTAAACACAGCAGAAAAAAATTTCTTGTTTAGCTATTTAAAGAAAAGAGTAAAAAAATGAATCAACTCCTTATTGATTTAAAAAACAAACTGAATCCTATTGCCGAACTGATCAAAGATAAAAACGACGTATTTTATTTCGACTACCCTCTTCATTTGAACGTAGGCGATTTGCTGATTTATCACGGAACCGAGCAATTTTTTAAAGATCACTATATTAATGTGACCTTAAAACGTTGCGAATATGATTTAGATCTTGAAGAAGTCAAAGCAAAAATTACACCGAACACCACCATCCTTTTACATGGTGGCGGTAATTTTGGCGATCTTTATCCGCAGCATCAAAAAATCCGCGAAGAAATGGTGACGAATTTCCCGAATAATCGCATTATTGTGTTGCCACAAACTGCTTATTTTAAACACGAAGAAAATCAGCAAAAATCAGCCACACTGTTCCGTAGCCACAGTGATTGCTATCTACTGGCTCGTGACGAAAGAACAGAGAACCTATTTGCACAATTTTCAAATCATGTTTATTTGTCACCGGACATGGCGCATCAGCTTTATGGCACGATGGAAACCAAACAAGGCACAACGGGTGAACAACTTTATTTCTTGCGTAAAGACATTGAAGCAAGTGATGTAGAGAAAAATATCCTAGCGAAACTGCCTGCTAACAGCAATGTAAAAGACTGGGAAGATATTCTTTCAACAGAAGATGATGTTGTTTTAGCAGTAAGCTGGCGAATGAGTAAAATGGCCAATAAATTTGGTTTAAGTTGGCTAAAAGATCTCTGCCATCAGTTTTGGTATGCCTATACTCAACGCATTGTAAAACGTGTTGCACAAGTATTCTTAGCGAATGATAAAGTCACCACAACTCGCTTACATGGTCATATTTTCTCTTGCTTGTTAGAAATTCCAAATCGTGTTTGCGATAACTCTTATGGTAAAAATAGTAGCTATGCCAAATTATGGACCAAAGAGCTAGATTTTGTTGAATTGGATAAATAATGTTTGAATTGAAAAAACTGATTACAGCCATGATTCTTCCCCCATTTAATATTTTAATTTTATGGGGACTTTCACTTATTCTAGCTAAATTCAATTTCAAAAAATTAAGCCGAATTTCGACCGCACTTGGTTTCTCTCTACTCTATCTTTTAAGCATTCCTTACACTGCTCAAGTACTTAAAGACAGTCTCATTACTGAAGATCATTTAACACTGCAAGATTATCAACAAGCTCAAGCGATCGTTTTACTTGGCGGTGGTTTACGTGATAGCAAAGAGCTTTATGCACCATTAGCTTCAACAGGTATTCAACTTGAACGCTTACGCTATGCCGCATTCTTGCAAAAAGAAACACACTTGCCATTATTAATTACAGGGGCGAGTCCAACAGGCGCTATTGAGGCAAAAATTGCTGCAGAAGAACTCCAAAACTTCTTTAATGTGCCAACCAAATGGATTGAACCTAAAGCCCTTACTACTAAAGAAAATGCGCTTTTCACCAAACAAATGTTGGAAAAAGAAGCTATTCACAAAATTATTTTAGTCACTAATGAATGGCATATGCAGCGTGCAAAATTATTGTTCCAACAACAAGGTTTTGATGTGTTACCTGCGAGTGTAGGTGAAGGCATTACGCCTGACAGTTATGGACTCAATATGATGCATTTTATTCCGCAAGGTGGCGCCATTACGAAAAATATGCAATTACTCAAAGAGTGGATTGGATATTGGAAAGAGCGCTAAAGTGCGGTCAAAAGATCACAAATTAGATAATGTTAAGAGGAAGAAAACATGAGTCAAATTACACGCGAACAAATGCTTCAGGTATTCGAAAATCGCTGCTCCACACGTTATTACGATCCGAATAAAAAAATTAGCCAAGAAGATTTTGCGGCAATTCTAGAATTTGCCCGTTTATCACCAAGCTCTGTTGGTTCTGAGCCTTGGAAGTTCTTAGTGATTCAAAATAAAGCATTACGCGATAAACTCAAACCTTTTAGCTGGGGTATGCAATATCAATTAGATGATTGTAGCCATTTAGTGATCATTCTTGCTAAGAAAAATGCGCGATATGATACACCTTTCTTCCGTGATGTGGCGGTGCGTAGAGGTTTACAAGGCGAGCAATTAGAAAAAGCCTTGGAAAAATATAAAGACTTACAAGAAGTTGAAATGAAAACCGCAGAAAGCAAGCGTGCATTATTTGACTGGACAAGCAAACAAACCTACATTGCATTAGCCAATATGCTAACTGGTGCCGCCGCTATCGGTGTTGATTCTTGCCCTATTGAAGGCTTTAACTATGATAAAATGAATGAAGTTTTAGCCGCTGAAGGTCTCTTTGATCCAAATGAATGGGGCGTATCCGTGGCAGCAACATTTGGTTATCGCGCGAGAGACATTACCAAAAAATCTCGTAGACCAATTGAAGAAATCGTCACTTGGGTTGAATAATCTATTTTCAAATAAATGGGCAGCAAACGCTGCCCTTTTCTTTATCCACCAAACAAGGCTGCTCCACCCGTTACAGCCCCGATCGTGCCATATAACAAGCTTAGTGCAAAAAAGATCATAATTGCGCCCGCAATACATTTGATCATGGCCTCGCCTTTTTGATTAGAACCAGTTAAACCGTACCAATGGCCTAATCGCGTTGCGACATTTCTCGCATAGCGTACTAACGCAGCAAAAAGTGAAAGCATTAATCCTGTGCCCAGAGACATGGCAAACGTAGCTACAATTCCCCACCAATAAAGATCCAGCATATAAGCGAGAAAGAGCACAAAAATAGCGCCACTACATGGTCGCATACCAATAGTCAAAATCACTAAGAGCTGAGATTTTAAATCACCTGATTGCTTAAGCTGTTGATCATTGGGTAGATGTTGATGTCCACAACTGCATTGTGTTTGGCTTACTTTTCCTTGCTCATATCGAAAAGGCGAAGCTGTTCCAATCTGTTTCGGCAATGATTGGATCGATGTAATACGAAAAGATTGTTTTTTCTTCAAGCCTTTCAAACCTTGAGCAATCCAATAAAGTCCTAATAGCAATAATAAAATGAGTGCGCTACGTTCCAGCCATAACTGGCTAAGTTTAAAATATTTAGAGGAAAGATTAAGTATCACCACCACAATGGAGGTTGCTGCGACTGCGACAAAACCTTGCATGAGAGAGGAAAGCAAACTTAAGCGTACGCTGGTTTTAAGTTGGCTTTCGTGCGTAGAAAGATAACTAGCGATAATAAATTTGCCATGCCCAGGCCCTAATGCATGTAATACACCATAAGAAAAGGCGGCAAAAATCAACCATAACCCTGCCGTTGATGAATGTGCTTGAATCTGGTGTAGATTTTCAGAAATCAACTGATTAAAGGCTTTTTGCCAATCAGCAACTTGCACAAATAGCCAAGGTAATAATGCGAAAATAATCGCTAATAAACCAATGAAAAGTGCGGTCAGTTTTAACTTCATTTTTATTCACACTTAATTTTTACTTTCTGCGCAAACAATACACCAAGGGAATCATCTTCATTTTTTTGCGATTTATCCAATGACGATGCGTAAGATTGAATTTTTTCATCGACATTAGGTTCAAGCACCTCTCCTTTGCAGTTTGCAGGAAGTGATGAAAAATCAACCGCTCTTTTGCCAGTTTCTGCATACCGCATTGCCACATAATAAGTGCGGTCATAAGTCATCAGCGTAAATTCATTATTTTGCAAGGCCTGTGGCTGAGCTAAAAGAAAATCAAAATAATATTCCACCTCGTTCCCTTTCACACGCATACCGTAATGTTCAGGGTGTTTTGTGTATTTAATTTTATGATTTTCTTTGTCAAAGACATAACTAAAGTAATGTTCATTCACAACGTTTGCCATGACTTCATCAACTAATTTCTGTTGGGCAGCCTTATCCCCTTTTGCCTGTTTCACATCATACAGGACAGCTGAAGAACTGGCTTCATCCAGTAACCACTGCGTCGAAAAACCAATTAATTGATTATCTTTCACTAAAGGTTTCGTTTGCATATCAATGAATGCGTGGGGATGCGCTAGCGCTGAAAAAGGCGAAATCAGCAATAATCCAAGAGGTAATTTTTTAAACATAAATAAGAAAAAAGAGTGGCTAAATGATTGAATAGACAGATTTTATCACAAGCAGTTCCCAATCAAAATCGAATAAAAATCAGTCTAAAAGTAAAAAATCCTATGATTTTATTGATTTTTATCAAAAAATGATTCATTCGCATTTCCCTTATAACTGAAATTTATGTACTATCTGTTTCGTCAAGTGATTGCTTGATATTCATAAAGTTCCTAAATAAAATAATCATAAATATAGCTAAACTACTTTCCTACCACCCTGTATGGGTGGTTTTTTTTGCCTTTCAAATAGCTTATTCCCTAAACATCAAGTAAAATAACCGCACTTTTATTCATAACATCGAGAGAATTATGTCAACGCAATTTGTATATACGATGCACCGTGTCGGCAAAGTGGTGCCACCGAAGCGTCATATTTTGAAAGATATTTCTTTAAGTTTCTTCCCCGGTGCCAAAATCGGGGTGCTCGGCTTAAATGGTGCGGGTAAATCAACCCTTTTACGCATTATGGCGGGCGTGGATAAAGAGTTCGAAGGTGAAGCGCGTCCACAACCGGGTATTAAGATCGGTTATCTTCCACAGGAACCAAAACTTGATCCGCAACAAACTGTACGTGAAGCAGTAGAAGAAGCCGTTTCTGAAGTGAAAAATGCACTAACCCGTTTAGATGAAGTCTATGCGCTTTATGCTGATCCTGATGCGGATTTCGATAAACTAGCCGCAGAACAAGCAAACCTTGAAGCGATTATTCAAGCACACGATGGACATAATTTAGATAACCAATTAGAACGTGCGGCTGATGCATTACGTTTACCAGATTGGGATGCCAAAATCGAACATTTATCTGGTGGTGAACGTCGTCGTGTGGCACTTTGTCGTTTATTGCTCGAAAAACCAGACATGCTCTTATTAGACGAACCAACCAACCACTTAGATGCGGAATCTGTGGCATGGTTAGAACGATTCTTACATGACTACGAAGGTACTGTTGTGGCGATTACCCACGACCGTTACTTCTTAGATAACGTAGCAGGTTGGATCTTAGAGCTTGACCGTGGTGAAGGTATTCCTTGGGAAGGCAACTACTCTTCTTGGTTAGAGCAAAAAGAGAAACGTTTAGAACAAGAACAAGCCACTGAAAATGCACGTCAAAAATCAATTGCGAAAGAGTTAGAATGGGTTCGTCAAAATCCTAAAGGCCGCCAAGCTAAAAGTAAAGCGCGTATGGCTCGATTTGATGAATTGAACTCTGGCGAATATCAAAAACGTAACGAGACTAACGAACTCTTTATTCCACCTGGTCCACGTTTAGGTGATAAAGTGATTGAAGTAGAAAATCTCACTAAATCTTACGGCGATCGCACTTTAATTGATGATTTATCATTCAGCATTCCAAAAGGTGCTATCGTGGGTATTATCGGAGCGAACGGTGCAGGTAAATCAACCCTATTCCGTATGCTTTCAGGTCAAGAACAACCAGATAGCGGAACAATTACGATGGGCGAAACTGTGGTACTAGCCTCTGTCGATCAGTTCCGTGACTCAATGGATGATAAGAAAACCGTGTGGGAAGAAGTGTCTAACGGACAAGATATTCTCACTATTGGTAACTTTGAAATTCCAAGCCGTGCCTATGTTGGGCGCTTTAACTTCAAAGGCGTAGATCAACAAAAACGTGTGGGCGAATTGTCAGGTGGTGAACGTGGTCGTTTACACTTAGCTAAACTTCTACAGCGTGGTGGTAACGTGCTGTTATTGGACGAACCGACCAATGACTTAGACGTTGAAACCTTACGTGCGTTAGAAAATGCGATCTTAGAATTCCCTGGTTGTGCAATGGTAATTTCCCATGACCGTTGGTTCTTAGACCGTATTGCAACTCATATTTTAGATTACGGTGATGAAGGTAAAGTGACGTTCTACGAAGGTAACTTCTCAGACTACGAAGAGTGGAAGAAGAAAACCTTAGGTGAAGCCGCAACACAACCACATCGTATTAAATATAAACGTATTGCAAAATAAGAAATTAAAGTGCGGTTATTTTTAACCGCACTTTCCTTTTACATCTGGAGTGATTATGTTAGTTTATTTGCACATTGTTTGTGCATTTTTAAGTTTAGGATTATTAATTATCCGTGGGGGAATGCAATTAAGTGGGAAAAATTGGCGCGCGATTAAACTGCTAAAAATTTTACCACACTTAGTTGATACACTTTTAATTGCAAGCGGCTTAACAATTTTCTTCTTGGTCGGTTATCAGCTACAAAGCTGGCTGGTCATGAAAATCATCATGCTTGTGCTTTATATCTTCTTCTCGGCTAAATATTTTAGTCGTAAAGCAGTCAATCCAAACAGTGCATTTCTGGCATTTGCCCTGTTAAGTTTCTTAGGTGCTATGTTCTTTGCTTACCAACCAAACTTTATGGAGGGCTAATCATGAAAAAATCCATCTTCAATTGAAGATGGATTTTTGTCTTATCTTAACCACCGGCTAATTTTACTTTAAACCCTTTTTGTTCTAAAAGTTGTTTTAGTAAATCACGTTTTTCGCCTTGAATCTCAATATTGCCGTCTTTTACTGAACCACCACAACCACACCGCTTTTTAAGTTCAGCCGCTAACTTTTTTAATTCATCATCAGCTAAATCTAGCCCAGTAATCACTGAAACGCCTGCGCCTTTTCGACCACTCGTTTGTTTTTGGAGGCGAACCACACCATCACCTTTAGGGCGTTGTACTGGTTGCTTTTGCTCTTTAATTCGACCTACTTCGGTAGAATAAACTAAAGTACTCTCTGTCATATTACGAAAGTGATGAATTAATTGAACGAAGCACTTCTGCTGGATTGTCAGCTTGCGTAATTGGGCGACCAATCACCAAATAATCAGAACCAGAACGAATAGCCGCAGCAGGAGTCATGACGCGACGTTGATCGCCAAAATCACTTCCAATTGGACGAATCCCCGGTGTGACTAATTTAAAATCAGGACCACAAGTATTACGTAAAATCTCTACTTCTTGTGGTGAACAAACGACGCCATCTAATCCCGCTCGCTGGGTTAAATGTGCAAGACGTAAAACATGCTCAAGTGGTGAAGAGTTAATACCGATTTGTAATAAATCCAAATCTTCCATACTGGTCAATACCGTTACTGCAATTAATAACGGTGCATCTTTTCCATAAGGCTCGAGAATTTTCTTCGCCTCTTCCATCATTTTCAGACCACCGCTAGCATGGACATCAACCATCCATACCCCTAAATCAGCCGCAGAACGCACTGCTCTTGCCACAGTATTAGGAATATCATGAAATTTAAGATCGAGGAAAACATCAAATTGACGCTCGTGTAATTGTTTAACGAAACTGGTTCCCAGTGTGGTAAACATTTCTTTACCCACTTTTAAACGGCATAAGCTTGGATCAATTTGATCCACGAGGGATAGCGCTTGAGCTTCCGTTTCGTAATCTAATGCAACGATTACTTTGCTATTCATAATTTTACCTCACTGTGTCAATTAATTATGTTCTGGTTTGATGGATTCCCACTGTTTGCAAGAAGGACAATTCCACATTAATTTATGGGTTTGATAACCGCAATTTGAGCAACGATAACCAAAGCCTTGCTTAATTCTCTCTCCGACCATTTTATGTAGCAAAATTAAGCTTTCTTTACCTCGCCCTTCCTCTGCATCATCAATTTGGAATTGAATAAAACGATGGAAAATAGATGTACTTGGATGTTTTGTGAGTTGTTGATAAAGCTTTGATTGCGCTGCACTCTTGCCATCTTTCTCTTCAATCACACTTGCTAACATTAAATCTACTTTCGTATTGTTAATCTGCTGGCTGGCTCGAATCAAGAATAACTCAAAGTTATCTCTCTCTCCTAATTCATCATAACAATATTTGAGTGTTTTCAACACTTCTCCAATGTAAATTGGATTTTGATTAAGAATATTCTCCAAAAAGTGAATGGCTTGACGGTAGTTTTTATCTGCCATTTCTAAATCCGCAAGAAGCATTGATGCTCTCACACTGGTTGGAGATACATTCAGCGCTTTTTGTAAAATACTGCGTTTTTCGTCCGCACTTTCAAGTTCACCGCTTAAGGCATATTCACAATAACATTGTGCTAATTCCACATTATTTTCTTTAGGTGAGATCTTGGCAAGCTTCTCTGCGATATTAACGGCTTTTTTCCATTCTTTTGTTTTTTGGTAAATTACTAAAAGCTGTTGCAGTGCATTTTCAGCGAACTCTGGTTCGTCCACCATAATGATGTAAAGGGCTTCCGCACGGTCATAAAAACCCACCGCCATGAAATCCTTAGCAAGTTGCTGTTTAGCTAATAATTTTTGTTCGAAAGAATAATTGGGACTACGATCGAGGGCTTGATGGATTCTTAAAGCTCGATCCACTTCGCCTCGAGAACGGAAAAGGTTACCGAGCGTTAGCTCAGCTTCAAATTGAGAGTTGCTTTCAATTTCATTTTCTGTTTCTTGTTTTTGCAACATATCAAGAAACAAATCAACGGCTTTATCCGTTTGATTAGAAAGCAAAAAATTCACCCCCGTGACATAATCACGGGAGAGTTTATTACTAATATCTTCCTGATCTTTCTTGGCACTCCGATGCCCCATATACCAACCATAAGCGGCGGCTATTGGCAGAAGCAGAAAGAGTAATTCAAGCATTATACTGCCTTATCGCGAGTAGTCGTTAATTCGTTAATTTGTAATGTTTGACGTTTAACTTGACGCGCTAACGACATATTTTTAAATTTTAACTTTAAGTAGAAGAATCCGGTAATTAACCAACCTAAAATTAATCCAAAACCAAATAAAATCGCGACTAACGTTGAAAGTTGGAATTGGCTTTCAGCAACAATGTAGTTAAAGGTGATTACTTGATCATTATTTGCCCCTATAGTTACCGCAACAAGTACGATAGCCAATACAATAATGAGTCCGAGAATATATTTAATCATCACAATCTCCTTTGTTAAGAATGGGTTCATTATGCCAAAATTTATAATAAAAAACGACACCTAAGTGTCGTTTTATTGATATCGATTGAATGTTTAAGCAAAAACATTTACGCGATCTTTTAATTCTTTACCCGCTTTAAAGTGCGGTACAGATTTAGCATCTAATTTTACAGAATCACCGGTTTTAGGATTACGGCCCACTCTCGGTTGACGATGGTGTAAAGAGAAGCTACCAAAACCACGAACTTCGATACGATTACCCTCTTCTAAAGATTGTGCAATGAGTTCAAGAATATCCTTTACAATACCTTCTACTTCTTTTGCGGATAAAGTTGGGTGCTTTGTTGATAGATTTTCAATTAGTTCAGATTTCGTCATCGTCAACTCTCCTTTAAATTTATACTTAAACTTGTTATTAAGACTTACAGGTAATGCATTAGTTCATAATAAATTACCGCTAAATCCTTGTTAATTATAGCTGGTAGTAATAAGGCTGAGTCAATGACCCAGCCTTATTTATGTGAATTAATTATTCACCTTTAGCAGCTTTGAAAGCTTCAGCCATTGCGTTTGGAATAGCAACATCTTCTTGTTTGTTATTCACGTTTGCAACTGCAGCTGCTTCTTCAGCTTGATCTTTCGCTTTTACAGATAAGTGAACGATACGTGCTTTACGATCAACACCGGTGTATTTCGCTTCAACTACATCACCTGCTGCCACTTCGTTTGTTAAGTCTGCTGCACGGATATAACCTTCAACGCCACCTGCTAATTCAACTTTAGCACCTTTAGCGTCAGCTTCAACAACAGTTGCAGAAACTACTGCACCTTTCTTGTTAACTGCTACGAAGTTGTTGAATGGATCATCTTCAAGTTGTTTGATACCTAAAGAAATACGTTCTTTCACTGCGTCTACTGCTAATACTACTGCAGAAACTTCGTCACCTTTTTTGTAGTTACGAACTGCTTCTTCACCTGCAACATTCCAAGAAATGTCAGATAAGTGAACTAAACCGTCGATACCACCTTCAAGACCGATGAAGATACCGAAATCAGTGATTGATTTGATTTTACCAGTAACTTTGTCGCCTTTGTTGTGAGTTTCAGCGAATTGAGTCCATGGGTTAGGTTTACATTGTTTTAAACCTAAAGAAATACGACGACGTTCTTCGTCAACTTCTAACACCATTACTTCAACTGTATCGCCAAGGCTTACAACTTTAGATGGGTGGATGTTTTTGTTAGTCCAATCCATTTCAGAAACGTGAACTAAACCTTCAACACCATCTAAGATTTCAACGAAACAGCCGTAGTCAGTTAAGTTAGTTACCTTACCTGTTAATTTGCTGTTTACTGGGTGGTTTTCAGCGATAGCAACCCAAGGATCTTGACCTAATTGTTTTAAGCCTAAAGATACGCGAGTACGATCTTTGTCAAATTTTAATACTTTAACAGTTACTTCGTCGCCTACATTCACGATTTCGCTTGGGTGTTTAACACGTTTCCAAGCCATATCAGTGATGTGTAATAAACCGTCAACGCCACCTAAATCTACGAATGCACCGTAGTCAGTTAAGTTTTTAACGATACCTTTAACTTCTGAACCTTCAGCTAGGTTCTCAAGGATTTGTTCACGTTCTTGGCTGTTTTCAGATTCGATCACTGCACGACGAGAAACAACAACGTTGTTACGTTTTTGATCTAATTTGATTACTTTGAATTCTAATTCTTTACCAAGTAGGTGATCAGCTTCACGTGCAGGACGTGTATCAACTAATGAACCTGGTAAGAATGCACGGACACCGTTTAACTCAACTGTGAAACCGCCTTTCACTTTACCGTTGATTAAACCGATAACGGTCGCTTTTTCTTCGTAAGCTTTTTCTAATTCAATCCAAGATTCGTGACGAACTGCTTTCTCACGAGAAAGTTTAGTTTCGCCGTAACCATCTTCAACTGCATCTAAAGCTACGTTTACTGTGTCGCCAACTTTAACTTCAAGTTCACCTTGAGCGTTTTGGAATTCAGCAACAGGAATTGCAGATTCAGATTTTAAGCCTGCATCAACAAGTACAAAGCCTTTTTGAATAGCAACAACAGTACCGCTAACGATTGAACCTTGACGGGTTTCAAGGCCTTTTAATGATTCTTCAAAGAGTTGAGCAAAAGATTCTGACATATAAATAATCTTCTTAATTTAAGTTAATAACATCCACATTAAGATCCATAAAATGCGGGGTTGAGGATAAATGTCTATTCTTCCTTGAATAAACAGTTAAATCGAAATTGACGCTTTTTGTTGAATATAATCCAACGCTTGAGCAATGACCTCATCAATACTCAATGTTGTACTATCTAACAATAAAGCATCGTCAGCCGGTTTCAATGGCGCAACCTCACGATTTCTATCGCGAAAATCTCGTTCTTGTATCTCGGCTAAAATCTGTGCAAAGTTACCATTAATTCCCTTATTTTGCAACTGTTTATAGCGTCTTTTTGCACGTTCTTCCGCACTTGCATCTAAAAACAGTTTAACTTGTGCATTTGGGAAAACCACGGTTCCCATATCTCGCCCATCCGCAATAAGGCCGTCATTTTTACCAAAATCCTGCTGAAGTTGCAGTAAAGCTGCTCGAACTTTAGGGAAAACCGCCACTTTTGAAGCAGCTTCCGCCACTTCTTGCGTACGAATAAAATGGCTTACATCCATCCCACCAAGAAGCACATTGACTTCTCCATTCTTTGGAATGAACTGAATATCTAAATGACGTGCTAACTCCGCTAATCCTTCTTCATCGGTTAAGTCTGCATGACGTTTCAGTGCAGCCAATGCTGTCACACGATAAATGGCGCCACTATCTAATAAGGTAAAACCTAACTTTTCTGCCAATGCGTAACAAAGCGTTCCTTTCCCTGCTCCGCTTGGGCCATCAACGGTGATAATCATACCCATACATTACCTCTTATAATCTTTCTATCATGCCCAACACTAATGCCGATGATTGTTTTGCTGCAAGCGGAAGGAACTCCTCAAATGACATACTTGCTTCACCATCGCCAGCATCAGAAATAGCTCGAACAACCACAAAAGGTACGTTAAAGGCATGACAAACTTGCGCAATCGCGGTTGCTTCCATTTCTACTGCTGTTACATTAGGGAAATCTGCTTTAATTTTAGCAATTTTTTCTTCGCTATTAATAAAGCTATCACCCGAACAAATTAAACCACGTTTTACATTTTGCCCTTGTGACTGTGCAATTTCATCGGCTAAATCGGCTAATTGTTTATCTGAAAGAAAAGCCGCTGGATTAGCGGGTAATTGGCCTTTTTCATAGCCAAATGCCGTCACATCAGCATCGTGATAGCGAGTTTCATCCGAAATAACGATATCTCCTACTTTTAAACCTTTTGCGATACCACCTGCTGAGCCGGTATTTAAAACCACATCCGGTTTAGCCAATTGTAATAAAGCGGTAGTGCCAATAGCAGCCGCGACTTTACCAATCCCAGATTGCAATAATGCAACTTCTTTACCATTAATTTTGCCTTCAAAAATGACCGCACTTGCCACTTTTGTTTCTTTTTTATCTGTCATTAATTGGGATAAAATTTCCACTTCTTGTGCCATTGCACCAACAATCCCGATTTTCATTATTTTTTCCTTTCTTGTTCGAGTTTATTCACTAAGAAATCTAATACTGCTACGCCATAATCATCGTTATACAGCGTACTCGCGGTGAGAACATATTTTCCACCCACAACCACATAAGGGAACGTAAATACGCCATATTCTTCTGTTAAATTAATGGCATTATTCACATCTTCTTTTACTTCAGCAGAATGCACGACTTTATTAAATTCAGCTTTACTGATCCCTTGCGAGACTATCCATTCACGCATCTTATCTAATGTGGATAATTCGGTATAGCGCGCCTTTTCAGAGGTTTCAAATAACAGCACATCTGACAGCTCACCCACTTTTAAACGCTGTAATGTATAGAATATTGTCGCTGAAAATTTAGCTTCGTTTGTAGCAACTGGATGCTCTTCTAATGCCACTTTATTAGGACGAATTTGGCTATAAAGTTGCAAAATATCTTGAGCTGAAGAACAAACTCGGCAGTCGTAATCAAAGAAAAATTGGATAGGAATTTTACGATCGTTTCTTTTAGCTTGTTCAATGGGTTCTTGATATGAAAAATAATCTCGACCATCTTCAAACTGTGCCACATTTGCCGGCGGTAAGTGCGGTGAATTTTTGGCAGAAAAATCCTTTGCATTGACTTCACCGAATGCGACATTTGTCACACTCAGCAATATCATTGCAAAGGATCCTTTTAATAATTTATTCTGCCAAACTTTTTTCATAAATTAACCAATTGGTTCAATATAATCGACTAATAATTGGACGTTTCGATTTCCACGAAACTCATTAATTTCTAACTTATAAGCAAATTTTGCCTGCTTAATCGATAAATCGGGATAATACCGAGTATCGATATTAAACGCAATGGCATCTAATAATGGGCCACCATTTTTAGGCTCTACGAGCATTTTTAAATGATTTTGATTCTGTCCGATTGCACGTTGCTCAAAAATTTTAAATTCACCATCAAAAACAGGCTCAGGAAAAGCTTGTCCCCAAGGCCCGCCAGATTTTATCACTTCTGCCGTTTCAATACTAAATTCATTTGCTTGAAGTTCGCCATCCGTCCAAATCACACCTTGTAATTGATCTTCATTTAACCAATCTTGCACCGTTTGATTAAAAATCTTTTGAAAATCAGGGAAAAAGCTTTCTTTAATGCTTAATCCTGCTGCCATGGCATGACCGCCAAATTTTAAAATCATATCCGGATGTTGGGAATGAATACGCTCTAATACATCGCGCATATGCAAGCCTTCAATTGAACGCGCAGAACCTTTTAAAATACCTTCTTGATCTTGTGCAAAAGCAATGACGGGTCGATGGTATTGATCTTTGATTCGAGAAGCCACAATACCTAATACACCTTGATGCCAATCTGGCTGGAATAAGGCTATCCCCATCGGTAATTCATCGGAAAGTGCGGTGAGATTTCGGCAAATTTCTAAGGCCTCTAACTTCATGCCTTGCTCAATTTCTTTTCTAGCTTGATTTAAACTGTCCAAATCTAAGGCTTGGGCTCTTGCCTCTTGCATGCTTTCTGTAAGTAATAACTCCACACCAACAGACATATTATCTAATCGGCCCGCAGCATTTAAACGTGGTGCAATCGCAAAGCCCAAATCAGCAGAGCAAAGTTTTTCAACTTCTCGATTAGCCACTTCAGCGAGAGCAATAATTCCTGGTCGACAACGTTTCGCACGAATTCGCATCAACCCTTGATGAGCTAAAATACGGTTATTTTGATCAAGAGGAACCACGTCTGCAATCGTGCCGAGCGCAACTAAATCCAGTAACTCAGTAAAATTAGGTTGTGTTTCTGCCGTAAAAATGCCCAACTCACGAAATTTAGCACGCAAAGCGAGCATTAAATAAAACGCTACGCCCACACCAGCTAAACATTTTGAAGGGAAATCACATTGTTGCAAATTTGGATTAACAATGGCATCAGCATTCGGCAGTATTTCTGGTGGTAAATGGTGATCGGTGATCAAGACCTTCACGCCGCACTCTTTTAAATACGCCACACCCTCAAAAGACGATACCCCGTTATCTACCGTCATCAATAACTGTACGCCTTTTTCCATTGCCATCTCAGCAACAGGTATACTCAAGCCATAGCCTTGTTCAAAACGATTTGGCACTAGATATTCCACATCAGTAAAGCCAAGCATACGTAAAGCTAATACTGAAAGTGCCGTACTGGTTGCCCCATCTGCATCAAAATCACCGACAATAACAATCTTTTGTTGCTGTTGATAAGCATCAACCAATAAATCTACGGCTTGTTGAATGCCGTGTAATTGATTGGGATTCAGCATTGATTGCAAAGTGCGGTCTAATTCTTGGCTGTTTTTAATATGGCGAGAACGATAGAGACGATCGAGTAATGCATTATCTGAAACAGAATTTCCGGCAGGAATTTCACGACGTTTGATGAGTTTTTTCACGGTGTTTTGTTATTTAAAATTATCACCTAAAGGAACATTTGATATGTGCTTTGATGATATGAATATTTAAAGGGCGTATATCATACGCCCTCACTACTAAAAATTATTGTGCTGATTCCTTCAAAGCAGCTAATAAATCTTTGGGTTTTAAATATCCCCCAATCAATTCACCTGTTGAAGTCACAATACTTGGCGTACCTTGTACGCCGAGTTGTACACCTAAATCATAGTGTCTTTTCACAATATTAGGTGCTTTCAATTCTTTCGGTAAGTTACCTTTTTCTGCTTCGTTCAGTGCAAATACAGGATCTTTCGATGTCCAAATGGCTTCCATTTGACGAGCGGTTTCATTCATGCCAGCACGTGGGAATGCAAGATAACGAACGGTAATACCTAAATCATTATATTCTTTTACTTGTTGATGAAGAATATGACAATAATGGCAAGTAATATCCATGAATACGGTCACAACATATTTTTCATTTTTTGCCGGATAAATGATCATTTCGTTTTTTAACGCATTCACTTTATCCGCTAAAAATTTACCCGCTACATCAACCGGGCCTTTATTTGTTAATTCATACATTTTGCCTTGCAAAACATATTGACCATTTTCGCTCACATATAAAATGCCTTGATCAGTCACGGCTGTTTTAAGACCTTTTACTGGTGAATCTTTCACTTCAATATTTTTCGCACCTAATGCCTGTAACTTCGATTTAATCTCAGCATCACTCGCCATTGCAGTGGCAGAAGCTGTGATTAAAAGTGCGGTCAGTAATTTCTTCATATTTCTTTGTTCCTAAATTTATGAAAATAAGCGCAAATTATAAAGTAATTGAGAATTTATGCAAAATTGTTATTCCTAAAAAAATAACAGACTAAAAAAGTCAAATAAATAGTTGACGAAATCACTACATTTTTTTACAATGCGCCACGTACCCATGTAGGGGTGCAAATTTTATTTTATTCAAAAGAGGTTATCTCAATGAAAAATTTATTAAAAATGACAGCTATCGCAGCATTAACTTTCACTTCTATCAGTACATTTGCTGCATCTCAACAAGCTGAAGAAGTGAAAAAGTTTCAAGCGTGGGAAGAAACAGCAAGTAAAAAACTTGAAGCAAGTTTTGATGCAGTAGGTGCGGCTTCAGCAACTAGCAATGCAACTGAAACTGAAGCGGCTGTTGCAGCATTTGATAAACAAGCAGCAGAAAATGTAGCAGAATTAGAAGCTTTGGGCATTAAAAGTGAAGAAGTTTCACCAGTTGTTGGTAAATATAAAGAATTCATTAATGCAGAGAAAGAAGTGATTCATCTCATTTTAACTCAAGTTAAATCACCAACAGCTGAAAATGCAACTAAAATACCTGAACTTGCCGCAAAAATGAGTGATAAAGGTGATGAATTAGGTAAATTAGTGGAGCAATTAGAAGAAAAATTCCCGGCGGAATAATTTCATTCTTTTTAATCATACTTAAACCTTATTTATTTCAGAAATAAATAAGGTTTTTTGTTTCTCTATAATCTACCCAACCCTAAGCATATCCTTTATAATTCATCTCCAATTTAGCTTAAAAACTCATTTAGTCATTATGTTTGAAATCAATCCAATCAAAAACAAAATCACCGACCTTTCCAAGCGAACTTCTGTGCTTCGGGGGTATCTTTGACTTC
Organism: Haemophilus parainfluenzae; assembly: GCF_014931395.1. Lineage (NCBI taxonomy): Bacteria > Pseudomonadati > Pseudomonadota > Gammaproteobacteria > Pasteurellales > Pasteurellaceae > Parahaemophilus > Parahaemophilus parainfluenzae. Next base: position 1,444,226 of record NZ_CP063120.1, on the reverse strand, counting down.
GACGCAAAACTAGAGCGTTTAGAAGAAGTTAATGCCGAATTAGAACAACCCGATGTGTGGAATGATCCTGAAAAAGCCCAAGCGCTTGGGAAGGAACGCGTTTCACTTGAACAAGTGGTTGATACCATCAAGAATTTAGAACAAGGTTTAGAGGATGTTGAAGGTCTGCTTGAATTAGCCGTTGAAGCTGAAGATGAAGAGACTTTCAATGAAGCCGTTTCTGAATTAGACGAACTTGAACAACAACTTGCAAAATTAGAATTCCGACGCATGTTTAGCGGTGAACACGATGCGTGCGATTGCTATGTTGATTTACAAGCAGGTTCCGGTGGTACAGAAGCGCAAGACTGGACGGAAATGTTACTTCGCATGTACCTTCGCTGGGCTGAAAGTAAAGGCTTTAAAACAGAATTAATGGAAGTCTCTGATGGCGATGTCGCAGGTTTAAAATCCGCGACGATTCGTGTTAGTGGCGAATATGCTTTCGGTTGGTTACGTACTGAAACCGGTATTCATCGTTTAGTACGCAAAAGCCCATTTGACTCCAACAATCGCCGCCATACTTCATTTGCAGCGGCTTTCGTTTATCCTGAAATTGATGACGACATTGATATTGAAATCAATCCAGCAGATTTACGTATTGACGTTTATCGTGCATCCGGTGCGGGTGGTCAGCACGTCAATAAAACCGAAAGTGCGGTGCGAATTACTCACATGCCAAGTGGGATTGTCGTGCAATGTCAAAACGATCGTTCTCAGCACAAAAATAAAGATCAAGCCATGAAGCAGTTAAAAGCGAAATTGTATGAGCTTGAGTTACAAAAGAAAAATGCGGATAAACAAGCGATGGAAGATAATAAATCGGATATCGGTTGGGGCAGCCAAATTCGTTCTTATGTGCTAGATGATGCACGTATTAAGGATCTCCGCACAGGCGTGGAAAATCGTAATACACAAGCCGTACTGGATGGCGATCTCGATCGCTTTATTGAGGCAAGCTTGAAAGCAGGGCTTTAATCATATTCTTTATATAAAAAGAGCGGTCAATTTCTACCGCTCTTTTCTTAATACAAACTTAAACGTTGTAATCGCTGTCTGGCAATTTCTTTAATTTCATCCTTTTTTGCTGTATTCATAATTTCCAAATAAAGTAATTTGGCCAAGCCAATATTAACTTGTGTCCCTATCCCTTCCTCATACAAACGAGCCAAACGGAATCGCCCCTCATTGCTGCCCGCATTCGCGGCTTTTTGGAACCATTCAAAGGCTTTGGTAAATTCTTTCTGATTAGTATAAATTTCCCCTAATGTAAGCATGGCATCGGGATCTTTTGTTGCACTGGTTTCAAATAATTTAATCGCTTGAGCGGTATCTTGTTTTACATAGTTGTTACCGTTGAAATACATGACCGCCAAATTATTGATAGCCTTAATGCTGCCTCGCTCAGCGGCTTCACTAAACCACCAGTAAGCCAACTCTTTATTTTCATCCACTCCACGGCCTAAATTATAAAGCATCCCTAAATTGCTTTGCGCTTGTAAATTACCTTCCAACGCAAGGGGATACATAATTTCAAAAACGGCTTTCCAATCTTGTTTCTCAGCCAGTTTTTGTGCCAGATCCATTTTTTGCTGATCCGTCATTTGCGCTTTATCGACCAAATCAATGGTTTTCATGGCAAATGCTGAACTGCTTAACGTGAAGGTGGCTAGGAATAAAAGTTTAGCTAATGTCTTCATCTTATAATGTCGCTATCAATAAAATAATCAAAAAAATGGCGGATGTTCCGAATTCTATTAGACCGACTTGCTTCACTGAAAGTTTCTTGGTGGGTAAATAAATGGCACGAATTAATGCCGGCACAAAAGCAAGTGACAAGACATATTGTTGAGTGAACAAGCAACCGAGCACGCAAAGTACATGGAAAATAATGGAGGCTTTGAGATAAAGCGGATTTTTACGTTCACGCATCATTGATTTGACGTAAAGCGTCGTGCCAATAAAAAATAAGCTTGGATACAGTGCTACCCACCAGATTTTTTCATCAAAAGTGCGGTCAGAAAAATAATAGGATCCCATACCTGCAAGGGCAAAAATCGCAATACCCGCTAAATCATTGAGAAGATTACGTTCATCTTTTTTCTTGGTGTAATAGATACTCACCAACACAAAAGGAAACATGGCGGCAATAAAGAAAAGAATTTGCCAGTTATAAAAAATGGCAGGAAGCGCAAATAAAAAAGCCGCAACACCATAGATGATGATCCACTTTTTATATTCCGCCATATTTTTGCCTTTAAAGAGACTAAGCATTGGATAACTCAGCAAATACATGGTGAACCAAGCTAACAGCAAAAAGAAATGCGCCCAAACAGGTGAAGCTAATAACATACCGTAAATAAAAGGCAATAATGCCATCACAATAGCGCCATATTGATTCGAAATCAGGAGTTTCATAGTTTTCTTTAGTTGATAAAAATTCTCAGTTATTTTATCCCACAATTTCTTGATTTACAAAGTCTAAAACCGCCTTTAGAATGGAATTATCTTCATCAAAAAGGAGCCATTATGTCGATTAAACGTATTCAACCAAGCAAACGCTTTTCTGAAGTGGTTATTCATAACAATACCGCCTATTTTGCTGGCCAAGTACCAGAAAAAAGCGTTAAGCAAAATACTTACGAACAAACCAAAGAAGTCCTTTCACTGATCGATAAATTATTGGCTGAAATTGGTTCTGAAAAAAGTAAAATTCTTACCACTCAAATCTTCCTTGCTGATATGGCAGATTATGCTCAACTCAACCAAGCATGGGATGAATGGGTCGATAGCCAAAATCCACCAAGCCGAGCAACGGTAGAAGCAAAACTTGCAGATCCTGATTGGAAAGTTGAGATCGTTATTATTGCGGCTGTATAAACAAGATTTTTCAAAATGTGATCAACCGCAAAGAACGTTTTTCGGTTTTCCTTTACACTAAACACTGAATTCAAAAGAAGGAGTAATGTATGCAATCATGGATACCAGAAATATGGCAAGCCGCTGTGATTGGACTTGTAGTTGGCGTAATCTTAGGCTATTTGCTGTTACGTTTAACAAAAGGTTCTGTTAAAAAACAAGTTCAAACCGAAGCTGAACTAAAAGAAGTCAAAACACAATTAAGCGATAAACAAGCACAACTTGAAAAACATTTCGCTGAAAGTGCTGAATTATTTAAAACCTTAATTGGTGATTATCAAAAACTCTATCGTCACTATGCCGTTTCATCTGAAACCTTGCTTGGCAATAAACCATCCGACAAAGGGTTATTTACCCAGCAATTAGTGACCGCCTCATCAGAAAGCAAATCTGAAGAGCCACCGCGTGATTATTCCGAAGGTTCATCTGGATTATTAAAAACAGATAAAGAAAACCAGTAATGATTAACGGTTGAACAATAAAAAATCAGGGATTAAATGCTTAATCCCTGATTTTTTATTAATGATTACTCAATACTTGAGCCGGTTGTAACTTCGCGGCTCGACTGGCTGGATAAAGACTGGCGAGTAAACTCAATACCAATGCCGCCACAAGAACTAATACAACATCAAACCAATGTAATTCGCTTGGTAAGAAATCAACGAAATAGATGCCATCTGATAACAGTTTTTTACCGAGTAATGTCTCGATGCCTTGAATAATCGGTGTGAGATTAAGGGCAAGTACGACGCCTAACACGATACCAATCAAACACCCTTTCATTCCTGCAAGCAAACCATACCAAATAAAGATCTGCTTAATAAAGCCATTATTTGCCCCCAGGGTTCGCATAATCGCAATATCACCTTGCTTGTCTTTTACCGCCATAATTAAGGTAGAAACAATATTAAAACACGCTACCCCAATTACAAGCACCATGGCGATATACATCACTGTGCGGATAAGCTGAATATCACGATACATATAGCCAAATTTTGCCACCCAGTTTTGGATATAAAGCAGTTGAGGATAATCATTCAGCATCGAATAATCCATTTCTTGTACTTTGAATGGATCATCCACTTTCAATTCAACACCGGTGATTTGATCTTCGCGATACCCCATTAATTCTTGTGCTTGAGGTAATGCCAGTAAGGCATAACTGTGGTCTAGCTGACCATCTAAACGTAAAATAGCAGTCACTTGAACACGCTCACGATTAGGTTGAGCCATTTGATCTTCGCCATTTGGTTGAGAGATTAATAATGATACCCAATCGCCTGCTTTAACATCTAACGCTTTGGCAATACCAGAGCCCAGCACCAATCCGCCTTCTTCTGCGAATTTTTGCCAGCCATCGCCTTCCACAAACTTACCAAGAGAGCTCACTTGATCTTCAGCTTGTTTATCGACCCCTTTCACTTGAACAACTTTGAGTTTATTGCCATTCTCAACTAAGGCAGTAAAACTCACAAAAGGTGAAAGTGCGGTAATTTTTTTGTTTGTTTTTAGACGCTCTTCTAGCTTTTGCCAATGGTTTAATGTGGCTTCATTGTCATGTGGGTTTACCGTGATTTCCGTATGTGGCACGACAGCTAAAATACGCGAGTTTAATTCTCGCTCAAACCCATTCATGGCACTTAACCCCACAATCAACACCGCTACGCCAAGAGCGATACCAATTGCAGAGAATTTTGAAATTAACGCTACCAACGGATTCTTTTGCTTGCCCCGCTGATAACGCCAACTAATGAAAAAAGGCGTATTCATTATGCACCTTCCTTCAAAATGCCGTCTTGCATGGTTAAGCAACGAGACAGTTTTTGCGCTAATGACATATCATGGGTAACCAATAAAAACGCAATGTTTTGTTCTGCATTCAAGGTTTGAATCAACTCAAAAATACTTTCTGTGGTTTTATGATCTAAGTTACCAGTTGGTTCATCGGCTAAGACGAGAGCGGGATTATTCACTAATGCACGAGCAATCGCCACTCGTTGACGTTCCCCACCAGAAAGGGCTGACGGACGATGGGTAATGCGATGGCTTAAGCCTACTGCACCCAATATTTTTTCAGCACGATCTTTTGCTTCTGTTTTATTCTGACGACCAATTAACATCGGCATCATCACATTTTCCAATGCGGTAAAATCTGCCATTAAATGGTGAAATTGATACACAAACCCTAGATTTTGGTTACGTAATTTAGCCAATTCACTTTCAGACGCTTTTTGCAATGATTGCCCTTTAATAAACACTTCCCCACTACTTGGCTGATCTAAGCCGCCTAAGGTGTGCAATAAAGTACTTTTTCCTGAACCAGAACTCCCCACAATCGCCACTAATTCTTGTGGTTTCATGGCAAAGCTTACGCCTTTTAATACTTGGGTTTGGTTCTCGCCTTCTTGGTAAAATTTATTAATATTTTGGCATTCTAATAAGTAGTTATTCATATTTTACTCATAACGTAATGCTTCCGCCGGCTCAGTTTTTGCCGCACGATAAGCTGGATAAATGGTTGATAATAAAGATAACAATAAAGAAAAGGCTATCACAATAATGACTTGCACAGGCTCAATCGAGGTCGGCAAGAAAACACCATTCGGATTGACCGCACTTAAAATTGCCCCAAGGTTTAAAGTGATTAATACGCCCAGTACGGCACCAATCAATGTGCCCACTAGCCCCACCAATAAACCTTGATAAATAAAGATCGAGCGTACTTGTGATTTAGTGACACCTTGTGTTTGCAAAATGGCGATTTCCCCTTGTTTATCCACCACCATTAAACTTAATGAGGTGACGATATTTGAAATCGCCACAACGATAATTAAGCTAATCAACAAGCCCATCATATTTTTTTCCATACGAACCGCTTGGAAAAACTCCCCTTTTTGGACACGCCAATCGCTGATATAACTCTCTTCAAAATAGGTTGGCAATTCTGTGATTTGGAAAGGATCATCTAGGAATAAACGATAGCCTTGTGCCTCACCTGGTTGAATACGCATTAGGCGACCAATATCGGCTAAATTAGCAAAAACTTCATAACCTGACGCTTCGCCATAATCATAGTAAAGCTCACTCACGGTAAATAAACGCTGCATCGGCACACGACCAAATGGCGTATATTGGCTGTTTTCCGTAATCATTAAGCGAACTTTATCGCCCACCGCTAAGCCTAATTTTTGTGCCAGATTATCGCCAATAATTAGCTTAAACTCACCTTGCGGTAAAAGTTGATTAAATTGGCTAGAATCGAAAGCGTCCAGTAAAGGATCATCTGAAAAAGACTGAATACCAATCACTTGTCCCGCGCTCACACCTTTTGCCGTTTGAAACACAACATTCGTGGTATTAATCGGCACAGCTTTTTGTACAAAGTGCGGTGTGTTTTCAAGCGGTTTTTCTGCCGAAATAGGCGTTTCTTGGCTAACAATCGCGTGCGGAATGCTCGAAAGCACCTGTTGTTTTTGATAGCCTTCTAATCCATTCATGACAGAAAGCACAATAATCAATGCCATCACACCCAGTACGATGCCAAAGCTTGCCAAATTAGCAACAAGTCGCCCAAAACGATCGGCGCTTTTTGCCCGCCAATATCGCAGAGCGACATATAAAGAAATAGGTAAATTCATTATTTTTGATTTAATTGTTGAACGAAATCTTCAATATTTTGCGTCACTTTTTTTGTTAGCGTGGTTACTGCGCTATCACTCGCCCAAGCAATATGAGGCGTGATAATTAAATTCGGCATCGTTTTCGCTAATTCAATCAGTGGATTATTTTTCTCTGGTGGTTCTTTCACTAACACATCTAATGCGGCACCGCCTAATTGTCCTGATTTTAAAGCATCACAAACTGCTTGCTCATCAATCAATGGACCACGACCAGTATTGATTAAATACACACCTTGCTTACAAAGTGACAAGGTTTCTTGATTGATTAAATTTTTGGTTGTTTCGGTCAATGCACAATGCAATGTGAGAATATCGGCTTGTTTTAGCACCTCTTCAAAAGGTGTGTAACCTTCACGACACGTTGTGGCATTTCGATGTTCAGCATAAAGCACTTTCATGCCTAAAAGCTCGGCTAAACGCCCTACTTCTGTACCTAAACAGCCTTTTCCAAACACGCCTAACGTTGAACCTTTAACATCTGTAATGGGATAATCAAAGTAGCAGAACTGTTTACTCTCAGTCCATTTGCCGGTGATTTGATCGCGTTGCCAGCCAGCCAAGCTATGTTTTAACGCAAAAATCATGCCCAACACATGCTCAGGTACCGTCGTGGCAGAATAACCTGCCACATTTTTAACTGCCACACCCAATTCTTTTGCTGCGTCTAAATCCACGTTATTGGTGCCTGTTGCGGTGATAGCAATCAATTTTAATTTAGGTAGTTGTTGCAACACCTCACGGCTTAAAATCACTTTACTGGTGATAATAATATCCGCGTCTTTTGCTCGCTCAATGGTTTGCTCCGCAGAAGTATATTCATACTCAACCCAGTTATGCGGAAAGCTTGGACGAGGAATAGGAATATGTTTCGGAATTGCTGTGCTGTCTAAAAATACGATATTCATTGCTATCTCCTTTTACAGAACAAAAGTGCGGTCAAAAACAACGCTGTTTTCAACCGCACTTATCCATTAGATGGACGTATCTAATTCAGGGAAAGACTTCACTAAATCATCAATGGCTTTCATCTGTGAGACAAAACCTTCTAATGCCGAAAGTGGCAATGCAGAAGGACCATCACATTTTGCTTGATTTGGATTTGGGTGAGCTTCTAAGAATAAGCCTGCAATGCCAATTGCTAAGCCAGAACGAGCTAATTCGGTCACTTGTTCACGACGGCCACCTGAAGCGGCACCAAACGGATCGCGGCATTGTAATGAATGGGTCACGTCAAAAATAACTGGACTACCTTTAGACACTTTTTTCATTACGCCGAAGCCTAACATATCCACCACTAAATTATCGTAACCGAAGTTTGAACCTCGATCACAAAGGATAATTTTATCGTTACCACATTCTTCAAATTTATCGACAATATTCCCCATTTGACCCGGGCTTAAGAATTGTGGTTTTTTCACGTTAATCACTGCGCCCGTTTTTGCCATAGCTTCGACTAAATCAGTTTGACGCGCTAAGAATGCCGGTAACTGAATCACGTCCACCACATCAGCAACAGGCTGACATTGATAGATTTCGTGCACATCGGTAATCACTTTCACACCAAAGGTTTCTTTTATCTCTTGGAAAATTTTTAAACCTTCTTCCATGCCTGGACCACGGTAAGAATGAATTGAAGAACGGTTAGCTTTATCGAAAGATGCCTTAAAAACATAAGGAACGCCCAACTTTTCAGTCACTTTCACGTAAGCTTCACAAACTTGCATCGCCATATCGCGGCTTTCAAGCACGTTCATCCCGCCGAAAAGCACAAAGGGTTTGTCATTTGCGACATCAATATTGCCAATTTTTACAATTTTATTTTGCATAATATTTCCTTTTTAATGGATGGCATTGGCATCTTTCAATGCTTCGCCTTTCAGTTCTAAAAGTTGAGTTTTTAACAAAGAAGAAGTGGGATCATTCGGACATTGATCCACAAAATATTCCAAATCCTCAATGGCTGAAGGATAAGCGCCCATTTGCGCCAACACCAAGCCACGATCGCGAATATCGTAAGGATCTTTTCTTCCCGCTAACAAGAATTGGATATAATTAAAAGCCAAATCGTTTTGTTCTTCACGAATTAAGGCATTCTTGGCGAGCTGACGGAAACGTGCAGTCAGCATCGGAATATCTGCTCGGGCTAAATCTTCAGGTTGAATTTGAGCCCCAAAACCAAAGGCGCCTTCATAGAGTTTTTTCAATTCATCCACTGAAATATATTTTCCGCTCCAAGGATCAATAAACGCCGCTTCGCCATCAACTTCTGCACGTAAAATCAGTTGTGTCGGGAAATTTACGGGATAAATCGGCAATTTTAAACTTGCTGCCAAATAAAGTATTAAGGCGCCAAGGCTTACCGGCATACCTTCACGTTCTTCTAAAATATACAGAAGGTATAAATTGCGCGCATAGAAATAATTATCCGAATCGCAATGAAAGCCCCAATCACCGTAGAAGAGCTGCAATAATTGATGAATTTTAGCTTTATCATCCCATTCTTCAGGAATAGCTTGGCGAGCTTTACGCACTAAACTTCCCACGAGCCCTCTTATACGAGGCTCATCAAGTTGCTCTTTCTCACAAATGCTCAGATAAAAATGAGTTAGCTCAGTATATAAGACTTTTTGATCGTATTTCATTACCGCTTCCAATATCCCAACGTTACGCGTTCATTGTCGCCATAATCCCGTATGGTTGCAACCCCTTGCCAATGATTTTGCCAGAAAATTGACCGCACTTCTTCGCCCTGTTTCCAGCCGTGTTCTAACAATAAATAGCCGTTATCTTTTAAATGTCCTGGCGCATACTCAATAAGATGACGTAAATCAGCTAAACCGTTTTCACCCGCCACCAACGCCGAACGAGGCTCGAAACGCACATCACTTTGGAAAAGATGTTCATCGGTTTCATCAATATAAGGCGGATTACTGACGATAATATCAAACTGCCCTTCAACATTTTCGAACCAACGACTCTGCAAAAATTGCACCTTGAGCTGATTTTTTTCTGCATTGGATTGCGCTAATTTGACGACTTCTGGCATTAAATCAACACCAATAACATCCAATTGAATATGCTTTTTTTGACAAATAGGAGAAAGCTCAGAAGCTAGCGCCAACGCAATGGCGCCAGTGCCGGTACCTAGATCGAGAATACGAAAGCGCGGTGGATTTTCTTCCAGTTTTTCTAACGCAATTTGCAATGCTTTTTCTACGAGAATTTCAGTATCGGGACGAGGAATTAATGTTCCTTCTGATACATTTAAAGGCAAGGACCAGAATTCTTTTTCACCAAGGATATAAGCGATAGGTTCGCCTTTTAAACGACGATCTAAAAGTGCGGTCAATTTTAACCGCACTTTTTCATCAATTTCCGTTTCATCGAAAGCTAAAATTTGCGTTCTCGATTTGCCTGTTGCGTGTTGCAATAGCACTAACGCATCCACTTTGCCATTCTCTGTTGGATTTACCTGATTTAAGGCTTGCGCAGCATCGGCAAGCCATTGTTGATAGATCATTAATTATTCTCAGATAACGCCGCTAATTGATCTGCTTGATATTCAGTGATAATCGGCTGAATAAGCTCGTCAATTTTGCCGTTCATCACTTCATCTAAGCGATAGAGCGTTAAGTTGATACGGTGATCTGTTACACGACCTTGTGGGTAGTTATAAGTACGAATTTTATCAGAACGATCGCCTGAACCTAATAAGTTACGGCGGGTATCCGCTTGCTCTGCCGCTTGACGTTCTTGCTCTGCTTGAACAATACGTGAAGCCAATACAGACATCGCTTTCGCTTTGTTTTTGTGTTGTGAACGCTCATCCTGACATTCCACCACAATACCCGTTGGAATGTGGGTAATACGTACCGCAGAGTCAGTCGTATTAACGTGCTGACCACCTGCACCAGATGAACGGTAGGTATCAATACGTAAATCAGCAGGATTGATTTCCGGCATTTCAGATTCAGGTAATTCTGGCATCACCGCAACAGTACAAGCAGAAGTATGAATACGACCTTGGCTTTCTGTTTTTGGTACACGTTGTACACGGTGGCCGCCTGATTCAAATTTTAACTGACCGTACACGCCATCACCGCTTACTTTCACGATCACTTCTTTATAACCGCCCTGCTCGCTTTCATTTGCGCTGAGCATTTCAACACGCCAGCGTTTACTTTCAGCATAACGGCTATACATACGGAATAAATCGCCGGCAAAGATACCCGCTTCATCCCCACCTGTACCCGCACGAATTTCTAAATAGCAGTTATATTCATCATTTGGATCTTTCGGCAATAAAAGAATTTGAAGTTGTTGCTCGACTTCTTCAATTTCGGCTTTGGATTCTTCAATTTCCATTTCTGCCATTTCTTTCATTTCAGGATCATCTAACATCAATTCTGCATCAGCAATGTTAGAATTAAGCTGATTCCAACGATTAAAACATTTCACCACATCTTCAAGTTGTGAATATTCTTTAGAATACGCGCGGAATTTATCCTGATCCGAAATCACCGATGCATCGCCTAGCAATGCCTCTAATTCTTCATAACGTTCTTTTAAACTTTCAAGTTTTGCAATAATAGAATCTTTCATATTTTTATAAAGTTAAAGCCAAAAATAAAATCGGCCTATTTTAGCCGATTTTGAGGAAAATTGACAGACGCAAAATCTGCCTAAAAATGACCGCGCTTTAGATTCGAGTAACATCAAACTTCGCTAAATCAATTCGGTCTTCCGTACCATAAAATTGAGCCAACGCATGACGCAAGGTTTCGGCACGTTTTGGTAAGCCTTTTTCTGCATAGGTTTTTACTTGTTCATATACCGCTTGCTTAAATGGTTGCGTATCCCCTGGATTACCATTCAAATTATCGGCACTGGCAAAATAACGAAAACCTGCCGCTGTGGCTAAAATCCATTCTAACGCTTGAGGCTTCACTTCCACCTTTTCAAAATCACGCTGACGTTCTTCAGAACGACCATCCGGCTCATACCAATAGCCAAAATCTTCTAATTTACGGCGCTCTTTCCCCGCCACCAACCAATGGGCAATTTCATGTAATGCACTGCTGTAAAAGCCTCTCGCAAAGTAAATGGCGTTATAAGGCACCTCATCATTTGCAGGAATGTAAATCGGCTCATCCCCACCTTTAACCAATCGCGTATTATATTCTTCTTCAAAACATTGATTAAAAATCGCAATGATATCCTCAAGTTTGTGTTCCATGCTTTCTCCAAATATTTTTATAAATAACGCCTCTTAAAAGGTTTGAGAATTATCTCATTTTTCATGTCTTTCACAAAATCTTGGTTAAATAAAAAACGTCTGAAATTAACGTTTCAGATTTTTTTTCATCATAAAGTGCAGTCAAATTTTTAGGTGTATTTAAACCTATCTTTAAGCCCCATCTATTTAATATCCCCCTTGGGCGCATGCCCGAAATACCGTTTGTATTCACGGCTGAATTGGCTAGGTGACTCGTAGCCGACTTGGTAAGCGGTTTCGGTAATGCCTCGATCTTCTTGTGCGATCAGTCGTCTGGCTTCCATCAGACGTAAGGATTTTTGATATTGCAGCGGTGAAAGGCTGGTTATCTTCTTAAAATGACTATGAAAGCCAGACAGCGACATACCACATAGATTTGCCAAGGTTTCCACGGTGATGGTTTCACTAAAATGTTGTTGCAGATAATGGGTGGCTTGGGCGATTTTTTTGGTGTGCGATCCATTGCTTACCATGGCTTTAAATTTGCCACCTTGCTCGCCTGTAAGGAGTCGATAATAAATTTCTTGTTGGATAAGCGGTGCAAGAAACTCAATATTTTTTAGATTTTCGTGCAAGAGCAATAGACGTTCAACAGCATTTTTGAGAGATTCATCCAAATGCCATTGTGCAAAACCTTCGTCGCCCTGTTGAACATCATCTGCAAGGTTTGGATTTGCTAATAAAATCTTGCTAACGCTTTCAATATCAATTTTCATCGACATCACTAAAAACGGCTTTTTCGGCTCGGCATATTTAATTTCGCCGCGCATCGGCACATTGTACAGGGCAGAACATAAAGTGTTGATTGTCAAAACGGTAGCATTGTTCGCCTAGTTGTATTTCACGTTCCCCACTTAACACGATGCAAATGCTCGGTTCTTGAATAATACCCTCGTAGCAAAACGGCTGATCGGCATGGCGAATCACCAAGCCTTTAATTGGAGATGAATAGGTTTCGTTATGTGGAATAACTTTTAATAAGCGTTCTATCGCTTCAGTTGAGAACATAGTTTTGTAGGAATAGGCAAGTAATTTGGATAAATCATATAACACTTCATATTGCCGTTCAATATAATGAACTCACTTTCAACGGCAGTACGCCAAAACATTTAACCAATATTGAATTGAGGACAATATCATGAAAATTTTCTACAAAACATCAGCAACAGCAACCGGCGGACGTGATGGTCGTACCCAAGTGGACGATGGTTCAATCGGCTTTGATTTGGTTTCATTTCAAAATGACGGCACCGGAGCTGATGAAAAACACCAACGCGCCGAGTATGGCAAGCACCGCCGCACCGACGAAAAACGGCCGCATGGGGTGGGTGAAAAACTTATTCATGGTTTGGCTTAATTCTGCATGAAGATGCTTTCGGATATGGATTTATTGGGCGGACAGGGTTGTATCTTGTATTGAAGAAGCAAGCCGAAGGTTTGTCAGATACTCAAATGCCCGTATCATTCATATTATTGATATTATTGTTTGAATTGTATTATTTTCAATAATAATAAATAACCCTAAACCAATATAAATAACAGCCATTATCCAACGACTAAACTTCTCTATAATTTCACCAACACCTGAAATATTAGCCAATCTTTGTGCTGTATATACTAAAACAAAAATCAATATTAAAAATACAAGAAGAGTAACTAATAAGTCGACAAGATCTAAAGTTACAAAGTAAGGAACAAAAAGTCCAATATTATCTGCACCACAACTAGCAACTGTAACCAAAGCAACAATACCGACTAATTTTGACAACCCTTTTTCATCCAATTCTTTTTTAGCTCTTTTTTCGCCCTCACAATCGTCGTAAATAGCAACTTTAATACCTAAGTAAATCGGTATTAAACCTAATAAACCCAACACCCATTTTTCCGGAACATAATTCAAAACAAAAGCTAGAAATAAACTAACTAATATTAAAATTACAGAACCTAAATATTGTCCGATATAAATATCTCGATATTCTTTTCTAGTATTTGCTCTAGCAAAAAATATTAATAGTATTACCAACAAATCTACTGCTGTAGCAATATATAAAACAGCAGCAGTAATCACAGTCGAAAACATAAAGCACCTCATAATGAATCCCCTGCCCCCTTGGCACCACGGCTTTTTCAAAAACCGAATCGCGTTCGGATAACAGATTCGTATCTTTCGCTAAAGAGGCAAGCCTGCGGCTTGCTTACCCTCTCCCTAGCCCTCTCCCACGGGGAGAGGGAATTGGGCTGTCGAGCCTGAACATTTTCAGGTTTACCTGACATCTGATTCCCAATTCTACGGCTCTCTGATTTTGAGAAACCTGATCCCCTTTCCCCGTGGGAGAGGGCTAGAGAGAGGGCAACGAACCGCAAGGTTTGTCAGAAATTTAAATTCCTATCACTCATAATAATGAATCCCCTGAAACTCTCTTGCCACCACGGCTTCTTCAAAAGCCGAATCGCGTTCGGACAGCGGCGTAGGCAGGGTAATCACGTTTTACACGTTCATGCCCTTAGTGGAAAGCAGCATGATTTCATGGCTCAGGCGTGCGACTTCGAAGCGGTCGTGCGTTACTAGCATACACGCCATGCCCTGCCGCTCGATTTTTTCCACCAGCATGGCGACCAAAATATCGCGCAAATCGCGGTCCAAACCGACGAACGGCTCGTCCAGCAAGGCAAGGTCGCAGCCGCACAGCAGCAGGCGCAAAAATGCTACCCGTTTCGCCATGCCGCCGGACAATTCGGTCGGATATTTGTTCAAATCGCCCGCAGTCAGCCCGACTTTCGCCGCCAGCGCGATGATTTCGCCTTCATCGGGTTTGTCCATAAAAATAGCGATATTCTGCATCGCGGTCAAGTTTTCCGGCAGGCGGTTTTCCTGAAACAGAAAACCCGTTTTGCGGAAAGTATTGCGTATCGTGCCCGATTTCGGCGTTTCCAAGCATTCAAATCCATCCGTTTGGGGCGCAACAACAGGCCGCGCAATTTTAGTGGAAGGAATTAATTAAAATTATTTCTTAGAAAAAGGCCGTCTGAAATTTCAGACGGCTTTTTTATAACAAAGTGTGGTCAAATTTTTAGGTGTTTTTGCAAATTCAATTCAAAATTAAAACCGCTTGTTTTTAAAACTTCACTGTTTCACCATCTTCTGGAATTACTACATTTTCAAGCTTGTTTGCTTGGACAAATTGGCGTAAATCCTTACGGTAAACGGACATATGGTTTACCGCATCCATGTGCACCGTGATAAGTTTTGTATTTGGTAGCATTTGGCGAGCATGAGCAACATCTTGTAACCCCATAATAATGCCGTCATTCGGAAAAGCTAAGGTACGCGCATCACCTGTGTTCATAATCATTACATCAGGTTTATAACGATTAATGGCTTTGTTTACTTCGGCAGTCCAAACTGTGTCACCAACCAAGTACACCGTTGGATGACCTTTCGCTTGGAATGTTACGCCCATCGCCTCATCTAAAATCTCAGCCAATTGTGGCACAGCGTACATTTCCGTTGTGCCGTGAGAACCGCCGGTTTTATTTAAAATAATACCTTCGAACTCCACCGGTTTTTCTAGCGATAAACTGGTTATGTTAGTAAAACCTTGCGCTTTGAGTAAGTCGCCATCCCGTTCATGTTGCACAAAAATTTTGATGGATTTAGGTAAAATTTTTTGTGCAACCTCATCCCAATGATCTTCATGTGTATGAGTCAAAATAATGGCATCAACATCTTTGAAAGTATCTTCTGCTTTCATCGGTAATTCCACAAGTGGATTACGCAAATGGCTATTTAATGTTCCTTCAAAGCCTGCATAACGTCCTTTTTCAGCAAGCATCGGGTCAATTAAAAAAGTTTTCCCTGCATAGTTCAGGCGACCAGTAGCATTGCGGATATGTTGGTAGCTATCAGTGTTTTTAGAGGCAAGATCTACAGCGAAAGTATTTGCGCTAATAGCCAATGCTGTAGTGTTAATTAAGGATTTTAAGTTCATTATTTTTCCTTTTCTATACGTTATTGAATGAATAAATATATTATAGTGAGAACAAAATTGCGCAAAAATAGACAAAAAATCAATAAACGTAATAATCAGGTCATTTTTGTGCTATGCTCATATCAAAGTAGGAGAAATAAAATGAATAAACCCACAGTTGCTTTGATTGTGTATGAACAAATGATGCCCATTCATTTTGCAATGGCATATTCCGTTTTTTCTATGTCGGATTTAAACGGCAAGCCGTTATTTGACTGTAAAATCGTTAGCGATTCGGACAACCTGACAAACTCGCTATTTCACATACATTTAGATGGTGGTTTAGAATGGTTAGAGAATGCCGATATTGTTGTGATGACTGGATGGCATGATACTCAAGTGATGCCGAGTGAGGCTTTATTAAGGGCGTTACGGCAAGCATATCAACGTGGTGCGACAGTGGTGGGTTTATGTTATGGTGCCTATGTGTTAGCGTGCAGTGGTCTACTTAACGGCAAAAAAGCAACCACACATTGGTTGGGAGATAGTGATTTTACTAATCGTTTTCCGCAGGTGAAATGGGATTTAAATCCTATTTATTTGGAACAAGATCGACTGATTACCTCAGCAGGAACGGCAGCTTCCATGGATTGTTGCCTTTCTATTGTTCGTAAATTATATGGTGTGAAAATTGCCAATCATATTGCCCGAATGCTGGTTATCCCCCCTCATCGTGAAGGCGGACAAGCACAATTTATCGAACGCCCTATTTCTCGTTCCACACCTAATCATAATATCAATGCGTTGCTTGCTTATTTAAATGAAAATCTGACCGCTCTTCATTCGACTGATAGTCTTGCCGAACGTTTGTCAATGAGCCGTAGCACTTTCACCCGACATTTTCGCAAAGCAACCGGAATGTCATTAAATCAATGGTTAATTGAAGCAAGGCTACAACGAGCAAGAGAGCTTTTGGAAAGCACAGATTTATCTATCACTGACATTGCAGAACAAAGTGGATTTCATAGCGATACCGCCTTGCGTCAGCACTTCTTGAAAAAACATAAGATTTCACCGAATCGCTGGCGTAAGCAGTTTCAAATTGAGGATGTTTAGATCTTTTTATTTTAAAGTGCGGTCAGATTTTTGGATGTTTTTGCAAATTCAATTTAAAATTAAAACCGCTTGTTTGATCTAAATGGATAAAAGCTATTTCGGCGGACGCTGCAGGAGCAGACGCGGTCGAGGTGCATCAGGGAAAGTTGTCGTCTTCGGCATTCTGAAACGTAACGGACGGGTCTATATCGTTGCCGTAGATAATGCCAAGTCCGATGCTTTGCCTGTTATCAAACAGAAAATCATGCCGGACAGCATTGTTTACATGGATAGCCTGAGCAGCTATGACAAGCCGGGCGTCAGCGGTTTTATCCATCACCACATCAACCATTCCAAAGCGCTTGCAGACCATCAGAACCACATCAACAGCATTGAGAATTTTGGAATCAGGCAAAATGCATCTTGCGAAAATACAACAGAATCGATCGCAAATCTTTCCTGCTGTTCTTGAAAGAATGCGAATTTCGATTTAACTTCGGCACACCGTCTCAACAGCTTAAAATCCTGCGGGATTGGTGTGGAATTTAGAGCTAATCTAGTACAGCCCTACTTAAATATATAAAGCTGCAATATTTGCTAAATTTGTCTACTTTCGTCTGCTTTTAACATGCGTAAAAACTTCTTTCTAGATAACTTGATAGGAGAATTTATAGCTATTCCCCATTGTAGAAAAAACTAAAAAATATTATATAAAATATAAAATAACTAATTGTATAAATAAAAATAAGATTTAGAGTTTGCAAGATAATTTTTCTTATTATTTCCCTTTTGCTTCTTAAAGTAAAAAATATTTGTGTTATAAAAAATAAAATTGGGACATACATTATAATTAAATCATCTCCATGTATTACCCATAAAAAATAAAACCATAGCCTTTTAATACCAAATATTTCAGAGAAGCAAAAAAAAGATAATATTAAAGTATACAGAATGATAAAGATATTAGAGTATAATATACTACTAGACAGTTTTTTTATAAAAAAATTCATTCTTCAATCCTAGATTATTTAATGTTTTTGTAAGCTTTTTTGGCATCAGAAGTAAAATCTTGGCAATTATTGGACACAACATGATATGTGTTATTCCCATATTTTTTTCCAATAACTACTCCGTCATGTCGATTTGAACTCTTAGGTAAAACCACCCTCATTTCTTCCACTTGATTTACTGCTTTTTTCATTTTCAAATCATCATAATGTTTTCCTGAGCATTTATATTTGGCAATTATTTTAGGGCTGTTTCAGAAAATGGCCCTGTAGTTGTAAATCCAATATTTGTACCATCATCAAAGAAAATATGTTCATGGAAGATGCCCAAATCTAAACCGGTCCAACCTGAAGTTCTAAAATCAAATGGCATACCATTCAATGGTCGCGTACATATGCGCGCAAGGTCTAAAGTAATCTGGACATTTTGCCACCTCTTTAATCTTCGGTGCTGATGCAGCTTAGGCTTCTTCTCAGTATTTTTATGACAGGGACAGCCGTCTTGTAGAGACTAACTTTTGTTCTCGCCTGAGGAGGATGTATTTTAGGCCGTCTGAAAGTTTTTCAGACGACCTTTTTGAAAGTTGGATTTTCAACTTAGTCTATGTTTGCTTACTGACTAATAGGAATACTAAACCACAGTTCATATGAAGCTAAACCAATCCAATCGATATTTGCATTTCCATCTGAGCGAATAGTTTTTCCGGAGCTAAACTCCCCCGTCTTAAACAAAAGAGGTTCTAAGAAATATGATTTGAAATTACAGCTCATCTTCAGATTATCAATCTGCATGCACAAATTCTGTATGAACGGGCTTTGAATAAAAGATTTCGTTATAATCTTTTGTATCTTTTTATCGAATGCCGAATACTTGCCGCCCAACAAAGTATTTTCCTTAAGCGCTTTCTCAACCGACTTCCGTGATGTCTCGCTACTGCTCCAGTTTAACTGTATTGCATACAATTTATTTTTATCGATTTGCGCAATGGAATACTTAATGGCATTAATGAGCTGATTCTCAGTCAACCGATGAACCACTCCTTCCGAGTCTGATGCTCGATAATGTCTAAAATTCAGAACATATTTTCCAGGCATGATTTCCCAATGTATCACATTGGAAACAGTAATATTATCATCCATTGTAAATTGAATAGTCTTCTCACAACCCTCGTTAATAGTGCGGGTACAAGCATTAGCATCGGCAAAAACTATGGCAATAAAACATGTAAAAAGAAATTTTTTAATTAACATGAACATTTCCCCTTAGGTAAAATCCAATAATCCCCACCGTACGTACTTACATATGGATAACTATACTCACTATTGCTATCAGTAACAACAGCGACGTGACTATCTGATAGCACAGATTTATCTATCACTGACATTGCAGAACAAAGTGGATTTCATAGCGATACCGCCTTGCGTCAGCACTTCTTGAAAAAACATAAGATTTCACCTAATCGCTGGCGTAAGCAGTTTCAAATTGAGGATGTTTAGATCTTTTTATTTTAAAGTGCGGTCAAATTTTTAGGTGTTTTTGTAAATCTCCATCAAAATTTGACCGCTTGTTTGATCTAAAGTCAGTCTATTCCTCTTCCCTTCCCCGTTAGGAAATTTGATTAGAGAAAAATAAAAAAGGTGAGTTCAAATGCTCACCTTTTAAACTAATATTTTACAATTAACCGAATACTTTTTCCAAATGTGCTTGGTAGTCTGCTAAGTATTGTTCTACTTGTGGATTTTTAATCACATCGTTACATAAGAATGTTGGCAGACGAGTCAAACCGATGAATTCGTTGAGTTTGTGGAAGTGCATGTATAACGCATCCACGCCTTTGCCTTCAAAGAAGTCACCTTCGCGGGTAAAGGCTTCAATCGGCGCATTCCAGGTAAGTGAGAGCATGTGTTTTTTGCCTTGTAATAAGCCACCTGTGCCGTAGCCTTCAGTCGGATTGACACGATGGCGGCCATCACTGTGGTAAAGCTTACCGTGTCCAGCGGTTAATACTTCGTCTATGTATTTTTTCACTGTCCAAGGTTCGTGCATCCACCAACCTGGCATCTGCCAAATCACGGCATCCATCCACAAGAATTTTTCGATTTCTGCTTCAACATCATAGCCGGCATCAATCACGGTTTCTTGTACATTGTGTCCAAGTGCGGTCAAAACTTCTTTCGCTTTTTTGTGAAGTGTGTGGTTCAACTCGCCATGTGAATGTCCGAAATCTTTACCACCGTCTAATAATAAAATATTCATTTTTTCTCCTTTAGCTGATAATTTACCGATTACTAAGCACTTTACTAATACAACAATTTAACCAATCAATAAGCGCCAACTATTAAACATACTACTCAAATTCGAGAGTTTGATAGAAGTTAAAAGTGCAATAAAAAAGCCTTGAAGTCATTATTTTCAAGGCTTTAAAGTCTTTCATAGGACTTGATAGGTTTATTTTGTGGTGGAGCTGGCGGAAACTGATCTAGATAAATATCACTTTGTTTTTAAAAGATATATTTCAAAGATAAAATCAGCTTACTACCACGCTTACTACAATAAAAAAACAGGACGCCAATTCAGACGTTATTTAGCCTAAAATTGCCAAGATTATATCACCAAAATTTGCATTTTCCTGCGTTATTTTGCGTTAAAGGATTTGATTAAAAGGATCTAAAAGGCAGTAGATCTGAAAAGGCTTTGTGAAGGATCTAAATTTGCGTTGAAACACACACATTTACTGTGCGGGCGTGGCGAGGTTTTGTCTGCGATTTTTTGTGCGTGCATTTGGGCGAAAAATCGGGTTAAAACAGGGCTTTAAAGTTTGTTTTATTGATTGATTTGATATAATAAACTTGGGAGATATTAATACTATACAAGACAAAAACAGTTATCTGCACAATAAAAAACCCGCATTTCTGCGGGTTGTTTATTTTGAAAGGATCTATTGTAGTAATTTGTATTCTGTAAACGTGATCACTTCTTCCCCTACCCAACTGTTAATCTCTTTCAAGCGTTCTTGCAGTGGGATAATCTCATTGATAAAAAATACTCGCGTTGCTTTCTCTACGTCACCAAAGCCGCCTGTGTTATTAGGCACAATCCCCATTAATTGCGGTGGCACACGATGGGCCGCCAATACATCATCACGGCTTGCATTTTTGATATTCAAAAAGTCATCTTTCGCCACTGCATCAGACAATGGAATGACTTGCATCCCGTCTTTTTTGCCATTTGGAATATACACAAACAAATTCTTAAAGTTGCCAGTGCCTTTTGTTTGACGGATTTGTGTTTTGATTGCTTCAATATCGTCTTTGTTTTGTGTTGGGTCAGTCATGTAAATAATCGACCCCGCATGCGCACCGTTCAAATAATATTTGCGACGGAACAATGTCGCACTTTCATTTAAGAAAGCCGATTGTAATGCCGCTAAATATTCCGGCACGCCGTAAATCTCTTGGTTCACATCAGGGTTGATCAGATTAAACACTGCATCTTTCGGGAATTCATATTCATCAAAGCCATTAACTATCTGATAAAAAATGCCTTTCTTCACGCCAACGCGCATATATTTTGCAAGGGGCGATTTTAACGCAATCACTTTCCCGAATGTGTTTTCAACTTTTTCAAGGTAAGCATTACCGAATACTAAGTAATCTTGCACCAGTTTTTCTAACTGCGTGCGTGGTAAAAGTGCAGTCGTTTTACAGGTAGAAAGCAAAATGTTTTTCTTCACCGTGATCGCACTGTTATGATGTGCAGATGCATTTAAGGCTTTGGCAAGATAACTTAAATTAATTGGCGGGTTGTAATATTTCTCATACATCAACACGCTTTCGAAATAATTCAATACTTCTGCACGGTCAAGCACGGGAATAGGTTCACCAAAGCTGAACGCCTGTGCTTGATTTCCCGTTGAAAGTGCGGTTGATTTTTTTGTTTTTTTGCTCATTTGGTAATCCTATTCAAAAGTGAAAATGGTTGATTGGTTACTTGACACATCGCCGTTTAAACCATAAGGCACATTTAAAATGCAGTTCATAATTGCCCATGATAAGTCGCCATGGCTTGCATCTTCTGAACGGTCAGATACATAAGTAATCTTCCCTGTTCCGGTAATCCGTTTTTTGACTGTCATAAAACTGGTGATGATTTCGTTTCCATCAAATTTAAGGCGGCGTTTCTGAATTAAGTTTTGCGTTTTTAATACCATCTCATTTTTTAGATCGGCGTTGTAATCAAGACCGATTGCCATTGGATAGAATTTTTTAACTTCTTGGAATACGCCTGAACCCATCCCAGTTTTATCAATCACAATGCGGGCGACATTGTAATCATCACAGAAACTTTTAATTCTGCTCGCTTGTGCTTCATAATCCATGCCGTGAAATGTTTGCCAATGCAAAACACGATAATCACCGCCTTCCACTTTAGGCGGGGCAATAATCGCCAACGCTGCACGGTCGCCAGTAAAGGCGGGGTCATAACCTAACCACACTTCACGATTACCGAATGGGCGTTGATAGAATGGCTTGTAATCATGCCATTCTTCTAAACTATCCACTTGGCAAAGTTGCAAGTCGGCAAATTTAAACGCCGACGTGTTATCATCCGCGAACTGGCATAAAAACAACTGTTCAAATTCTTCTTTGCTGTTTTCTGCGATCAGGTCATCAATATTGAATAGGTTGCACCCACCTTCCATCGCATCATTAATGGTAACAATCTGCTTCCATTGGCGGTCAGCACAAAGTTTCCCGCTTTTTAAATTCTCGTGCGAAATGTCAATTTCAACTTTGTCAGCCTTGGCCCGATTTTTATTAAATGCTTTTCCAGAGAAAAACGCATAAGCAGGATGGGCAATCGTGGTCGGCGTTGAAAAATACGTTTGGCGATACATCTTTTGCGCCGCCATACCTGATGCCACTTTACGCATCACATCAAATTTAGGCACCCAAAACACTTCATCAAAATATAAATTGCCGTGATACGATTGAGCCGTGGCGGAGTTCGTGCCAAGAAAAATCAATTCTGCCCCATTTGGCAGTTTGATGGTTTCGCCTTTTAAATCTACATCAGCCGTTTGCTTGGCATAGTTCACAATGTAAGAGCGGAACTGCAACGCCTGTTTTTTACTGGCAGACAAAAAGATTTGATTGTGTCCAGTCGTCAATGCATCAATAAAGGCTTCATGGGCGAAATAGTAAGTTGCCCCGATTTGTCGGCTTTTTAAAATATTTCTGATGCGGTTTTCTTTCGCTTTATGCCAAACTCGCTGATAATTAAACATCCCATCAAGAAAGCCATTGATCAACAATTCTTCTTGTTCCTGATCAATGGCATTTTGTTCTGCTTTCTTCCGTTCGCCTTTGTTTCGATTGGCAAGTTTTGGGTTTAAATCCACTTCATTGCCATCACCGAAAGAATATTTTTTCACTCTCGCCATGCGTTCCATTTGGCGACCGAGCAAATCAATTTCTTTATAGTCTGATCCGCTTTTTTCTTCTTTCGCAATCAGTAAATTCAATCTTGTTTCTAGGGCTAATTCCACCCGCCCAACAGGGGCGACATCATCCCATTTTTCGCGATCTTTCCAACTGGAAATCGTGGACGCGGCAATATCAAGCTGACGAGCAATTTCAGCGATTTTATAACCGCTAAAATACATCTGTTGTGCTTTTCGTTTTATTTCCGCCGTCACATCGGGCGAAGCTTGATTGATAACTTGTTCGTCCATTCATAATCCTTTCAATTTACAACCGCATAATAGAAAGGGGGCTGGCGTTAGTCTTTACAGCGCACCTGTGAACAGAAAAGCAACAAAAACAACCCATAGACCGCAAAAATTAAACCTTTCAGAATAATGGCAATCTTTGAGCCAAATCAACCACAGAAAGGACAACCAATGGCAAAAAAATCTAAATGGGTAGTTGTCGCAACAGAAGGGGCAACAACTGACGGCCGCACAATTCAGCGCAACTGGATTGAAGAAATGGCTGAAAGTTATGATCCAAAAAACACCTACGGCGCTCGCATCAATCTTGACCACATCAAATTTTCTGTCTATCTCCCTGAACTTGCCAATGCTCATTGCTTTGGTGACGTCTTAGCCGTGAAAGCAGAAGAACGTGAAGATGGCAAGTTACAGCTTTTAGCCGAACTGCAACCAACTGATGCACTCATTGCCTTAAATAAAGAAGGTCAAAAAGTTTACACATCAGTTGAAATTGACACCAATTTTGCAGACACAGGCAAGGCATACTTAGTCGGTTTAGCTGTAACGGATAATCCGGCAAGCTTAGGCACAGAAATGTTAAGTTTCTCGCACAATGGCTTAAATGCCCGCAAATTAAAAGCGGAAAACATCTTCACCGCTGCAGTTGAAACAGAATTGGAATTTGTTGAAGAAGTAGAAAAAAGCCCATCTGTGTTGGAAAAAATCAAAGCGTTATTTGCGAAAAAAGAAAAATCGGATGATGAACGCTTTGCAGACCAATCAAGTGCCATTGAGCTTTTAGCCGAGCAACAAAAAGACATCTTGGAAAAATTGACCGCACTTCAAGGCGATTTTGCAAATCAACAAGCCGACATTGAAGAAATGAAAGCGGGCAATGAAGAAATTCATGCAACGTTTGAAGAACTCAAACAAAAGCCGGCACAAGCCGAAAACTCCCGCCCATTAGTTTATGGTGAACAACCTGAAACTGACGGCCGCTTCTTTTAATTTATCTTAGGAAAAAACCAAATGAATAAATTTACCCAACAAAAATTCCAAGCTTACATTGAAGGTGTCGCACAAGATAACGGCGAAGATGTGGTATTTGTTGCAAATGGCGGGCAATTCACCGTCACACCAACAATGCAGCAAAAGCTTGAAAATGCAGTGCTTGAAAGTTCCGATTTCTTAAAGCGCATCAATGTTGTGCCTGTTACTGAAATGAAAGGTGCCGCATTGCGTTTAGGCGTACTTTCCCCTGTTGCAAGCCGCACAGATACCAACACCAAAGCACGTGAAACCACGGACATTCACAATTTGCAAGAAAACTTATATTCGTGCGAACAAACCAACTTTGACACGCATTTAAACTATGCAACGTTAGACAGTTGGGCGAAATTCCCTGACTTTGCGGCGCGAATCGGTAACTTAAAAGCACAGCGAATTGCATTAGACCGTATCATGATCGGTTGGAACGGTACAAGCGTGGCGGCAACAACCGACCGCACATCAAATCCATTATTGCAAGACGTGAACAAAGGTTGGTTAGTTCAAATCGAAGAAAAAGCCACTGCACGTGTGATGAAAGAAGCGAAAAGCGGCACAGGCAAAATCGAAATCGGTGAAGGTAAAGAATATAAAAATCTTGATGCATTAGTCTTTGCATTAAAAGAAGATTTCATTCCTGACCAATACCGTGACGACACAAAACTTGTAGCGATTATGGGTAGCGATTTATTAGCGGACAAATACTTCCCGCTTATCAACCAATCAAAACCAAGTGAACAAGCAGCGGGCAACATTGTAATCAGCCAAAAACGAGTTGGCGGCTTACAAGCCGTAAGCGTGCCATTCTTCCCTAAAGGCACTGTGTTAGTGACATCACTTGACAACTTGTCAATCTATGTGCAAGACGAACGTATGCGCCGTCACTTAAAAGACGCGCCGGAACGCAACCGTGTGGAAGATTACTTGTCATCCAATGAAGCTTATGTGGTTGAAAACTACGAAGCAGTGGCGATGGCGAAAAACATCACCGTTCTTGATGCACCAACTCACGCGTAATCATAATGCGACCAACTAAACGTCACTTTCTCGAAGTTTCTGCCGCTATCGCTAATGCGGCAGAAACCGAAGATCTAAGCGACTTCACGGAATACGAAAAAATGTGCCGTATTCTTGCGAGACATCGAAAGGATTTGAAAAACATCCAATCGACAGAACGCAAAGCCGCATTTAAAAAGCAAATTTTGCCTGACTATCTGCCATGGATTACAGGAGCGTTATCTGCCGGAACAGGCAAACAAGATAATGTCTTGATGACATGGTGCGTGTGGGCGATTGACTGTGGGGAATATCACCTTGCCTTGCAGATTGCTGATTATGCCGTATTCCATGATTTGCGTTTACCTGAACCGTTCACCAGAACACTTGGCACATTATTGGCGGAAGAATTTGCCGACCAAGCAAAAACCGCACAAGCCGCCAATCAGCCATTCGAAGTGTCGTACTTAGAGCAAGTACAACGTATCACCGCTGAATGTGACATGCCAGATGAAAGCCGTGCGCGATTGTTGCGTGAATTAGGCTTGTTATTGGTTGAAAAGAACCCTGAACAAGCCTTGCAATATCTCGAACGTGCTTTAGGGTTAGATCAGAAAGTTGGCGTGAAAGGCGACATTAAAAAATTACGCAAAAAATTAAGCAAAGCCGATGAATAATCGGATTTGATAACGAGCAAACCACGCACCCGCGGGGCGGATAAAAGCGCGGTCAGGTTTCTTTACCTCTTTTCCTGATTGTTGCTCTTTATCCTCACCCCGCTTTTTTATAGGTAGATTTTATGTCAGACGGTGCAATCTCAATCAAACTCGCCCCCGATTATGAAATGGGCGCAGTGCAAAAACAACTGGAAGATTACGGAACAGGCGAAGATATTATTCGAAACGATGATTTTTTTCCTGATATTTCTCTTTCTGATTTTCGCAATCAATATCGTGCAGACGGCACAGTCACCGAACAACGCTTGCAAGATGCATTGATTGAAGCCATCGCCAGTGTAAATGATGAATTATCTACATTCAAAGCACAAAGCGAACATCACTTCCTTGAACAAATTCCCGCACCATCAGTCAACGGCGAAAGCGTGTTGATTTATCGCTATAAACGCGCGGTGAACTGTTTGGCACTGGCTAACCTTTACGAGCGTTACGCAAGCTATGACAGCACCAATGATGGCGAAAAGAAAATGGATTTACTCAAAGACAGCATCAACGAATTAAGACGAGATGCACGCTTTGCCATTAGCGACATTATCGGCAAAAGACGGGTCGATGCGGAGTTAATTTGATGGAAGTTTACGCACAACAAAATGACAACTTGGACGCCATTCTTTATCGCTATTTTGGCCGCAGTGAAGGACTTTTAGAAATTGCGTGTGAATTAAATCCACATTTAATGGATAAACCAGTCATTCCAATCGGGACACCAGTAATATTGCCAGAAACTGACACAGAAAAGATCAGCGTGGCAAGTGACACTATACAACTTTGGAGCTGATATGCACGACACACCATCAAAAGCGTCTTACACATCAGGATTATTTGCCTTCTTCATAGGACGCATTGCGGATATGTTTTCAAATGTAAATTGGGCAGACGTTGCATCTGTAACAGGTATTGTGATCGGCGTCGCAACATTTCTTGTAAATTGGTATTACAAGAAAAAAGATTTTGAATTAAAAGAAAAAGAATTAAACCAACGGAGCCATCACCATGATTAAACGAACAGCGAAATATGCATGCAGTGTTGTGGCGATTGTAGGATTGGCACTATCTTTACACGGGCATGAAATTAGAACATCAGAAAAAGGCTTGCTATTGACTGGCAATGCAGAAGGATGTCAAAGAGTGCCATATAACTGCCCTGCAGATGTATTAACATTCGGGCTAGGAACCACTGATGCAGTCGAAAAAGTCATTCCACATAAAGTCTATACAGATGAAGAAATTGCAAATGCCTTTACAAAGGGAATTAAACAAGCCGAAAAATGTGTGAATACGTATGCAAACGGTCAAGCAATGCCGCAAGGTGCATTTGATGCCTTAGTGTCAATTACCTTTAATGCAGGATGCGGGAACTTAAAAAACAGCACGCTTTTTAAAATGGCACGGAAAGGATATAGCAAAGCCATGTGCGGTCAATTTGAACGATGGATTTATGCAAACGGCGTTCCACTGAAAGGCTTAATTGAAAGACGACAAAAGGAGAAAGCATTATGTTTGGGTTCTTAACAAAAAAAGAAAAATACATTTTATTGGTTGGCCCGCTCATGCTTGTGGCAATTATCCTATTTCAAGGGTGGCAAGCCAACCACTGGCGAGCCGAAGCCGCCAAAGAGGAACAATTAAAACAACAATGGGAAGCGTCTTACGTTGCCTTAAATGAAAGCGTGGATAAATTCAATGAGCAACAAAAAGCACTCACGGAAGCCGTTAATCAATTAAAAATCTCTCAAACCAAGCAAACACAGGATTTAAAAAATGCACTTAAAAAACACCAAGATTGGGCTGACACTTTTATCCCTGATGACGTTAGCGGCGTGTTCAACAACACCGAAAATCATTAAACAGCCAATTCTATGCCCGCAAGTTGCAGAATGCACGCCATTTGCCGCCACAATTAAAACAAACGGCGATTTGGCTAACGCCTATCTACAAAGCCAACAAAAGCTAAGTGTATGCATTGTTGAAAATCAAGCATTAAAGAAATGCATTGATGAATTTAATAAACAGGAAAAACAATGACAGATCAATTTGACCGTGCGCAACAGCTCGAAGAAATGCAACGTGAAATCGCCCTTAAAAAACACCGCACTTTTAAAGCAGTAAGTCGCCTTTATTGTGAAGATTGCGATGCGCCCATCCCAGAAAAGCGCCGCCAATTAATCCAAGGCGTAACGCGTTGCGTGGATTGTCAGCAAAAATATGAAATGCAACAACGGAATTTCAGAAAATGAAAAAACCAAACCAACTGCGCAAAATCCTTGAGCAAAGTCACCAAGACTTTGTGAAAAACCCTGACCGCTTACAGCTTTATGTTGACGGCGGTCAAGTTGTTGCAACAGGCAGCACATCACTGAGCTTTGAGTATCGTTACACGCTCAACATCATCATCACTGATTTTGCCTTTGATATTGCAAGCCTAATCGTGCCGATTAATGCGTACTTACGGAAAAACCAACCCGAACTATTCGAAAATCCGCAACGCCGTGAAAATGCCTTTAAATTCCAAATGGATTACAACAATAACAACACGGCGGACGTGTCGTTTGAAATCCAACTTACCGAACGAGTTGTGGCAAAACAAGTGGGCGAAAACGTGCAGATGACTTATGCCACCGAACCAACCGCACCGGAATGGGAACAGTTAGGAAAAGTGAAAGTGTATCTAGGCGAAATTACGGATGAAAATTTAATTTTTAAAAGAGAAAAATAAAAATGAGTGATGGGATTGAGCAAGTAAAACTCGCATTTACCGATTTATTAAAAAATATCAGTAAACCACGGCGACGTTTACTCTATCAACAAATCGGGCGGGAATTAGCGAGAAATCAGCGTAGAAGAATTAAAGCACAACAAAACCCAGATGGCTCACCATTTGAACCACGCAAAAAAAGAAAACAATTCAGCAGAAAGAAAGGCAGAATAAAAAATCAGCTGATGTTCAACAAAATAGTCTCACCATCCCATTTAAAACTTAGATATGAACAAGAAGGTATTTCACTTGGTTTTTATGGCGGGGATGCAGCAATTGCAAATGTTCACCAATATGGATTATATAGCAGTCCATCTAAATATAAGGATTTCAAAGTGAAATATGCCCAGCGGGAATTACTGGGCTTTAGCGAAGAAGATATTGAAATGATTGAAAGATTTGTGATTAAAGCGATTGCAGAAGGTAGTCTCTAATGGCGGGTAAACATCCCAACGATGCCGCCAATAATCGCGACAAGCGGAGTGACGAAAATTGCACAAATCAATCCTGACCCAATAAACGAGAATAAAGCAATAGTATACAAACTAATATCAGGCAATTCCGCATGAATTTGATAAGCCAACGTTGGGAAAACAATAAAAATACCAATGAATAAAACCCAATCTATTGCACGTTCCATCATTCACCCCTTATTTGTATTACTTTATAGGTAAATAATATGAGCAAAGATTTAAAAATTCAAGTGTTATTATCCGCAATGGATAAATTAACTGGGCCATTCAAATCTGCACAAAAAGCAACGAAACAACTTTCAAACGTTCTAAATGAAAATAAAACAAAATTAAGATCTCTATCTAAAGAATATAATCAAAATGAACTTCAAATAAAAAAATATAGAGAGACATTAAATCCATTAAAAGCAAAGCTTAACGAAAACACGCAAGCTTTATCTAAAGCTTATGCCGAAGTGCGCAGAATGGAATCTGCTTTAAAAACGATGCCTAAACCAACAGCGGGATTTAGTAACAAACTTAATGAAGCCAAAAAGAATGTCACTAAGTTACAAACTGAACAGGCAAAAATGATCTCAAAATTAAAAAACACTCGTGCAGAATTTAGTCGCAATGGGATAAGTGCCGCCAATCTAGGGCAACGCCAAAGAGATTTGCAAAATCAAATAAAAGGCGCAAATAAAGAGATCGACCAACAAAGAAACAAACTATCAAGACTGAATGAGAAAGCACGGCAGAAAAATAGCTATGCACAGCGTGTAGATGGATTGCGCACCAAAGCAGAACAATATGCCAACATCGGCGGAAGAGCATTGGCAACACACGCCATGATGAAAGAACAGGTCATCAAACCTGTGACCGCATTTGCACAAGCCGAAGTTGCCGCAACCAATCTCAGAGTGGCAATGATGGATAAAGATGGGAAAGTCTCGTCTAATTTTGAAAAAATCAACAAACTTGCCACAAATCTTGGGGATAAATTGCCGGGTACAACAGCCGATTTCCAAGATTTAATGACAATGCTCGTTAGACAAGGCATGAGTGCTGAAACGATTTTAGGCGGTACAGGTGAAGCGGCAGCGTATCTATCGGTACAGCTTGAAATGCAACCAAAACAAGCCGCAGAATTTGCCGCCAAGATGCAAGACGCCACCCGCACCACTGAAAAAGACATGATGGGATTAATGGATGTTATCCAAAAGGGATTTTATGCGGGCGTTGACCCAACCAATATGCTAGGCGCTTTTAAAAATCTTGGTTCAGCCATGGATACCATTAAAATGAAAGGCTTGGACGGGGCAAAAGCACTCGCACCATTTGTTGCAATGTTCGACCAAGCAGGAATGGACGGTTCTGCATCAGGTAACGCCATGCGTAAAGTGTTACAAAAAGGGATGAAATATGGCGACATTCAGGCCACATTAAATAAGCTTAGAAAAAAAGGACTTCTACGATCAAATATCAATCTTGATTTTACCAATGGCAAAGGTGAATTCGGTGGCTTTGATAAGTTATTTAGTGAATTAACTAAGCTTAAAAAATTAGATACTGCAGAACGCATAAAAGTGATTGAAGGCGTATTTGGTAATGATGCAGAAGTCAATCAGGTGGTATCTACGCTTATTGAAAAAGGCAAAGCGGGGTATGAAGAATTTGCCGCCAAAATGGAAAAACAAGCCGATTTACGTAAGCGAGTAGATGAACAATTAGGCACGCTAACCAATATTTGGGAAGCCACAACAGGGACTTTCACAAACTTACTCGCAGAAATAGGCGCAACCATTGCCCCACAATTAAAACAATTATCCGCAGAGTTAGGGGAAATTACAGAAAAAGTGAAGAACTGGGTTAAAGCCAATCCAGAGCTAACAGGAACATTAATGAAAATCGCCGTGTTTTTAACTGCCGTTGTGGGTATAACGGGTGCGCTTGCTTCTGCATTTAGCTTCCTACTCTTCCCTATTGGTAGAACCGCTTTATTTTTAGGATCACTGGGTAAGACGATTATCGGTATTATTCCAAACATACTCGCTTTCAGTGCCGCATTATTGACAAATCCGCTCACATGGATTGTTGCGGGCATCGCCGCCGTCATTGCTGCAATCGTATTACTTGTTAAAAACTGGGATGTTGTAAAAGAAGCATTTGCCACAGGTTGGAATTGGTTGTGCGAATTATTCAACACTGGGTGGGAAAACATTAAAGGATTTTTTGCATCAGGGATTGATAAAATTTCCGCCACGATTTCAAGTTGGGATCCGCTTGGGTTGTTTTATAAAGTATTTGCACAAGTGTTGGGTTGGTTCGGCGTAGATTTGCCAAATAGTTTTTCTGCGTTCGGTTCTAAAATCATGTCAGCCCTTGGCGATGGTATTTTTAATACGTTTGACACAATCAAAACAGGCATAATGAATACCGTAAATTGGATAAAAGAAAAACTAGGCTTTTCCACCGAAGCAGAAAGCACCATAAACCAAATTAAAACAAATGCAGGACGAGGCAATATCAACGGCGTGGCAGACAATGTCGCCTATACTGCAATTGGAACAATGGGAAAATTCTCTTCAGGCGGTTACACCGGGAATGGCGGCAAATATCAACCGATGGGCATTGTTCACGGTGGCGAATATGTCATGACCAAAGAAGCCACAAACCGTCTAGGCATCGCCACGCTGAACGCCTTAAATTACGGCAAGCAAGCTTTAATTGCGGGCGGTTTAGGTATCGGACTTGCCACTGCCGCACCAATTCAGGTTGATAGCAGACCGCCAATTTCCGCACGTCCAAGCATCAGCCAAACCATGCAACCAATGGCGGTCAATATCACCATTAATGCACAAGCAGGGCAAAATGAACGACAAATCGCCCAACTTGTTGCCGCCGAGCTTGAACGAATCAACCGACAACAACAAGCAAGGGCAAGAAGTCGAATGACAGATCGGGCATAAAAAATAAAAGGGCGAAAGCCCTTTTTTGTTACCGCCTTTTTCACACTCCCCCACACTCGCAAAATTAAACAAACTCACCAAAAATAGGGGCAATTATTACAAGTAGAAATCCGCCCATGTCAGCTGATAACAACCGCAGAATTGAAAGCATCATCCGCTTTGGCTTAATTGCCGAAGTCGATCATGCACAAGCAAAAGCACGGGTCAAGTGCGGTGAAATTTTGACGGATTTTTTACCGTTTATCACTTTGCGATCAGGCACAACAAAAACATGGTCGCCGCCAACACAAGGTGAACAATGCGTCATCTTGGCGGCAAGTGGTGAACTGACAACAGCGTGCATCATCACAGGGCTTTACACTCAAAACAGCCCAAGTCATTCAGCCGATGAACACGTGATCGAATTTGCCGATGGCGCAAAAATCACCTACAACCAAGCAAATGGCGATTTGGTTGTAACAGGAATAAAAACAGCCAATATCAAAGCCGCTAATCAAATCAATATTGACTGCCACACTGTCAACATTAAAGGCAATGTGAATATTGACGGGAATTTATCTACAACCGGCACAACAACGAGCAAAGGCGCAATTAGCACACAAAGCAACGTTTCAGCAAGCGGCGACATAAAAGGTGGCGGAATTAGCTTACAAAATCACGTTCACGTTGCACAAGGTGAAAAAGCACGAACAAGTAAGGCAACTGCATAATGAATCGATTTACAGGCGAGAAGATCACAAGCGAAACGGAACACATCAAACAGTCAATCGCAGACATTTTATTGACACCAATCGGCTCACGTTTACAACGCCGAGATTATGGCAGTCGTATTCCAGAACTCATTGACAGACCAATGAACCACGCTTTGTTGCTCCAACTTGCCGCAAGTGCGGTGATGGCATTACACAAATGGGAACCACGTGTGATGATTAGCCAATTCAAACCACAACTTACAGAAAACGGTATCACTTGCTCCATTGTGGGCAGAACAAAAAATCAAAACAATGTCATCAATTATGATGATGTATGGCTAGGCGGTAAGAATGAGCGAATTAGTTGATTTATCAAAACTGGACGCACCGAAAGTTTTAGAAGATCTTGATTTTGAAACATTGCTTGTGGAAAGAAAGCAAGAATTTATCAATCTTTTTGACGAATCAGAACGTCCATTTTGGCAGTCTAGATTGAGCCTAGAAAGCGAACCAATTACCAAACTCTTGCAAGAAGTCGTTTATTTGCAACTGCTTGAACGCACACGCATTAATCAAGCCGCACAAGCAACAATGCTTGCTTATGCAACAGGAAGCGATTTAGATGTGATCGCCGCAAACTACAACGTGAAACGCCTACTTATCCAAGCAGAAGATAATACGACAACCCCACCGAAACCCGCAATCTATGAAGATGATGCGGAGTTACGATTAAGAACACAGCTTGCCTTTGAAGGAATGTCAGTGGCAGGACCAAGAAGCGCTTATGTGTTCCACGCCTTATCCGCTCACGCCGATGTAGCGGACGTGTCCGTCGTCTCACCTGAACCCGCCCATGTTACCGTCACGATTTTAAGCCGAACAGGACAAGGCGTCGCAAGTGAAACCGTATTAAAAGCCGTCAGCGAAAGATTGAACGATGAAAATATCAGACCAATCGGGGATCGTGTAACAGTGCAAAGTGCAGTGATCCAAACATACGAAATCCGAGCAAAATTGCATTTATATCGCGGTCCCGAATATGAGGCGATAAAAGCAGAAGCAATGAAAAAACTCACCGCATACGCCGCAGAAAAACGCAGACTAGGGCGCGACATTAGCTTATCGGGAATTTATGCCGCACTGCACCTTGAAGGCGTTCAGCGAGTGGAATTACTCGCCCCCACTACCGATATTGTGTTACCTAGCTCAAAATCAGCCTACTGCACGGCAATTAATTTGGAGATCGTGACAAGTGATGATTACTAATCATTTACTGCCGATAGGTTCAACCCCATTAGAAAAACGTGCGGCAGAAATTCTGAAAAGTGCGGTTGAAAATCCCATTGTTATTGCAGATTTAATCAACCCTGAACGTTGCCCCGCTGAATTACTCCCTTATTTAGCTTGGGCATTGTCGGTGGATAAGTGGGATGAAGATTGGAGCGAAGAAGTTAAACGCATTGCCATTAAACAATCTTTTTTTGTGCATAAGCACAAAGGCACGATTGCCGCCGTGAAACGAGTGATCGAACCAATAGGCTATCTTGTTGAATTAAAAGAATGGTTCAATCAAAAACCGCAAGGCAAAGCCGGCACATTTAGTATTACCGTAGAAGTGCCGGAAACAGGATTGAATGAGCAAACTTACAACGAATTAGTGCGATTAATTAATGATGTAAAACCTGTTTCACGCCACTTATCACAGCTCGCCATCGCCATTTCACCAACTGGCACAATGAATACATTCTTTGGGCAACAAACAGGCGAAATCATCAGCGTTTACCCTATTTAAGGATTTATATGACAGCACAATATTTCACAGTATTAACAGACTACGGCACACAAGCTTTTGCCAAAGCCATCGCAACCAATCAACCAATTCAATTTTCAAGCTTTGCAGTGGGTGACGGTAACGGACAAGCCGTTACCCCAACGGCAGACCGCACAGCATTGGTGAAAGAGACACACCGTGGAAATGTCAGTGCCGTATCACTCGATCCACGCAACAACAAGCAAATAATCATTGAATTAACAATACCGGAAGATGTTGGCGGGTTTTATATCCGAGAAATGGGCGTTTTCGATAGCACAAACAAATTAGTGGCTTATGCCAATGCGCCTGAAAGCTTTAAACCAACACTCGAAAGCGGAAGCGGCAAAGTGCAAGTGTTGCGGATGATTTTAAAAGTCAGCAATTCCCAAGCTGTCACATTGAGTATAGATAATTCGGTGATTTTTGTTACACGTCAGCAGTTCACCCCACAAAAAATCACATCATCAACAACAAATGGCTTTGATGAAAGCGGGCATACACACGAAATCGAAAAAGCCGATACAACAAAAGCAGGTATTGTGCAACTCACTGATGACACGGAGCTTGATAGTGACAAATTGGGATTGTCTGCAAGAGCCGGTAAAAAACTTGCACAGCTCATCAGCACGGTTCAACTCGCCCTTGGTAATTACATTCAAAACAACAAAAAATCAAATTCAGTTACTAGCAACAGCAATGACAATGTGGCTACATCGTCAGCCGTCAAAACAGCGTACGATAAAGGCGTGGAAGCAAAAACGGCAGCGGACAATGCACAACTAACAGCAAATGACGGCGTATTAAAGGCGAATAACGCACAGCGTTCTGCTGATAATGCCAACACAAATGCAAACGGTAGAGTGTCTAAAAATGGCGACACAATGAGCGGTCCGCTGACTGTGCCTAGAGTTTATACAGGAAGCGTAGAATCATCAGGGTATGTAAATATTAGCTCAAATAATGGGGTTGTTTTTTATAATAAAGGGAATCCAGAATATACAGCCATCTTGTCAGAAAACGGGTTAGACATAAAAAAAGCGGTAATGTCACATGACGGATTGAAGTCTGATCATATTGGGTACGGTGGGTATGGCTCGCAATATGATTACTCAGCGCCATTTGAAGTTATTGAGGCAGCCGCCAATAGCATTGGCACATTTTACCCTTTTGTTAAAGGGAAAGTGATGAGTAGAGGTAATAGCGGTGCGGCTTTTTCGCTTGGTTACACGACAAAACAAACTGGCTACAACGAGTACGGTAATTTCGGAAGAGGCGTGATTAATCTAGTAGAGGATAACGGAAGTTTCAAAAATTGGGAATTTGAACACACAGGAGTTTTTCGTTCAGCAGGTGATGTAATTACAGGGAATGGAAATTCATTAAATTGGTACACGCACGTATTAAATAGCTTGATAGGCGGTATAACATCTTCTTCATACGGTTCACATTACCAAGGTGCCGATGTCTTTAAAATTAAGCAAAATAGACTAATGATAATCAGAATGCAGATTGGACTTGTGAACGCATCAGGGGACTACTACTTACCAGAATCTTTTGATGGTTCGGCCAGTGCGATAGCCATTGATTCTGGGGGCGCGGTTAATCCAGTCGGGGCGTTCTTCAAAGGCGGGAATTCTGTTTATATATCAGTAACCCAACCAACAAATGTGACCGTTATTGCAATAGGAGTTAAAAGTTAATGTTAAAACAATTCAATATAGCGACATTATCATTTCGAGACCCCGTAGGTAATGAGGACGGATGGATTAATATAGCGACACAAGCACAGATTGACGAGATTTCAGCAAGTATCACCAATGGCGGTGATATATGGGTGGAAAATGGGAAAATACACTGTTCAGGCAAAGCCCCAAGTGAATTTCACATTTTTGACAAAGAGAAAAAACAGTTTGTCATTTCAAAAGAAAAACAAGCCGAACTCTTAATCAAACAACGTGCAGAAATTCGCGCACAAATCAACGCTAAACGCGATGAGTGCGTAAATGGCGGCGTGTTTGTGCCTGAAATCAATAAATGGGTTGATACTGATGACAAAGGGCGAAGCACGTTAGTTGAGATTAAGGCTGACTTTGACTTAAACGGCAAAAACAATACTTATACCTTGATTTGCGCAGACAACACCGCACAAGTTATCCATTTTGAAGAATTCAAAGCAGCATGGAACGCGGTGAAAACACTTAAAGAAAAAATGTATGAAAACGCATACATGCATAAAGTATTGCTTGAACAATCAGAAAATCCGACGAATTACAACTGGTCAACGGGGTGGAGTAAAACCTATCAGGAGCATTTGAATGAACAGCAAGCTTAAACAATACCTATATCACAACATCATTGCTATCGATCAGCTATTCAATGCCTTGACAGGTGGTGCGGCAGACGAAACATTATCAAGTCGCACCTATCGTGGGGCGATATTAGCCGAACAACCGAAAAAACGATGGCGTGTACTCTATCGATTCATCAATGGATTATTTCGAGATAAAAACCATTGCAAAACTGCATACGAAAGCGAAATAAACGGCAAACAGCACGATGAGCGATTTAAGGCGGTGCAACGTGGCTGACATCATTTTTAATTGGATTCGCGGCGATGATGAAATGGAAACCCTTGTATTTACAACCGAACAAGGCGAACCCATGGATTTTACTGATTGCCGCTTTGATTGCGACATTGTGCCAAATGGACGAGGCGAACGCATCCGCTTATCCACGACAACAGGCGAAATTACGGTTAATCAAAACGAAGTCACGTTGACCATCTCACACGATAAAACAGAAGGCGTGAATTGGGATGCCGCAACATGGGATTTGCAACGCACTAATGCGCAGGGATTAGTCAAAACATTATGTGGCGGTAAAGTGATCCTGAAAAAGGATGTTACCCGTGCAGATTAATTTGAAGAAAACACCCATTACCGTACAAGTAAAAACAGGCATTAAGCCTAGTCTTACTGTGGCAGTAAAGCAAAAAGAAAGCATCGGCGTGAAAGTGGAAAGTGGCGGTGAAAACCTATCGCTTGAAAGCTATAACAACGAACTTTTGAAATACTATGAACTAGGTAAAAAGGACTACCAACATGGCAAAACCAACACCAACTAAAGAAGAACAAGGCTTTGTTTATCAACTCGGCCAAGATGTGGCTAAGCTAGGCTTTGAAATTGAAAAGCTTAAAAGTAAGTCTGTTAAGGCGATGCGAGTAACTGTGCCAGCCAGACCAGAAAATTACGACGGTGGCGATTTAATCGCCAAGGTATCGTTACCGGACGAGTATCAGCACATGATTTGTATTAAGTCCAGAAATAACGAAATTGAGCTTATCCAAACGGGAGAGACATTAGAGATTACCGCAGAATATAGAGAGTATGAATTTTATCTCGCACCTGTTTATAAGTTTAATAATGATGCGGTTAATGCAACATTCGACCCAGAAATAATCGCAGAAATTGAAAAAACAAAACGCGATGCATTAATCTATAAATACCTTGCTAAGTATTTAACAGATAACTATTTAACACAAGTGCGAAATGACCCTCAAGTTCAAGGGTATATAGGAACACTAAGCGTTTACAATGCTAATGTGTATGTCAATAAGAATGGATTAGATGCTTTATTGGCTAAGCCTTTTGTGATAAATGTACAAGGCGCAGAATTACCGCCAAAATATAATGAAGAGGCTAAATCTGCTATTAAAATAGAGCTAGATAATATTAACGCTGGACGTGTCGATTTAAGCAGTGCATCAAATTTCGAAATTGAAAACTACTTTATTGATTCTGGTGTTTAATTTTAAAGTGCGGTCAATTTTGGCCGCATTTTGTCACCCCGTTTTTCACACTTCCAACTGCTCGCACTGCTCCATTCTCTCGATCACAATAAAGACATTATTTAACCAATAGAAACCATAGGGCTAAAATATGTCTGATGAATATCTCCATGGGGTCAAGGTAACGGAAATTGCCGAAGCCTTGCGAACACTCACCACATCATCCACTGCCGTGATCGGTTTAGTGGCAACGGCAGCAGATGCAGATGCAACTGTTTTCCCACTCAATAAACCCACTCTTTTAACAGGTATTACCGCCGAAGTTCAAGCGAAAGCGGGTAAACAAGGCACATTATCCCGTGCGTTAGATGGCATTGCGGACATCGTGAATTGTAAAGTGGTCGTCATTCGAGTGGAAGAAAGCGACGATGAAAGCACCATGAAAGCAAACGTCATCGGCACAGTGGACAGCGACGGCAATTACACTGGCTTAAAAGCGTTCTTGGTATCTGCTGCCGTTTGTGGCGTGAAACCGCGTATTTTCTGCGTGCCGAAGTATGACAGCCAAGATGTCACCACCGAGCTTTTAAGCGTGGCGAAAAAACTGAATGGATTTGTGTATGCATCGTGCGCAACAGCAAAAACCAAAGAAGAAGCGGTCACTTATCGCCGTAATTTCTCACAGCGTGAATTAATGCTGATTTTCGGTGACTTCTTATCGTTCAACCCGAACACCAAAGAAACCGAAGTGGATTATGCAGTCGTCCGTGCAGCAGCAATGCGTGCGTATCAAGATAAAGAATACGGCTGGCACACTTGCATTTCTAACAAAGGTTTAACTGGCGTCACTGGCGTGACTAAACCACTTTCATTTGACATTAACGACAGTGCGACCGATGTCAACTATCTGAACGAACAAGGCATCACTTGTTGCGTCAATCACAATGGCTTCAAATTATGGGGCTTGCGCACCTGTTCAGCCGACAAGTTATTCATCTACGAAAACTACACCCGCACCGCACAAGTGTTGAAAGACACTATCGCACAATCATTTGATTGGGCAGTGGATAAAAACATCAGTGTGATGTTGGTGAAAGAAATCGTGGAAGCGATCAATGCAAAATGGCGTGAATATGTGGCGAAAGGTTACTTAGTCGGTGGTAAAGCATTTATCAATTCATCACTGAACACTGCCGCCACATTAAAAGATGCAAAATTGCTTGTGTCTTATGATTACTGCCCTGTTCCGCCATTAGAACAATTAGGCTTTAACCAATACATCAGCGATGAATACCTTGTGGAATTCGCCGCAGAGATTGCCAAAGTAGGAGCATAACAAATGGCTTTACCACGTAAACTAAAACTCATGAACTTCTTGGCAGACGGTAATTCTTACCGTGGCCAAGTTACCGAAATCACCCAACCTAAATTGGCAATGAAACTGGAAGAATACCGCGCAGGCGGCATGATTGGTCCAGTGAAAGTGAATTTAGGCGTGGAAGGCTTGGAAGCGCAATTCAAAATGGGCGGTTACATGACCGAACTCATTAAAGAATTTGGCGGCAAAATTGACGGTTCTGCATTACGTTTTGCGGGTGCATACCAACAAGACGACACCGAAGAAGTCACCGCCATTGAATTGATTATGCGTGGTCGTTTCAGCGAAATTGACAACGGCACAAGCAAATCAGGCGATGACACCGAACAAAGCTACACCGTGCCATTAACCTATTACAAAATCATCGAAAACGGCAAAGATTTGGTCGAAATTGATTTACTCAACTCAATCTTTATTGTCGGCGGCACTGACCGCTTGGCAGAACACCGTTCAGCGATTGGCATCTAATCACCACCTAGCCCCGCAAGGGGCTTTTATTAAATCACTCCCCCACGCTTAAGCGTGGCATTTTTAAAGGTATAAAAAATGAAAAACGAAAACAGCAAAGTGATCACATTAACGAATCCGCTTGTGCGTGGCGAAACTAAAATCACCGAAATCACCGTCAACAAACCTACCGTGCCGGCATTAAAAGGCTTGAAAATGTTTGACGTGTTGCAAATGGACGTGGACGCATTGCAAGTGTTGCTCACTCGCGTGACAAATCCTGTGTTGCACAAATCCGACTTTTCTACAATGGAAGTGGCAGACTTCACCGAGCTTGCGGCGGTGGCTGTCGGTTTTTTAGGGAAGAATTCGGAAGCGGAAGCGACCGAATAATGATAGCCGCCACGGTCGAAGATGCCATGGCGGACATTGCATTAATTTTCCATTGGCAACCACAAGCCTTTGAGCAAATGACATTTGCCGAATTGATGACATGGCGAGAAAAAGCAAGGGAACGAAATGAAACAGAAACTGATTGATTATGTATTAAATATGCCACGGCATATTGTATGGCGTGGAATCTTTATTCTTTCCATCTCATTTTGGTTGCTTGTGATTTTCGGCATTGCCTTTCTCTTTCGCTAACTCACCAAGTGCGGTCAGAAATCACGGGATTTTTTGACCGCACTTTTCTTTAGGAATAATTATGGCCACGATTTTAATCTTCTTTTTCTATTTCTTGTCAATTATCACCGCAACAGTTTGCGCCACGTTTTTGATGTATCACAACATTAATGGTTGGGGTTGGATTATCGCCATCGCCATTTTATTGACATTCATCAAACTACACGTAAAGGAAAGCTAGCATGTTTCAAAACTTTGCTTTAGCCGCACTTGGAATGTTTGTTTTTACACGGCAAACCGTGCCTTTTCAAAGCCTTGACCGCACATCAACATGGCGACATCCAACCAATGCGATTGTGGGTGCGATGCCGAAATCACAATTCACCGGCAAGGAAAGCGAAACCGTGACAATCGGCGGGCGACTTATCCCCGAAATCACGGGTGGCAGATTTTCCATTAAAGCGTTGGAATTAATGGCAGACAGTGGCGGTGCCTTTCCACTGATCGACGGAGCAACCTTTGAAATTATCGGTTTCTTTGTGATTGAAAATATCCAAGAAACCCGCACCGAATTCTTTGGCGATGGCGCACCCCGTGCCATTGACTTCACGATGAACCTTAAACGCACTGACGATCCGATGTTGATTGCCATTGCCGACAGTTTAATGAGTAATCTGTAATGTTAGGCTTAGACTTTAACGACAATCACCGCACACCCGCTTTTAAAGTGGTGATCACCACAAAAGACAACAAACAGCAAGACATCACGCAAGTGATATCAAGCCGTCTGATCAATTTGTCTTTAACCGACAATCGCGGCTTAGAAGCGGATACACTCGACTTAGAATTATCCGACCATGACGGCAAACTGGCTTTGCCGCCACGCAATGCCACAATCAGCCTTGCACTGGGTTGGAAAGGCGCACCGCTGATTGACAAGGGGAAATATTCTGTCGATGAAGTGCAGTTTTCAGGCGGTGCATCATCTGCTGACAAGCTCACCATTCGGGCAAGAGCGGCAGATTTAAAAGGCTCGTTCACCGAACAAAAAGAGCGGTCATTTCATAAGAAGAAATTGGGCGAAATCGTCAACGAAATTGCACAAGGGAACAAACTCAAAAGCCAAGTGGCGAAAGAGCTTGCAAGCCGCTTAATCGACCACATCGACCAAACCAACGAAAGCGATATTAATTTGCTGACACGCCTTGCAGAAGAACACGGGGCAATGTGCACGGTTAAAAATGGCACGTTGCTCTTTATGCCATTAGGCAAAGCAAAAACCGCCACAGGAAAAGATATTCCACTGCGTAAAATCACCCGCAAGAATGGCGACAACTACAATTTTTCCATCGCTGAAAGTGAAAACTACAAAGCCGTGCGCGCATATTGGCACGATACGGACAGCGGCAAGCGGGGCGAAATCACGGTGGATGAAAACACCAAGATTGTGAAAAAACAGCGAATGACGAAAGGCAGAACGCTGAAAAACGGCACCGTGAAAGGCAGACGATTAAGCAAACGCAAATACAACGAAATTGAGCAACAAGAACCCATTACAAGTGACAGTTCTCAAATAAAATCACTGCGACACACCTACGCAAGCGAAAAAACAGCCATTACTGCCGCCAAATCAGCCTTTGATAAGCTTAAGCGCGGCGTGGCAACATTTAGCCTTAATCTCGCCTTTGGTGAACCTGATTTAATGCCAGAAACGCCGATTGAACTTTCAGGCTTTAAAGCCGAAATTGATGCAACAAATTGGCTGATCACAAGAGTGACGCACAATCTTTCAGATGGCGGCTTTACCAGTCAAATTGAATGCGAATTGAAAGTAGAAGATGAAGAAGTGGACGTGAAGAAGGTGAAAAAATAAAGCCCTCAAATGAGGGCTTATATTATGGATTTTTATTTAATAGCATTTTCATAATTTGCGACACTCGCTTGTTTGCCTGTTCTCTTTGAACGGTAAGAATTACAAAGACAACAAATAGCACAAAATTTGAAATCACAAATATTACCATGCCATGTTTTGAATCGTAGAAATTAGAGCTTATATTAATAATAAGATTGA
Source organism: Haemophilus parainfluenzae (assembly GCF_014931395.1). Taxonomy (NCBI): domain Bacteria; kingdom Pseudomonadati; phylum Pseudomonadota; class Gammaproteobacteria; order Pasteurellales; family Pasteurellaceae; genus Parahaemophilus; species Parahaemophilus parainfluenzae. The sequence continues at coordinate 1,400,760 of NZ_CP063120.1, read as the reverse complement.
ACACCCAACCTAACAATAATGAAGTTCGCCAAGTTCCATAAGAATCATAACTGCTCTTTTCTAAATTATAAAGATTAAGTAAGTCATTGTTTGTCATAAGAACCCCGCACATAAATAAAATGTGGGGGTATTATATAACATCCATAGGGGTAACTTTTGGCGATTGCTTGTTGTCTTTTTCTTCACTGGCTTGAGACTTTAAAGACTTAATTTCATCTAAGATAATATTATTCTGCTCTTTGAGTTCTTTTAATTCTTCTTGTTGTTGCTCAATCATCTCTATCATTTGTTCTTGTTGGTGATCATTAAATATATAATCAAGCCCCTTTTCTGCGGCATATTGAAAGAGAAAAAGCAATACCGGAATCAAAACAGAAATGACTTTATGATTATTTTGAGATATTTGGTCGATTGACTCAATAGCATCTTCAAAAGAATGAGTTTGACCATCTTCGATTTGCTCAAGATGTTTTATATTAATAAGCAAAGAATTGAAGGCTTCTTCTGATGCTGCATCATCAATGTTTAATACTGTCTTAAGTTGAACAAGCACGTCTTGAATCTGCTTTATTTCAGGCGGTAAAGAAAAGCCGATTAATTTATTGCCAAAATTACGGATCTCAATCAATTCTTTTATGTTAAGCAATTCTGGGATTGGTGGGAGTAGATTTAAAGTCACGGTGCCTGAAAAATTTTGCACCCTAACGATATTTTTTAGTAAAGCGGCAATATTACTCGGCAAACTATACCCAATAATATTGCCATTTAGCGTTTCAATTGAATCCATATTTATTTTCTACAGACATTCTCACAAGGCACACCGTCACCGTCTCGATCTAAACGGCTTTCACCACATTCGTTTAAATGGAATTTAGCTTCAGCGCAAGAATTCATCTCTTTGCAATATTTCCTATCAGCACAACTAAACTGTTCTGCATCTGCTTTTTTACTTTTTGCAAAAGTTGCTGTTGAGAAAGCAAGGGAAAGTGCGGTTAGAATCAAGAATAGTTTTTTCATTGTGGAATTTCTCCCGTCTCAAGCATAGCCATGAACTCATCTTCGCTAAAATATGGGATTCCGCGTTCAAGTGCTTGTGCTATTTTTGATGGTCCGGCATTTACGCCGCAAACTAAGAAATCTAAATTTTTACTTACTGCAGTTCTGACTTTAAATCCATTTTTTTCTGCTAGTAATTCAAGTTTCAATTTCTCATCACGTTTGAAACCAGTAAAACAAATTTCAAGTTTATGTGATTTTTGTTTAGTCGGTTTAATTAGTGAAGATTGTTTTTTACGAATACCTTGTTTTCCCAACCACTCATCGACAAAAAAACATTCATTATTTTGCCAAATCATGCCGTCTATGCGATCTAAGCGGAAAGTACGGGTTCCTTGGGCAGAATAACAATATCCTTCAATGTAAATATCATCCACATAATCCACTTTTACTTCACGTTCAGATGTTTCACCTTGTGCATTAGTATAAGTAAATTCAATTATCTTTGATGATTTCCTCTTTTTCTCTGAATTTTCTGAATTCAGCAAATAGGGACTAGATGTTATGCTAGGTGAAGGTGGCGAAATTGGTGGTTTGCTTGTCGCCTGTTTAAATTCAACTTTTTTTGATTTTAGTGCAGGGGTGCTAGGAGATGATTTGCCCCTCGTTTCCAGATGTTCTTTTTTCTTTTCGAGTTTAGTTATTTCGAGTTTAGTTACGATCCAACCAAGAAAAATGAGTCCCCAGAAAAATGCTGCGCCAATATACTCACCAAAATAGTTACCGATTGCGACCGATATTGTGAGTAGCACTAGCAAAGACAAGCATCCTGCAAGCATTTATTTGTCCTTATTACAATAATCTCGGATTAAACGGTAATACTGCTAAAAACTTCCCAATAATTTCTGCAGTGTCAAATAATTCGTCAGTGATTTCAAAGGGAGGATAAAGTGGGTTGTCACTTAATGCGCGAATTACACCAGTTGGCAAACGTTGTAGGCGTTTGATGTAGGTTTCACCGTTTAAATTAAAAACGTAAATCCCTTCTGCTACATAGTTATTAATTAGCGTGTCCACAAAGACTAAATCACTCGGATTGATTGTGGGTGAAAGGCTATCCGTCGGCACTTTAAAGAGTTTTATTCCCACTGCACTTTTTCGCCCAATTACTTTGAATAATCCTTCCTCTGTGAAGAAGATACTTTCGATCACATCGGGATAATCTACATTCACAATGCCACTGCTATGGGCCGCTGCTTGATAATCCATCACGTCTACACGAAAGGCATTTTGCTCGTTTTGCGCGGGTACATAGGCGATAAATTCCGTATCTGGTTCCCCTTCTCCTGTCTTCAACCAATGTGCATTAACACCAAGTGCACTTGCAATTTCTAAAATATTTTTAGGTGAACGAGTTCGCCCATTCACTATATCGCTAATTGATGGTTGAGATACGCCAAGCTGCTTTGCAAAAGCATTCATAGATAAGTTTCTATCATCAAGCAGTTGCTTTAATCGGGTTGATAAATCAGACATAAATTCTCCTTGTGTATAAGTTATAGGTAAACTTTGAATAAAACAATAAAATATTTCTTGCAATTATTAAAGGATTTCCTATAATAAACTTAAAGGAAAACTTATAGGCGGTTTTAAATGAATGAAAAAGTGATACTAGCTACAGAAATTTGCGGCAATCAATCAGCCTTAGCAAGAGTATGTGGAGTTAGTCAGCCTACTGTAAATGGGTGGATAAATGGTGCGAGTATGGATGTGAAATATATTCCCGCCATTATCAAAGCTACAGAAGGCAAAGTAAGAGCCGAAGATTTACGCCCCGATGTGGATTGGGCAGTGATTAGAAACAGTTAAGGTGGTGAATAGTGAACGTAGATCATAAATGCGCAAATTGCGGAAGTAACAACATCCGTGTGCGAACTTCCGAAAAGATCGGTTTATTGTCAATCGACGTGTTGGCTTACTGCAACAACTGCGGCACAGAATTAAGAGTGCAAAGCCAAATTACAAGAGTAAGAACGCCAATCTATAACGACCGCCCAGAAGCATTAAGTGCGAATAAGCCGTTAAATCAGATTGACGAGCGTCAGCGATAAATCGACATCTAGTCTTTAATTTTCATCAAGATTTTTAAACACCGTCGTTTGAAGAAATTCATGCGACAGGATTTTTGCAACCAAAATTTAGGGAGAACAAGAAAATGGCACGTAAAAACTATGTGTACGACAACGGGAAAACACACAAAGAACGTGTGAATGTGTATCAGTTAGAAAAACGTGTAAAAGCGTTGGAAGTACAGAACCAAGCAATTAAACGTCATCTTCAACATCAAATCAACTTAAACCAACAACAAGTGCTATTGAATGAAACACTTTCCGACCGTGTGGCACTGCTTGAAAAAGCAAGTTGGAGCAAGCAAGGGATGTTTGGTCGTTGGTTAAGTTGGGTTCAAGGTAAATAAGCAAGGGGGCGTGTGATGTACGTTTCAGGTAAAGAAAGTGCGGCGGCAAAATTCTGCAAAGAAAATCAAATTGCGGTTGAGCCTGTGCAAAGTTGGGGCGATTGCCGCCATGTGATCGGTAAAAGTCGCTATCGCGTGGAATACGCTTTCAGCAACCTTTCACAAGGCGAAAGAGAAATCCTGTTGGCAATGGCAGAACTCGACATCAATGATTTAGTTAGCACCACATTTTCAGGCGAGAAACTACACCACTACACCGAAAACGGACAACGCAAAATCGCCAAGGCGTTTCGCAAAGTGCGGTTGATTTCGGGGATGTTTCCGAAAGGCATTACCGAACGCGAATTCACATTAATTGATAAAGCATTGAATTAGGGGGAAGTATGGCAACCGTTATTTTAAGTCGTGGCGCATTGAGCATTGTGGCAAAGGAATATTATCAAAAACTAGATAAGGCACAGGAAAAATTATTCGCTTACATCTATCACTTAGACAAAGGCGATGAAGAACAAGCAAGACAAGCATTTAATGAATTTATTGAAAACGGCGACTTGGCGACAAAAGCACGCCAACTCTTTTTACAAAAATACAGAGATTGGGAGCAATGGCAAGCCAATCCACGGAGAAAAACAGCATGAGAACAAAATTCATCGCCTTTAGAACGGCAAGCAAAACTGCAGCAGAGGCAGAACGTGCAGAACAATATTTAAAAGCCGCACAATTTTGGCGCAAAGCCTATCAGTTAGCACCAAGTACACCGGATGAAGATTGGTGCTTTGCACGTGCAGATCGTTGTTTTAAAGCCGCCATTGATACAGGCGCAATCAAGGTAAGAAAAAGCAGACAGTTAGATTTCAAGGATTTTTTGGAGAAAGGCAATGAGTGATTTTTTCATTGGATTAGCGGTGGTGATGTTGGGCTGTTTTATGGCCGCCGCATTGTTAGATGCCGCCTTGTGTTGGTTGGCAAGTTGGATAAGTAAGCACTTTTAAGGAGAAAACAAAATGAATACCGATATTTACATCAATTTAGATTGCGGAGCCGAATTACAAATCACCAAGATTGGCGACCGCTTTCAAGTGTTAGAGATTGTCGCAGATAGTGACGGTTGGCGAAAACAAAAAGCAAGAGTGATTGGGCGATTACACAACACCATCATTGGCGCAGTGAATGAAGTCCGCAACTTTGCCTTAGCACAATATGAAGTGCTTTCACTCACTGAAATGGAAAGTGCGATCAACTCAACCAATCAAGCCATTAAAGATTACTTTGATCAGCACAATGAATATTTAGCAAACTTACAAAGAGCATAGAAATAACATGATGAACTGGGAGCAACAACGAGACAATAACATCGCTAAACGTGATTCAGCGATGGAAGAAGCTCGTTTGGCAAGAATGGAAAGTGCGGCTAAAACTCACCGCACTTTAGACTTGCCGCAAGCAACTGCCGCACAAATTGAGCTGTTTGCGGTTGCTCCTAATCATTTTGATTATGTTGAAAAACTGCTTTCAGATTTACCACGCAAACGCCAACGTGAACACTTCCGTAATGTGTGGTTGCGTGCTTATCGCAGTGTTAAAGATGATGGGTCAATTAGTTTTAGTTTAGGCAATAAACAAGCCCGAATTGCCAACACCACATTGCGTGATGTTTTGACCAATCGTTTGGAAGCCGTTTTTGAGCAATATCGCATTTCTGTTTCGTGGTTGCTTGAACGCAAACACTATTCAGCCAACTTGGCCATGCAAAAGCCTGTGGATAGTCAAGGCTTGCATTTCTACCTATTAGGCGAACGCCAATTAAAAGAGATCGCCTACAAACTCGCCTTGCACTTCAACGGATTGCAAAGCGATTTCGTGGAAGATTGTGCCAATCAAAAAGCCGTTGGGCTATTAAGTGCGGTCGATTTTTCACGTTTAAGCAGTGAACTGCACCGCCTTTGTGCTGATGTTTGCAAAAACATTGGCTTTCCGCTTAAAAGCCAACACCGCCTTGAAGAAGGTAAACGCCTTTCTGTGCAACAGCAAGAAGGCGAATTGTTGCGTGTGGTATGCGAAAAATACTGGTTTCGCACATTACGCAGCACGCAAAAACGCCTTATCGAGCATTTGGCGATTGGTTGCGGTGAAGTATCGGCAAAAGTCAGTCCTTACATTTCAACAGGTGCATTGAGCGATTACCGCAATCAACAAAAAGCCAACTTGGAATATTTAAAACAGATGATTATTGAAAACATTGACGATCCATCAGAACAGGTGGAATTGATGGCAATGTGGCAAAAATCTTCCGGTAATCCTGCCATCCGTTTTAACGAGATGATGAACCGCTTGCGTGGCGTGGACGAATGGGCAACAGAAAAAGGCTATGTGTCATTGTTCTTAACCATGACCGCCCCTTCATCTTTCCATGCAACCCATAACAACGGCACAAATAACAAGAAATGGAAAGGTGCAGACCCACGCACAACCCACGCTTATTTAAGCAAAAATTGGGCGCAGTTGCGTGCCTTGTTTGCTAAACGTGGCATTGGCTTTTTTGGTATGCGCGGCGTTGAACCACACCATGACGCCACTCCACACTGGCATTTGCTTGTGTATGTGAAAGCGGAAGATAAAGAAGAAGTGATCCGTTTATTTAAATCAAAAGCTTTAGAGTTAGACGGCGATGAATTCGGGGCGAAAAAACACCGCTGCAGAGTAGATGAAATTGACCCTGCAAAAGGTTCTGCCGTTTCTTACATCGCAAAATACATTGCCAAAAACATTTATGCGGGCAATCAAAAAGACGAAACATCGGACGAAGTGGAAGGTTTGAAACTTGACGAAAACGTGCAACGTGTGCGTGCGTGGGCGAACCTTTGGGGAATTCGTCAATTCCAGTTTTACGGCAATCCGCCAATTTCTGTATGGCGTGAATTACGCAAATTAGAGAAGTGGCAGTTAGATGATGTTGATGATAAGACCATTGCAGACGCGCAAGCGGTTTGTGATGTGTCTTGTTTTGCAAGTTATTTAGAGTTGCAAGGGGGCGCAATGGCTAAACGTGAAGATCAGCCATTATGCGTGGAATATGAAGAAAGTGAGCCGAACCAATACGGCGAAACAAGAAAGAAAATTGTGGGGGTGAAAAACCGTTTCAGTTTAGCAAGTATAAGAACAAAACTTAAAAATTGGGTTATTAAAAAAGGCACAGCGGCAGATGTTGCAACTGATGCCAATGCGGAGACCACCGAAACAAACAAGGAGCGTAGCGACGCTTGGACTTGTGTCAGTAACTGTAACCGTTCAGAAATTGAACAAAAGGTAAAAAATGCACTTTTACCTGTCGGTTTTATGATTAATCGGTCACAAATTGATCTATTAATCAAATATAAACGGTTACGGCTTAATGACTTTCAGTGGATTTGTTATGAAAACGCCAACGTTTTCATCAAAGAAGAAAAAATTCCGCTCTTTTCTGTGAAAAAATTTAGTCAGAAAGTGACTGGATTTTGGGAAAGATTGGGGAAAATGTAGGTGAATTATGGGTAAATTTTTGAAATTGGAATTCGTAAAAGAAAATGTTGAACCAGTTAAAATTAAAGGAAAGTCAGATGTTATGCCAATTAGCAGTGGTTTTGAACATTTCACTGCATATTTAAGTTCAGATTTAATTACTTGTTTTGTGGAATGCGAAGAAATACCGGGTGATGGAACATCTATTAATGATGATGATTTTTCAGAATGCTTAGAAACAGGAACAGCACTTTATCTTTCAGAAGAAGGAATAAAAGTAATTGATGATCTTTGTGACCGTTTTTATTCAGATATGGGAATAGTAAATAATACATCTTGTTTAAGTGGAGTTAATTTAGTTCTTGTTACAAATTCGATAGATAACATCATCAAACAATTAAATGGTAATGACGGAAAATAAAAAATTTAATATTAAACATTATGGAGAAATATAAAATGACAACATTAACACAACTTATTAAAAACATCGAAAATTGGGCAGAAGCTCGCAATTTGATTGAAGGTTCTACACCGAAAAAACAATTCATTAAATTAATGGAAGAATTCGGGGAGCTATGCAGTGGCGTATCTAAAAATAAAATTGATGTGGTGAAAGATAGCATCGGGGATTGCTTTGTTGTGATGGTTATTTTGGCCGCACAACGCAAGAAAGATGAAATGCTTTCAGCGGATGAAGTTGCTGCATTTGTTGAACCATACGGCAACAATAAAGTTGATATTGAAGATCACTTAATTAATTCATTGTATGTGTTGCATCGTTTAAGCCATGAATTAAGCAGTCACGCAAATATTAGTGTTTTATTTATGTCATGCTTTGTTCAACTGTTAGAAGTTGCACATCATTTTGATTTAGATATCCACGATTGTGTGCAAGCGGCATGGGATGAAATCAAAGACCGCAAGGGGCGTATGATTGACGGCGTGTTTGTGAAAGAAGGTGATTTATAATGGAACGTTATTTTTCAATAAAAGAGATCGTGCAGACTGGCATTTGTTCAGAAGCGACCGTGAAACGTTGGATTTCTAGTGGCAAGTTAAAGTCTTATAAATTCGGTCGCTCCCGCAAGATTGCGGAAAGCGACTTGAACGAATACATTAAGACTTGTCGGCAATAATTTCTTTGAATAAACCATTCGCGCATTTTTCAACATAGTTGGCCCATTCTTGAAACGTCTTTAATCGGTAAGGCAAATATTCCGCCCGATTATAGGCGTTTCGTATTTCATCGGAATTTAAATGGCTTAGACAAATTTCAATGACTTCTTTATCCAATCCTAGTTCTAGGCGATTATCATTGCAATAACTGCTGAATATTGACCGAATACCATGATTTGTCATGGTGCCTTTGTATTTGCCGCCGTCCATTGTTTTAATCACTTCATTCGGCGTTTGGCTATTAATATGCTTTTCGTTTCTCGCCTTTGATAAAGTGGACGGGAATAAATATTCCTTGTTTGTGTGATGCTTGATATATGAAAGCAAGGTTTCTGCCTGTTTGCTTAATGGCACAAGGTGCAGTCGCTCCCCTTTCCCGCCTTTTGAAATGACTACTTGCCACACTTTGCCATTCGGTAAATTCTCGTGTTCGATGATGTCGGAATATTTTGCACTGACGGTTTCGCTCGCCCTTGTGGCGTTGAGCAATCCCCATAAAATTGCAAGTCGCACCGTTTGGGATATGTTGGCCCGTGCAAGGCTGATCATAAATTCCGGTAACGCTTTGTAATGAATTGACGGGTGATGTTTGTTTTTATTCACTGCAGGGAGATCATCACCAAGATATTTCCATTTGTTGTTTTCCCAATATTCAAAACGTTCGGCATATTCTGCGATTGATTTCAAAACCAAGTAACGCTTTTTCAATTCAGCCGTTGCACCTGATTGGCGATGCGGTTCAAGCACGGATAAGCCGTGTTTTAAGGTCAATTCTTTGAAAGGCACGTCACCAATTAAATCAATGGCCGCATTGACACGTCTTTCTGTGTCAACTTTCGTTCTCTCTGTGTAATTGCCTTGTTCTTTGCCGATTTTCGCACGATAGAGCAACCATTCATTTGCAACATAAGCAAATGTACTGCACTGTTCTTTTAATGCTTCTTCGGCTTGTTTTTGCTCAAATTCGTGCGGGTCAATCTTATTGGCTAAAAGTTGGCGGAATTCTTGTGCTTTTTGACGTGCATCTTTTAACGATACAGTGGGATAAGTGCCGATGGTTTTTTCTGTGCGTTTTAATGTGTAAGGGCGTTTGTAATTAAACACCCATGTTTTCACCCCGTTAGGCTTGACGACAAGTTTCAGCCCTTCCCCATCGAATAAATAATAGATCTTTTCCGCCGCTTTGGCGTTGTTCACTTGCGCAATAGTAAGCTGTTTGATGATTTTTGCCATAATCACAAAATTCTATAAATGGTAGTAAGATTTTGCGCATTGTAAGTTCTTACTTCCATTTTTACTACTAAAAAATGTGATCGTTTGTGAAATTAACTGATCTTTTGAGCAGTATTAAGACACCAAATAAAAACGGTCAAATTATTGATTTTTCAATAAATTTGACCGTTTGTGATCTTTTTAGATCTTGTTTTGTGGTGGAGCTGGCGGGAGTTGAACCCGCGTCCGAAATTACTCTACCTTCAGTACTACACGTTTAGTCTCGTCTTTAATTTCACTTAAGCATGCGGACAGACACGCTAAACTTAAGCTAGTTTGATTCAATTTAGTGCTTCGATCCTCAAACAGCGGCTTCCACACGATCTCGTTTTGGTTTGACTCCGCTTTATCCCCGTCTTACGAGCGGAAGCTGGGGAGCGAAGGCTATGAGCAGGTTATTAAGCTGCTAAAGCGTATTGTTCGTCGTTTGCGACTATTTTTTTGCGGTTTATTTACGAGGCCTACCGCACCTCGACGTGCACCTTGGGCTTCGCTAATCCCGTCGAATCCAGAATCAGCCCCAAAATTGTTCGGCAGTTTATCAAAAAATCCAAGAAAGGAAAAGAAGCTATTTATTAACCTAAGAAGTTAGGGTAAAATTTTGCCACTTTTTTATAAGGAATCGAATAATGAAAACATTAAAATCTCTGACCATACTTTCATTAGGTGCATTATGTTTAGCATTTAACACACAAGTTATTGCAAAAGAAGCAACACCCGCAAAAGCAACACAACAAGTGACCAAAGCTGATGACAAAGTTGACCAATATCTTGCTATTAATGTTGGGAAACGTGAAATGGTTGTCGATGAAAAAGGCCAAGCATTAAGCGCATTTAAGCATAAAATTACTAATGTAGGCAAAAAACCAATTCAAAATATTCAATGGGTTGGCGTGTATGTAAATAATCGCGAGGTTATCTACAGCCAAGATATGCAAATCAATTTAGAAAACCCATTACTACCAGGAAAATCCCTAGATATTAATTTGCAGATTCCATTTGTACAGTTATCAGAGAATGCTCGCAAAGCCTTTATGAATCAACAAGAAAAAATTGACGTTTATACGATTGAACGTATTGTAAAATTCTCCGATAAAACTATCCTTTCTGATCGTTAATTCTTTTATCTAGCCCACGCAATGTGGGCTTTTTAACAACTGTATACTTGAACAGTTATTTTCTTTTCGATATACTAAAAACACGCCTAATTTTGACCGCACTTATAGCATGAACTCCACCCGAAAAATTATTCACATTGATATGGATTGCTTTTATGCCTCTGTTGAAATCCGTGAAAATCCAACGCTACAGGGTAAACCTGTCGCAGTAGGTGGTAGTTCTCGACAACGTGGTGTACTCACGACCTGTAATTATGAAGCTCGAAAATTTGGACTACACAGTGCGATGCCGACAGCACAAGCTATCAAAAAATGCCCTAATCTGATTTTAGTGCCCGTTAATATGCCGCTTTATAAACAGGTATCCGCACAAATTCATCAGATCTTTCAACGCTATACTTCTATCATTGAGCCACTTTCATTAGATGAAGCTTATTTGGATGTCACGGATTGTACACAATGTTCAGGATCCGCCACGTGGATCGCACAAGAAATTTGCCAAGCCATTTTTGATGAATTAAAACTGACTGCCTCTGCTGGTGTGGCGCCTCTTAAATTTCTCGCCAAAATTGCTTCCGATATGAATAAACCGAACGGACAATTTGTGATTCAACCTCATGAAGTTGAGCAGTTTGTAAAAACACTGCCATTAAAAAAAATCCCTGGTGTGGGCAAAGTCACTTCTGAACGTTTATTGAAAATGGGCCTAGAAACTTGCGAAGATGTGCAAAAACTCGATCAATCTATTCTATTAAATATCTTCGGTAAAATGGGCAAACGAATTTGGGATTTTAGCCATGGCATTGATGATCGTGAAATCCAAGCACATCGAGAACGAAAATCTATCGGTGTAGAACGCACCTTATCCGAAAATATTAGCCATCTCGAACAAGGTATAGCATTGTTAGATAATCTCTATGCCGAACTTATTCGTCGCATTGAACGAAGCGCGCCGAATATCCCTTTAACCGCTTTTCGCAAAATTGGGGTAAAATTAAAATTTGAAGATTTTCAGGTGACGACCTTAGAAAAAACTGGCTTAACTTTATCGTTAAAAAGCTTTCAGCAATTACTGGAACAAATTTGGCAACGTAGCCAGGGGAAATCCATTCGTCTTGTGGGATTACACGTGACGTTACCGGAAGAAAGCCATTTAGAACAAATGAGTTTGTGGTAAAACACAAAAGAAAATAACCGCACTTTTATTCATTCCATCCCGAGTAGGATAATGAAAAAACAAAAGTGCGGTCATTTTTTGATGAATTTGTTGAGTTGGTCGATAAGCCGAGTTCTGTCGTGGACAATCATTCCTCTAGGCGACAAATTACTCTGCCGCTCAAGCAACCTACCCGAACTCTGGACGGGCCATCCATTGAGTTCCTATTTGGTCTTGCTACGAGTGGAGTTTACCTTGCTGCACGTTGTTACCAACGGCACGGTGTGCTCTTACCACACCCTTTCACCCTTACCGTTTTCACGGCGGTCTGCTCTCTGTTGCACTGGTCGTCGGCTCACGCCGCCCGGACGTTATCCGGCACTCTGCCCTTTGTAGCTCGGACTTTCCTCTCGTTTACTTGTCCCACTAGGTCGTGCGAACACGGTTAAGGGCTTCAATAAACCAGCGATTGTCTAACCAACTCGCGGCGTAGTATAGGGGGAATTCAAAGAGCGGTCAAATTTTCATTCTTATTTTTAATAACTTCCGTTAGAATAGCCCTGCAAAACACGGTTATTTTCAACCGCACTTTTATCATAAGGATTTCCTATGAATTATTTACAAATCGCACGAGAAACACTTTCTGTTGAAAGCCAAGCGCTCGCACAACTAAGCCAACGCTTGGATGATGAGTTTTCTCAAGTTGTCGATCTTATTCTTGCTTGCGAAGGTCGTTTGGTCATCGGTGGTATTGGTAAATCGGGGCTAATTGGCAAAAAAATGGTGGCGACTTTTGCCTCTACAGGAACACCAAGTTTCTTCCTCCACCCGACCGAAGCCTTTCATGGCGATTTAGGTATGTTAAAACCGATCGACATTGTGATGCTGATTTCTTATAGCGGTGAAACCGATGATGTAAATAAACTCATTCCAAGTTTGAAAAACTTTGGTAATAAAATTATTGCTTTAACCAGCAATAAAAACTCAACGCTTGCTCGCCATGCGGATTATGTTTTGGATATCACGGTAGAGCGTGAAGTCTGCCCAAACAATCTCGCACCAACCACTTCTGCGTTAGTCACTTTAGCCTTAGGCGATGCTCTTGCGGTTTCATTAATTACGGCTCGTCATTTCCAACCAGCTGATTTTGCGAAATTCCATCCGGGTGGCAGCCTTGGTCGTCGTTTGTTATGTAAAGTAAAAGATCAAATGCAAACTCGATTGCCGATTACCACACCAGATACCAGCTTCACTGATTGCTTAACTATTATGAATGAAGGTCGTATGGGTGTGGCATTAGTCATGGAAAACCAACAACTTAAAGGCATTATTACCGATGGTGATGTGCGCAGAGCATTAACGGCTAACGGTGCTGATACGCTTAATAAGACCGCGAAAGAGCTCATGACCTCTTCACCGAAAACCATTCATGAAAATGAATTCCTAGCAAAAGCGGAAGACTTGATGAAAGAGAAGAAAATTCACTCTCTTGTCGTGGTCAATGATGAAAATAATGTTGTGGGCTTAGTGGAGTTCTCAAGCTAATGATTAACGAAAAATTAAAGAAAATTAAATTGGTCATCACCGATGTCGATGGCGTATTAACTGACGGACTACTCCATTATGATGCAAATGGCGAAGCGATTAAAAGTTTCCATGTGCGCGATGGACTTGGCGTCAAAATGTTGATGGATGCAGGTATTCAAGTAGCCGTATTATCGGGCAGAGATTCGGCGATTCTGCGTAAACGAATTAGAGATCTCGGAATTAAGTTGTTCTTCCTTGGTAAACTTGAAAAAGAGAGTGCTTGTTTGGATCTCATGAAACAAGCAGGTGTTACTGTTGAACAAACCGCCTATATTGGTGATGACAGTGTCGATCTCCCCGCTTTTGCAACCTGTGGCCTTTCTTTTGCGGTGGCAGACTCTGCACCTTATGTGCAAAATGCTGTGGATTATGTGCTTTCACTTGGCGGCGGAAAAGGTGCGTTCCGTGAAATGTCTGATATGATTTTACATGCTCAGGGCAAAGATGAAGTCTATACTTCAGCCAAAGGCTTTTTAAAATCAGTCAAAAATATGGGTCAATAGCACTACTCAAAACACCTAAAAAAATAACCGCACTTTGATGATTCAAAAGTACGGTTATTTCTTTTTATGTTTTATTGATTTGCTGGTAATGCACCTGAATTCCAAGTCGGTGCTTCAGCTGGTTTCTTCACTTGTAACATAAAGCGCTGATTTGCCGTTGCTTGTGGTTGAACGATCGTACCCGATGGGGTCGAGAACGAAATACCGCCTTTCAACAATTGTTGTACACTACCAGTATTAAATTCAGCCCCTTTCCAACCAAGGTTGAAATCATAACCCGATGAAACCCAGAACTCTGAATTTTTGCGTACCAAATGTTGATACTTCGGTGTAATCGCAATATGTACCAACACACGATCTCCTAAAGAATTCAATTCAAACTTACGAACTGTTCCCACTTCAACACCACGATAAAGCACAGGTGAGCCTTCCGTTAAATTCATCGCATCACTGGTTTCCAAAATAAATGGCACACCATTGCTGTATTTATTTCGAGGTTGTGCGGTTTGCGCTAAATTAAACTGTGTTTTTGGTTGACCTTTGCCTAATTCAATATCAATGTAAGGCTGTAAAAGGCTATCTAAGTTTTCAATTCCACCTGCTGAGATTTGAGGGGAAATCACTTTAAATACAGTACCCTCTTTTGCAATCATCCCCATATAACTTGGGTTAATTAATGCTTTTGCGGTGATACGATTTGTTTTTTGATCAAGAGCAATCTGCTCAACTTCACCAACATTCATACCAAGATAACGCAAGCTCATTCCTTTACTTAAAGCCGTTGCATCATCTGTGAGTAACGTAATCACTTGCCCCGCTGATTTGGCTCGCAGTTCACTTGGATAAAGCGTTTTATTTTTGCCTGAACCCGTATTATCAAAGCTAATTGCACCTTTTAATGAACGAGCAACTGGTGATGCCTGGATACTAATGCCTTTCGGCGTAATATCAATTTGTGCTGCACTTTCTACCCAGAACACACTTTTATCTGTAAGAAGATTTTGGTAAGCCGGATAAATATACACATCAATATCAAAGTTATTGACTTTCGGTCTTACGTTAATAATTTTACCCACTTCAAACTGACGATAAAGCACCACAGAACCTTTGCTAATACTTGGCAAATTAGTGGAATGTAGCACAATACTTGGATTCACTAAGTTACCCGTAATACCCGTTTCTGCACTACTGATATCTTTATAAAGTGGATAGCTTGAATGTGGAGCACTACTTCCTTTTTTAGGTAATACTCTCACCCCACCTTGTAGCCATTTTGATGGTGTTGCTGATTCAAAACGTAATCCGTCTATACCAAAACTTACATCAAAATTAGAGGCAGCCACAAATTGAGTGTTCTCATGAATAAGATTGCGATATTCCGCCGCAATTGCCGCTTCAAATTTCACACCATCAACATTTAAGTGCTGCTTCACAATTTGACCAATAGCAATATTGTTATAAAACACCGATTGCCCTTCAGTAATACCATAAGTTTCTGGTGCGGTTAAGGTTAAAATCAAAGTATTCGGTGCTTTGAGCAATAACTCATGTTCTCGAATCACATCAAATTGTGTTTTGCTTTCTCCACTACCCGGAATAATTTCAAAATAATCTCCGCGGAAGAATTTTTTCGGATTAGCCACATCACCCAAATCTAACTTACGATTTTTTAACACAATACGTGTATTCGTTTTTAAGAGGTTAGCTTGGTTTGGATCGATTAATAATGTGCCTTTTAAAATTTCTTCATTATTTTCATCCGCACTTAAAGATGAAAGAAGACCCACTTGCTCATCACCGTAATAAACCGAGGTTTGACCAGCATCTAAGCCCGCAGTCACTGGAATAGTCACCTCTACTTCAATACCTCGTTTAGCTGCTTGCAAGTTAGAATAAAGCGTATAGTGGCTATTAGTCACAGCTTGTGGGCTATCTGGCGGTGAATCAAATGATACCGCACCTTGCACCACTGAATTTAAACTATCAATCTCTACATTCACACCTGATGCATTAATGTTAGCGTTAATACCACTAATATTCCAGAAGCGTGAATCTTTCTTCACAAAACGAGTAAAGGCTTTATCAATCACCACATCAATTTCAACTTTATTCTCTTTATTGAAGCGGTAATCATAAATTTTCCCGACCGGCATTTTTTTGAAGTAAACAGAAGCCCCAATCGAAATCGAACCTAAATCATCTGAAATTAAATGAATTAATAAATCGCCAGGATTTACTTGTGCAATAGGGCCTTGTTCTTCTGCAATAAATTCATCTTCTGAATCACCATCACCTGGTTGAAGCGTAATGTAATTTCCTGACACTAAAGAGTCTAAACCTGAAATCCCCGCAAGCGATACGCTCGGTTGCACAAGCCAAAATTTAGTATTTTTCTTTAACACATCGGTGGCTTCAGAATGAATACTTGCCTCAACTTTCACTTTTTGCATATTGTCAGTAAAGTTAACCTTCTTCACAACACCAATTTGCAAACCTTGATAGCGAATCGGTGTTTTATCTGCAACCAACCCTGCACCATTAGAAAACGTGATCGTAATCATCTTTCCTTGTTCTTGCACAATTTGGAAAAATAAAATGGCACCAATACATAATGCGATAAAAGGTAACAACCAAAACGGTGAGATGCGTTTATTCTTACGTAATAACGCTTCTACATTGTTAGATTGCTCATCAATAGATTGAGATTCTGGTTTATTGTTTTCTGTCATAAATTTTCCAAATTAATCGACTATCAAACTGAGAAGTTGAAATCATAGTTAAAAACACTGCTGCACCGAAATAAAATGCCGCAGGGCCTACAGTAAAATTAATAATCTGTCCGCGTGTTACTAGAGACATCATCAAGGCTAGCACAAAAAGATCCAGCATAGACCAACGTCCTACAAAGTGAACGATATGTAATAGCCGCATTTGCCATTTAATTGAATGTCTCCATTTAAAATGCACGCTTGCCAGTAAATACAACATAATCAGGATTTTGCTTACGGGCACAAAAATACTGGCGAAGAATACCACGAAAGCAACAAAATAGCTGCCCATGCTTATAAATGACATTACACCCGACATCAAGGTATCTTGTGACAAACTTCCTGTCAAATAAACGCCAGATATTGGGAGCAAGTTTGCAGGGAAAAGCATGATAATCCCCGCCACTAATGTCGCCCAAACACGTTGTAATTTTACACTCTCTGGTATTTCAATAAGCGATGCACAACGTGGGCAAATGGCTCGATGACGGTGATCGTATTGTTGATCTTCTTTTAAAAAAGTGTAATCGCAAGCGGTACAAAGCTCTAACGGTTTATCACTTTTGGTAACCGGTTTCTGATCGGGATAAAAATCATGCCATAAATCATCTAAATTAATTTTAATGAATAATAACGTGGTTAAAAGTGCAGTAAAAACAAAAGCAATTAAATACACATCCACTTCTAATGTGGCATATTCGCGCACTTTAAACATGGTGACAGCCAGTGCAACTAAATAGACGTCGAACATCACCCAAGGCTTAATATAACCCACAAATAATAAGACATTACGAGGCTTAATTTTGAGTAATTTAGAAATCTGCAACATAATGACTAAAATTGCAAAAGAGACAGGCATTAAAACAGCACAGATGAAAATCATAAATGCAGTATAGGAATATCCCTCTACTGCCATTTTCCAAATCCCTTTCCAAACAGAAGCATCAATTTTGGTACCTAGTAAATCTAAGCTCAATAAAGGATAGCCTAAAGCAAATGGCATTAAAATTAAGATAGAAAGGGCGATTAATGAACAACGTTTAAGTGACCAACGACTTCCCGATTGCAATTTATGATGGCAACGCGGACATTGTGCATATTCTCCCGCTTGCGGACGACAAACAGACACCGTTGCGTCGCATCCAATGCAACGCACAAGTTTATAAGTAGCATGAGTAAAATTAGGTGTTTTTGTCATTGTTTCATCAAAAATTTAAAAAGTGGACTATTTTAGCCTTAATTGAGGGGATTTGTGAAGTTATACATCTGTACTAGAAACGGAATTATTCCGCCCAACCATTGTCAATCCTTATAAAAGTGCGGTAAACTGTGCGAGTTTTTATTTTTTATTCTAGGAAAACGCAGAAATGACAGATTCTCAAGTTGAAGCCCAAGCGGGAAATAATGCTGAAGGCGTTCAAAAATTAACTGATACAAAAGCGATTATTGCATATCTTGTGGAAAAATTCCCGCTTTGCTTTATTGCAGAAGGTGAAGCAAAACCATTAAAAATTGGTCTTTTCCAAGATCTTGCTGAAGCATTAAAAGATGATGAACGTGTCAGTAAAACTCAATTACGTCAGGCTTTACGTCAATATACGTCTAACTGGCGCTATTTACACGGCTGCCGTGAAGGTGCTGAACGTGTAGATTTATACGGCAACCCTGCTGGTGTATTAGACGCAGAACACGTTTCTCATGCGGCGCAACAATTAGCAGAAGCAAAAGCTAAATTTGCAGAAAAACGCAAAGCAGAATTAGCAGCGAAAAAAGCACAACAAAAACGACCTGCTCGTAAACCAAATTCAAATCAAGCCCCTCGCAAACCAAAAGCACCACAAGTAAAACTAAGTGCGGTTGATTTCACCACACTTTCTGCAGGGAGCAAAGTGAAAGTAAAAGTGGCTGAACAAGCGAAAAATGCGACCGTATTAAATGTGGAAAAAGATGGCGCACGCGTAGAACTTGAAAATGGTTTAGTGATGACAGTCACCGCAGATCGTTTATTTGCCTAATAATTTATTTCTTATCGGGAAAGGTTAAATGAAATTACATACAACCAAAAGCCTTATTGCGACAGCAATTTTAGGTGCGTTATTTCTTCATTCGTCTGACACATTTGCTGTACAGCCGAAATTAAAGCAAAGTGATATTACGATTCCTTCGGCAACTGATGCCAATCAGTTAGCAACTAAGCGTGCAACGACACGTTTAACCCAATCACATTATCGTAAATTCCAGCTTGATGACGCCTTTTCCGAAAAGATTTTTGATCGTTATATTAAAAGTTTAGATTATAGCCATAACACCTTTTTAAAATCAGATATTGATGATTTACGTGCTAAATATGGCTCAAAATTAGATGACCAACTTAATGAGGGCGATCTTTCTGCAGCATTTGCTATTTACGATCTGATGATGAAACGTCGTTATGAGCGTTATGCTTATGCTCTATCTCTATTGGATAAAGAACCTGATTTAAAAGGTAATGATCAAATTGAGATCGATCGTGAAAAAGCCGCTTTCCCAGCAACGGAAGAAGAAGCGAATAAGCTTTGGGAAGAACGCGTCAAAAATGATGTAATCAGCCTGAAATTAAAAGATAAAAAATGGCCTGAAATTAAGGAAAAACTCACTAAACGTTACAATTTAGCGATTCGTCGATTAACTCAAACCAAAGCAGATGATATTGTTCAAATTTATATTAATGCTTTTGCTCGAGAAATTGACCCACATACAAGCTACCTTGCGCCACGTACTGCAAAAAGCTTTAATGAAAGCATGAACCTTTCTTTAGAAGGGATTGGTGCAACATTACAATCTGAAGATGACGAAACCAGCATTAAGTCTTTAGTGCCTGGCGCACCAGCTGAACGCAGTAAAAAATTACAAGCAGGTGATAAAATCATTGGTGTGGGCCAAGAAAAAGGCGAAATCGAAGATATTATCGGCTGGCGTTTAGAAGATATCGTTGACAAAATCAAAGGTAAAAAAGGAACAAAAGTTCGTCTTGAAATTGAACCTGCAAAAGGTGGAAAAAGCCGTATTGTTACCTTAGTTCGCGATAAAGTCCGTATTGAAGACCAAGCTGCAAAACTCACTGTTTCTAAGGTAGAGGGTGAAACCGTTGGTGTCATTAAAATTCCAAGTTTCTATATTGGCTTAACTGATGATGTGAAAAAATTATTAGTAGATGCTGAGAAGAAAAAAATTGGCGCTTTAATTGTGGATCTTCGTGAGAATGGCGGCGGTGCATTAACAGAAGCCGTGGCATTAAGCGGTTTATTCATCACTGATGGTCCTGTGGTACAAGTACGAGATGCATATCAACGTATTCGTGTACACGAAGATGATGACAATGCTCAGCAATATAAAGGGCCATTGTTGGTAATGATTAATCGTTTCAGTGCATCAGCCTCTGAAATTTTTGCTGCGGCAATGCAAGATTACAATCGTGGTATCATTATTGGGCAAAACACCTTTGGTAAAGGTACCGTACAACAAAGTCGTTCATTAAACTTTGTTTACGATTTAGACCAAACACCACTTGGTGTGTTGCAATATACTATCCAAAAATTCTATCGAATTAATGGTGGTTCAACCCAATTAAAAGGTGTTGCTGCAGATATTAATTTCCCTGAAATTATTGATGCCAAAGAAATTGGTGAAGAAAAAGAAGATAACGCCTTACCTTGGGATAAAATTCCACCGGCGACTTATTCTGAAACCAATAAAGCACGTAAAGATGTTGAAGCATTAAATGAAAAACATCTTGAGCGTATTGCAAAAGATCCTGAATTTATTGCTTTAAATGAAGATCTTAAAATCCGTGATGAACGTCGTGAGCGCAAATTCTTATCATTGAATTTCCAAGAGCGCAAAGCGGAAAATGATAAAGATGATGCGAGACGTTTAAAAGATCTCAATGATCGTTTTAAACGTGAAGGTAAAAAAGCATTAAAAGACATTGATGATTTGCCAAAAGACTATGAAGCACCTGATTTCTTCTTAAAAGAAGCGGAAAAAATGGCAGCTGATTTAGTTAAACTTAATGCGAATCAACAAAAAGTAGATGCTGAAATAAAACAAGAAGCGGCAAAAGCAACAAAATAATGATTATTTTGACCGCACTTTAGCAGATGAAAAAAAACTGAAGTGCGGTTATTTTTTATGAATATTTTTAAAGGTACAGCAATGTTAAAAGGAACAATGAAATTAAGTGCATTAGTCTTATCATTATCAATGATGACGTCAGGTTGTGCATTAGCTGAATGGGCAAAAACCGTAGGACAACCTCAACAAGCCGAAAATAAAGGCGTTGATATGTCTAAATTAAGTCCTGAAGAGCGAGCAAAACTTGAAGCAGAAATCAAAGAAGATCAAGCTCGTCTTGCCGCTGAAAAGCAAGCCATGCTAGAGATGTCACTAACACATGAAATTGGTGAACAAAATCTGCAGTTCAAACCAATTTTGGCCAAATTATATGCCGATAATAAATATGACTTAATGTGGAAAGACAAGGCGGCTGAGAAACAATTCCTACGTGAATATGCAGCCATGGTGGCATCTGGCATTTCTAAGCGTTCTACTCAATCGTTAGTTAATTTACATAATGCTGAAAAAATGGGTGGACTCACCTATGATGTATTGTTGAGTGATGCTTTTCTTGATTACTTGTATTACAGCAAGAACGTAAATCAACAAGCTCAACGTTGGTTATACGGAACGAATGCTTACAAACCAGAATTACCAAATCAAGAAATGATTGACCAATGGCAAAGTGCGGTTAAAAACAATGCCGTTTCTGGTTTTATAAACGGATTATCTAACCATAATCGTTTATACCGTGAAACCGTACAAGCACTTCCATCAATGATTTCAGCTTCAGGTATTTCTGCAATGGGTAAAAAACTTGCCCTTAATGCACAACGTTTACGCGTCATTCCTGATTTTGAAAATGGAATCTTTGTTAATATTCCAAGCTATCAATTGAAATATTATCGTGATGGTAAAGCAATTTTAGAATCACGCGTTATCGTGGGGAAAAATGAACGTCGTACACCGGTAATGTACAGCCGTTTGAGCAATGTGGTTGTTAATCCACCTTGGAATGCTCCAACACGCTTAATTAACGAAGATATTTTACCGAAATTAAAACGTGACCCAGGTTACGCGGCTGCACACAACTACTCTATTTTAGATAGCAAAGGTAACACTATCGATCCTTACTCGATTAATTGGAGTAGTATTGGAAATAAATTCCCGTACCGTATCCGTCAAGCTGCTGGCGACAGTGCATTAGGTAACTATAAATTTAATATGCCAAGCTCTGATGCGATTTATCTTCACGATACGCCAAATCATAGCTTATTCAGCAAAAAAGACCGTGCATTAAGCTCAGGTTGTGTGCGTGTAGAAAAATCCGATCAACTTGCCTCTATTCTGTTACAAGAAGCGGGCTGGTCAGAAGATAAAAAACGCAGTGTTTTAGAAAGTAAGAAAACGACGTCTGCGAGTATTCGTACAAATGATCCCGTATTCTTGTATTATGTAACTGCATGGGTTGAAAACGGCCAAACACAAGTTTTACCAGATATTTATAAATACGACGATGCCGCAACTTTTAATGGCATTGACTGGGCTGTTGTAAAAAAATATCTTTAAACAATATTCACGCTAGAACTTTTTAAAGAAAAAATTGTCTAGGGTGAGAGATGGGTAATAAAAGAGACTAAAAAAATGGGTAACATTGACAAAAATCGTCGTAAATGGCTTTCATTAGGCGGCATCGTTTTGGGCGCAAGTATGATGCCGACTACGGTGTTGGCGATGGTCTCTACTCCTAAACCTCGCATTCTCAGCTTCTATAATGTCAACACCAATGAACGATTAAGCGGTGAGTTCTCTGCAACGACTGGATTTAATCGCTCACTACTTGGAAAACTTGATTATTTCATGAGAGATCGCCGTACAGACCAAGTACGCCGAATGGATCCAAATCTCTTCATGAAGTTTTATCATTTACAAAGTGATTTAGGTTTACGTACTGCACAAATTGATGTGATTTGTGGCTATCGTAGTGCCGCGACAAATGCCATGCGTCGTAGACAAAGTCGTGATGTAGCAAGCAACAGCTATCACATTAAAGGCCAAGCGATTGATTTTAAAATCCCTGGTGTACCTTTAGCAAAATTACGCCAAGCAGCCGAAAATCTTGATAGCGGTGGTGTAGGATATTATCCGTATAGTAATTTTATTCACGTGGATACTGGCCCTGTAAGAACATGGCGTGGTGCATAAAAAACAGTTTAATTTTAGACCGCACTTTAGTGCGGTTTTTTGTTATCAACGATAAGGAAAAAAGATGAATATTGAAATTATTCCAGTTACAGCCTTTCAGCAAAATTGCTCTCTTATTTGGGATGATGAAAAAAATGCGGCAATTATCGATCCTGGTGGTAATGCGGAAAAGCTTATTCAACGCATTGAGGAATTAGAATTAAACCTAAAAGCAGTCTTATTAACGCATGGTCATCTTGATCATGTTGGTGCTGCTGAAGCGATTCGCGATCATTTTAATATTGAAATCTGGGGCTCACAGGAAGAAGATGGTTTCCTTTTTGAAAGTCTACCACAGCAATCTCAGCAGTTTGGATTACCTTATATTTCTGCATTTACACCTGATCGCTGGTTTAATCAAGAAGGCGAAAAAATTCAAATTGGAGCCTTTACCTTTGAAATTCTTCATCTTCCTGGTCATACACCTGGCCACATTGGTTTTATTGAACATGAAAAAAATATTGCTTTTACTGGCGATGTCCTTTTCCAAAACAGTATTGGTCGTACGGACTTCCCTCGTGGGGATTTCGACACATTGATCTCATCAATCAAAAATAAATTATTTACATTAAATGATGATATGGTTGTCATTGCGGGACATGGTCCTTACACAACCATTGGACAAGAAAAACGAAGCAATCCGTTTTTGAAGTAAAGATCTGAATTTGGGGTAAAAAAAAAAGCTCCTAATTTCTTAGGAGCACCAAAAAGGAATTTATGAATAAAATCTCTAAAGTTTAGCTTTATCAAAGGAATCTCGATAAAACGCTAACGATTATATTGACATATTCTGACAAATGCAAGCTTTTTCTTTACACTAATTTACAAATCTTTACAGTTTGCTATTTTTATAACCACTTCGACGGCTTTTTCCATCCCTTCAAGGGTCACTAACTCATGTTTGCTATGGAAATTATAGCCGCCAGTGAAGATATTTGGGCAAGCTAATCCGTTTTCCGCTAAAAATGCGCCATCCGTTCCTCCACGTATAGGCTTGTGATTTGGTGTAATACCACAAGCTTTCATTGCTGCATCTGCGAGCTTAATCGCCTGTGGGACATTTTTGACTGTGTCATACATATTTTTATAACTGTCTTCAATCACACATTCTACAGGGTCTTTTAGGCTTTTCTCTCTATTAAATTTATTCACCAGTTGATAAATAAACGCCTTGCGTTGCTCAAAATTAGCTTGGTCAAAATCTCGAATCAGATAATGTAATTCAACTTTCTCAATATCCCCTTTAAAATCATCTAAATGGAAAAAACCTTCCTTTCCTGATGTTTTTTCGGGAACATCATCTTTTGGAAAGCTTTGTTGAAACTCACAAGCTAAGGTAAGCGCATTCACTAATTTGTTTTTCGCATAACCAGGATGAATTCCCCGTCCTTTAAAGGTGATTTTTGCGGTCGCGGCATTAAAGTTCTCATACTCTAACTCACCCACTTCTCCACCATCAATGGTATATGCCCAATCACAAGGAAAATCCTCCAATGGAAAATAATGCATTCCTAAGCCAATTTCTTCATCAGGCGTAAATGCAACCCGAATATTGCAATGTGGTATATTTTCTCGTTGCAAGACAGAAAGTGTGGTCATAATTTCTGCGATTCCGGCCTTATTATCTGCACCAAGTAAAGTGGTTCCATCAGTTACAATCAAGGTTTTGCCAATAAGCTGATGTAAAAATGGATAATACACGGGACTAATAAACTCTTCCCCTAAACCTAACGCAATATCTCCTCCCCGATAATTTTCGATCACTTCAGGTTGAACATTTTTACCGCTGCATTGTGGGGAGGTATCTAGGTGGGAAATAAAACCTATGGTTTGTGTTAACTCGGGATGATTGGAGGGTAAATAAGCCGTCACGACGGCATGCTTAGTCACATTGACATCTTGTAAACCTAGCTCAACCAATTCTTTCTGTAAATGCAAAGCCAACTTCATTTGCCCTGCTGAACTTGGCGAATGTTTTGCAGATGATTTAGATTGCGTATCAAACGCGACATAAGTTAAAAATCGCTGTAATAATTCATTGTTATTATGTTCTTCCATTTTAAAATTCTCCTTTATATCGGCACTAGTCTAATCCCAAAATTCGTTACAGTTCTTGATATATAACAAGAAAGTAGAGAGTTATAAGATTTTCTGAAAAAGTGCGGTCAAATTTTCGATAAATTTTTTCCTAAAAACACGATTAAATCCTTTTCATCATTAACAATTCGCTATATCATATCTGTTCAATTTTATGTCGCCCCTGCATCATTTTTTGCAGGTTTATTTCTACTCAGTACCAATCAAATTGGTGAAATTAGGGAGAAAACCAAAGCTAGTGGAAAATCTGGTTCAAAACAAGCCTATTATTGAGCTTCGTTCTATCAAAAAATCCTATGGTTCCAACACAATCATTAATGATTTCAATCTAACCATTAATAACGGTGAATTCGTCACAATTCTTGGCCCTTCAGGCTGTGGTAAAACTACAGTTTTGCGTTTATTAGCAGGTTTAGAAGAATTAGATGAAGGTCATATTATTTTGGACGGTGAGGACATTACTAATGTTCCGGCGGAAAAACGCCACATTAATACCGTATTCCAAAGTTATGCATTATTCCCGCATATGACTATTTTTGATAACGTGGCTTTTGGTTTGCGTATGCAAAAAGTGGCAGAAAGCGAGATTAAACCTCGTGTTCTGGATGCATTGCGTATGGTGCAATTAGAAGAAATGGCCGACCGTAAACCTGCTCAACTTTCTGGTGGTCAGCAACAACGTATCGCGATTGCTCGTGCTGTTGTGAATAAGCCAAAAGTGTTGCTACTTGATGAATCTTTATCTGCGCTGGATTATAAATTGCGTAAACAAATGCAAAATGAACTTAAACAATTACAGCGTCAGCTTGGCATTACCTTTATTTTCGTTACTCACGATCAAGAAGAAGCGATCACCATGTCTGACCGTATCGTCTTGTTACGTAAAGGTAAAATTGCACAAGATGGTTCACCACGTGAAATCTATGAAGATCCAGCCAACCTATTCGTCGCTCGCTTCATTGGTGAAATCAACGTATTTGATGCAACTGTGATTGAACGTAAATCTGACGATGAGCTACTTGCTAATGTAGAGGGTCGTGTATGTGATATTCACACCAGTATTTCTGCTGAAAAAGGTCAAAAACTACAAGTATTATTACGTCCAGAAGATATTGTGATTGAAGAGCTTGATGAAAATGAGCACTCAAATGCAATTATTGGTCGCATTGTGGATCGTACCTATAAAGGGATGACACTTGAGTCTACGGTCGAATTTGATCACAACGGCAAACGCGTATTAGTGAGCGAATTCTTTAACGAAGATGACCCACATATGGATCACAGTGTTGGTCAACGTGTAGGTATTACATGGCATGAAGGTTGGGAGGTTGTACTCAACGATGAAGATAATCAATAATAAATTCCAGAAAATTACTGTTGCAATTATCTTCAGTTGGTTAATCTTCTTTGTGCTAATTCCAAACTTATTGGTTTTAACCGTAAGTTTTTTAACCCGAGATGGTAGTGACTTTTATGCTTTGCCATTTACTTTAGATAACTACACTAACCTGTTTAATCCGCTTTATGCACAGGTTGTGTGGAATTCATTGTATATGTCAGGCATAGCAACGATTATTTGTTTACTCATTGGCTATCCGTTTGCCTTTATGGTCAGCAAAATTAATCCGAAATATCGTCCATTTTTGTTATTCCTCGTGGTATTGCCATTCTGGACAAACTCACTGATTCGTATCTATGGAATGAAAGTCTTCCTTGGTGTGAAAGGTGTGTTAAATACCATGTTAATGGATATGGGCATTTTGAGTGAGCCTATTCGTATTTTAAATACCGAAGTAGCTGTAATCATTGGTTTAGTGTATCTCCTTTTACCATTTATGATTCTACCGCTCTACTCTGCTATTGAAAAATTAGACGGACGTTTATTAGAAGCGGCGAGAGATTTAGGCGCGAATGCGGTTCAACGTTTCTTCCGTGTCATTTTGCCATTAACCATGCCAGGTATCGTAGCGGGTTGTTTATTAGTATTACTACCTGCAATGGGGATGTTCTACGTAGCTGACTTACTTGGTGGTGCGAAAGTATTATTAGTTGGTAACGTGATTAAGAGTGAATTCTTAATTTCTCGTAACTGGCCATTTGGTTCAGCAATCAGTATCGGCTTAACCATCTTAATGGCATTATTGATTTTCATTTACTATCGTGCAAATAAATTATTGAATAAGAAAGTGGAGTTAGAATAATGAGTCGTTTACTACGTAATATTTTTATGTTTGTGGTATACGCTTATTTGTATATCCCAATTATTATCTTGGTGACTAACTCCTTTAACGAAGACCGTTATGGTTTAAGTTGGAAAGGCTTTAGTTGGAACTGGTATGAACGTTTATTTAATAATGATACCTTAATCCAAGCGGCGTTCCACTCTGTCACTATTGCTTTCTTTGCAGCAACCTTAGCAACTATTGTGGGTGGTTTAACCGCGATTGCACTTTATCGCTATCGTTTCCGTGGTAAACAAGCAGTAAGCGGTATGTTATTTATCGTTATGATGTCACCTGATATCGTTATGGCGGTGTCTCTACTTGCCTTATTCATGGTTGTAGGGATTTCGTTAGGTTTCTGGTCATTATTATTAGCACACGTAACGTTCTGTTTACCTTATGTTACCGTAACGATTTTCTCTCGCTTAAATGGCTTTGACGCCAGAATGCTTGAAGCGGCGAAAGATTTAGGTGCGAGCGAAGTCACTATTTTGCGTAAAATTATCCTACCACTTGCTTTACCTGCAGTGGTATCTGGTTGGTTATTAAGCTTTACTATTTCATTAGATGATGTTGTTGTATCCTCTTTCGTAAGTGGTGTAAGCTATGAAATCCTACCATTGCGTATCTTCTCTCTTGTAAAAACAGGGGTAACCCCAGAAGTGAACGCATTAGCAACGATTATGATCGTGCTTTCATTAGGATTAGTCATTTTAAGTCAATTAATTACACGCAAAAATAATCATTAAACATTGATATAAAAAGGTTTCACAAATCTTTAAGATCAAATAAAATACGCCTTGACGCACAATCAAGGCGTTTTTTTATACCTGCATAAATGCAGGTGGTTTTTTACCCCTCTTTTACGGAGAACAAAGAAAAATGAAAAAATTTGCAGGTTTGCTTACTGCCGGTTTAGTTGCCGCTACATTAACTGCTTGTAACGACAAAGAAGCCAAATCTGATGCAACAAAAGCACAGGCTCCAGCAAATGATACTGTGTACTTATATACTTGGACTGAATATGTACCAGATGGTCTGTTAGATGACTTCACAAAAGAAACTGGTATCAAAGTTATCGTAGCAAGTCTTGAATCTAATGAGACGATGTATGCCAAAATGAAAACTCAAGGTGATGCAGGCGGTTATGATGTTATTGCACCATCTAACTACTTCGTATCTAAAATGGCACGCGAAGGTATGCTACAAGAATTAGATCACAGTAAATTACCTGTTATCAAAGAATTAGACCCTGATTGGCTCAATAAACCTTATGACAAAGGCAATAAATACTCACTTCCTCAGTTGTTAGGTGCGCCAGGTATTGCATTTAATACCAATACCTATAAAGGTTCTGACTTCACTTCTTGGGGCGATTTCTGGAAACCTGAATATGCAAATAAAATCCAATTATTGGATGATGCACGTGAAGTATTCAACATTGCGTTATTAAAAATTGGTCAAGATCCAAACACCAAAGATCCAGCAATTATCAAGCAAGCTTATGAAGAGTTATTGAAATTACGTCCAAACGTACTTTCTTTCAATTCTGATAACCCGGCAAACTCTTTCATCTCTGGTGAAGTAGAATTAGGTCAGTTATGGAATGGTTCTGTACGTATCGCGAAAAAAGAACAAGCGCCATTAAATATGGTGTTCCCAAAAGAAGGCCCTGTTCTTTGGGTTGATACTTTAGCGATTCCTAAAACTTCTAAAAACCCAGATGGTGCACACAAGTTAATTAACTACTTATTAGGTGCAAAAGCAGCGGAAAAATTGACTTTAGCGATTGGTTACCCAACTGCTAACCTAGAAGCGAAAAAAGTACTTCCAAAAGAAATCACTGAAGATCCATCTATCTATCCACCAGCAGAAATCCTTCAAAAAAGCTACTGGCAAGATGATGTAGGTGATGCGATTCAATATTATGAACAGTATTACCAAGAGTTAAAAGCAGCAAAATAATGCGCTTTTAAGTAATAATCAAAAGAGCGGTCAAATTGACCGCTCTTTTTTACATTTAATGTGTAGAAAAACTATTTATAGCGTTTCTTTACGGAGTTTTTATCTTGTTCATGTAAACGCTCAAGCTTTTCTTTAATTTGAATTTCCATACCTCGATTAGTTGGGAAATAATACTGGGTATCTTTCAGTTCCGGTGGGAAGTAATTTTCCCCTGCGGCATAAGCATTTGGCTCATCATGTGCATAGCGATATTCAGCACCATAGCCTAATTCTTTCATTAAAGCCGTTGGTGCATTACGTAAATGAGGTGGCACATCAAAATCAGGAAACGCTTTTGCATGCTGTTTGGCTGCATTAAATGCGTTGTAAACCGCATTACTCTTCGGTGCTACAGCTAAATAAATAATGGCTTGCGCAATGGCTCGCTCTCCTTCATAAGCCCCCACTCTCGTAAAACAATCCCAAGCTGCGAGAGCTACTTGCATTGCGCGAGGATCAGCATTGCCTACATCTTCTGAGGCTATCGCTAATAAACGTCTTGCAACATAAAGAGGATCCCCACCAGCAGTGATAATTCGTGCATACCAATAAAGTGCAGCATCGGCTGCTGAGCCACGAATGGATTTATGTAAAGCAGAAATCAAATCATAAAAACGATCGCCTTGTTTATCAAAACGCGCTTGTCGTTCACCCAATACTTCTTTCAACAAAGTGCGGTCTAATTTTTTACCGTTTTCTGTTTCAGAAGCCATGTCCACCATCAGTTCAAGGCAATTTAAAGCCAGGCGCGCATCACCATTCACATATTCGGCTAACACCTGTAGCAAATTCTCTTCTAAAACTAACCGCTCTTTACCTAATCCTCGTTCAGGATCAGAAATGGCTTGTTGCAGAACTTGTTCGATTTCAGCAACTGTCAATGACTTAAGAAGATAAACTCTCGCACGAGAAAGTAAGGCATTATTTAATTCAAAGGAAGGATTTTCCGTTGTGGCACCAATAAAAATAATCGTCCCATCTTCTATATGGGGTAAAAACGCATCTTGTTGGCTTTTGTTAAAGCGATGCACTTCATCCACAAATAAAATCGTTTGGCGATCTGCAAGTCGATTTTGTTTCGCACGCTCAATTGATTCTCGAATTTCTTTTACGCCACTTGTCACCGCGGAAATCCGTTCAACTTCTGCATTGATACGATGCGCAATAATTTCCGCCAGTGTTGTTTTACCTGTACCTGGCGGTCCCCACAGAATCATAGAATGAACATGCCCAGCTTGAATTGCTTTACGAAGCGGCTTTCCTTCCCCAATTAAATGTGTCTGCCCATAATATTGCTCCAAATTAGTTGGTCGCATACGGGCAGCTAAAGGGCGAAAGTCATTTTCAGCAAAATCAAAATTAAGATTAGACATATTCTTTCCTTAATAAGCAAAAGGTGTGAAGATTATCATTCACACCTTATGGATTATTTTTTACCTTTACGTTGGTCATCCAATTCTACACCTTTCGGTACGCTAAATTGGAATAAGCTATCAGCTAAGATTTGGTTTGTAATGTTGCGCAACACATAAAGATTGGTTTGACCATCTTTTTCTGTAGTGCTGAAATTTTTTAACACACCATTTGCATCGACACGAATATCAAATTGTTTAATATTGCTATTTTTCGCCTTTGGTTTTAACACAAAGGTATCCGCATTCTGTGTCACTGAATATTGATTCCAGTGGCTTTTATCGTTACTGGTTAAAAGTACGAAAGGTGTATTATTGACAGCATCCTTCACCCATTGAGCGGTAACTTGTTGCACGAATGGATCGTAATACCAAAGGGTGTTACCATCTGCAATAATTTGTGTTTCTTGTGGTGATTTGGTATCCATACGGAAAAGATTTGGTCGTTTAATTTGAAGTTTTCCACTTCCTTGTTGAACGTTTTTGCCACCAACAGAAGTCACGGTTTGAGAGAAATCAGCACTCAATACTGTCACTTGATTTAAGCGATTTTGCAGCTCATCTGCCGCATCGGCAAAAGCAAAACTACTTGCGCTTAAAAGTGCTGTAAGTGCGGTCATTTTTAATAATGTTTTTTTCATTCTACTTTCCTTTTTGTAAAGTGAAACTTAAGAGAATTAATATTCGGAACGTCGAGCTAAAATTTCTCGTTTTCCATTTTTCATTGGACCCAAAATACCTTGTTCTTCAAGCTGATCCATAATCCGAGCTGCTCGGTTAAACCCAACACTGAATTTACGTTGAACATAAGAAGTCGATGTATTGCCTGTGCTTAAGACAAACTCGACGACGTCATCAAATAATGCATCAAGATCGCCACTGCTTGTCGTTGATTTCTCACCTGAGTCTTCATCATCCGCGCCATCTAAAATGCCATCAATATAATTTGGTTTACCACGTGCACGCCAATCATCTGCTACACGCGCCACCTCATCATCACTCATAAAGGCACCATGTACCCGAACAAGATCCGAAGAACCTTGACCAGAATATAACATGTCCCCACGGCCCAATAAGGCTTCTGCTCCGCCTTGATCCAGAATCGTTCTAGAGTCAATTTTACTTGCCACAGTAAAGGCAATACGGCTTGGAATATTTGCCTTAATCAAACCGGTAATCACATCTACTGATGGGCGTTGTGTGGCTAAAATCAGGTGAATACCAATCGCACGGGCTTTTTGTGCTAAGCGAGCGATTAACTCTTCAATTTGTTTACCTGCAACCATCATTAAGTCCGCAAACTCATCAACGATCACAACAATATAACTCAATTTTTCTAATGGAGGCGGCATCTTATCCATTGTATCACCAGGTTTCCAAATTGGGTTTGGAATTGGCATATTGAGTTTTTCATATTCTTCAATTTTTTCGTTATACCCTTCAATGTTACGCACACGTAAGGCTGATAATAATTGATAACGACGTTCCATTTCATCTACACACCAACGTAGTGCATTCGCCGCTTTTTTCATATCCGTCACTACTGGGGTAAGCAAGTGCGGGATATCGTTATAAATAGAAAGCTCAACCACTTTCGGGTCAATCATAATAAATTTCACTTCATCCGGTGTCACACGGAAAAGCAAACTTAAAATCATGGTATTCACACCAACAGATTTACCAGAGCCTGTTGAACCCGCAACAAGTAAGTGAGGCATTTTAGCCAAATCAACTACAACAGGTTTTCCGCTGATATCTTTCCCCAAAGCCATTGAAAGCAATGATGTTGAGGAACGGAATTCATTACTATCGAGCACATCACGCAATGGCACTATTTGACGGTGTGCATTTGGCGTTTCAATACCAATATAAGGTTTGCCTGGAATCACTTCCGCCACACGGATCGCACGGAACATCAACGCACGTGCTAAATCGGTATCAATACTGGTTACTTTGGATGCTTTTACACCCGGTTGTAATTCAAGCTCATAACGAGTCACTACTGGGCCAACTAACACATCTTGTACCGTTGCTTTGACATTAAAATTCTTTAATTGTTGTTCTATGCGTGCGGATGTGTCTAAAATTTCTTCACGCGTAATGTCTTGAGCCTGCGTTGGGCGATGCTCAAGTAAATCTAAACTTGGTAATGGTGTCGTTGGTTTTTCACGTTTATTCGTTGGTTGTTGGAATGCGGGATGAATAAGCGTATCAGAATACGGCTTATAGGTTGTTTCAGTTGCATTCTCAATATGAATTTCACGCTCTTTAACCGGCGAAGCTGTCGGCTCATTCAAGATCACTTTTAATGCATCTTCAGCATTTGAGGCTTTTGCTCGCACTTCCATTTCTTGCATACGAGCTTGCTCTTGCGCAGCAAACTGACGCGCTAATTCATCTTCTAAACCATCATTTTCTGATTCTAAAGATTCATCATAAGTTGGATAAAGTGCGGTCATATTTTCAGGTGTTTTAAGTGACACTTTTGGCATCACATTTTCTTCAAAAATGTCATCTGATTCATCCACACTTTGATGATTCACTTGCGGATTTTTCCATGTTGCTGAAAAATCTTCTTTTGTTGGCAATTCAACGGCAGAAGCGGTACTAATAGAGACATTAGGTAAATTATCAGATTCAACCGTGAAACCTTTAAACTTATCTTCTAATTTTTCAACATCTGCAGGCTCTGAGACACTCGGTGAGGATAGTCCGCTGATATTTATCAGCTGTTCAGGCTTAACAAAGGTATTCTCAGATACCTCCTCTTTTTTATCTTCCGCTGGTTCGCTTTCCAATTGAGAATCTGAGAAAGCGAGTTGTTGAGGTGTTTCAATCACAATTTGTTCAAGATCATCTACAGAAGTATGCTCTGTTTGCTCTTCTTCTGCCGGCTGATTTTTCATGGTGAGCCAATGATAGAATTTTACAATTAAACGAATTAATGACGCTCCGGAACAGAAAATAAAGCCTACAACTGCACAGATAAAACCAACTAAAATACAACCAAACTTACCAAGTGTAGGATATAAATTCACCACTAAGCTACCTCCAAACACACCACCTGCTAAATAGTAGTTCGTATTTGAAAGCAACAAGGTTGCCATCATGCTTAAGCCAACGATGAGAGCAATAAAACCAAAGGAACGTAATGCAATACGGGTTACAGAGAGAGAATGAACCGCTTTGGTTTTCAATAAATAAATCGGTACGATGAAAATGACAAACGGAATGAGATGACCGACATAGCCGAGAAAAACAAAAAACGCATCAATTAACCAAGCACCAAAAGCACCGGCTTTATTGATGGTTTCAGTTTGAAAACTTGCTGTAGACCAAGAGTTATCTAATGGCGTATAGCTTGACCATGCCACGATTAAATATAAACCTAAAAGTGCGGTCAATCCGAGTAATAATTCTGCTAAATATTGTTTCGGTGTAAATCGTTTTGTAATTCGCTTAATCATTTTTATTTTAGTACGAGATAATTAGTTTGTTTCACTTCTTCCATGACGACATAAGTTCGGGTGTCATTCACACCGGGTAAGCGCAATAAGGTGGTACCCAATAATTTTCGATATGCCGCCATATCAGCTACACGTGTTTTGAGTAAATAATCGAAATCACCTGATACCAAATGACATTCGAGAATTTCATCAAGTGCTTGAATCGCAGCATTAAACTCTTCGAAAACATCCGGTTTACCACGCACAAGCGTGATTTCAACGATCACCAATAAAGGTGCATCCAGTAATTCAGGATTTAGTAGTGCGCGATAGCCCATAATCACACCTTGTTTTTCTAGGCGTTTTACCCTTTCTAAACAAGGCGTTGGCGATAACCCAACTTTCTTTGATAAATCGATATTAGAGATTTTACCGTTGCGTTGTAATTCATTTAAGATTTTGATATCAATGCTATCCAACGCTTTATTTAATTTCTTTTCCATAACCTTTCCTTATGTACGGCGCATATTCTATCTAATTTATCAAAAACTTTCAGTAATCAGACAACAATAGGACAACGTTTTTTTAGAAATTATCCAAAATAGCGAGCGCATCAGCGAGTTTTTTCACCGTAAAAACTTCCATATTTTCGACCGCACTTTTCGGCTTGTTGGCAAAAGGCACAATCGCGCGTTTAAAACCATGCTTTGCCGCTTCACTAATACGTTCTTGACCACTGGTCACCGGGCGAATTTCACCCGCTAACCCTACTTCACCAAAGACAACTAAATCTTGTGGTAGTGGGCGATTACGGAAACTCGAAATTAACGCAAGCAATAACGCAAGATCCGCGCCTGTTTCCCCGACTTTTACACCACCAACGACATTCACAAAAACATCTTGATCCGACATTTGCAGTCCACCATGACGATGCAATACCGCAAGCAATAAGGCTAAACGATTTTGCTCTAACCCTACCGCCACACGACGAGGATTTGCAAGCATGGAATGATCCACCAACGCTTGAATTTCCACTAAAAGCGGACGCGTTCCTTCCCAAAGTACCATGACCGAACTACCTGGTGTTTGTTCATCGCCTCGACTTAAGAAAATTGCCGATGGATTTTTCACCTCACGCAAACCTTGCTCTGTCATACCAAATACACCTAGCTCATTCACCGCACCAAAACGGTTTTTATGGCTACGTAACGTACGGAAACGGGAATCCGCTTCGCCTTCTAGTAACA
Organism: Haemophilus parainfluenzae; assembly: GCF_014931395.1. Taxonomy (NCBI): domain Bacteria; kingdom Pseudomonadati; phylum Pseudomonadota; class Gammaproteobacteria; order Pasteurellales; family Pasteurellaceae; genus Parahaemophilus; species Parahaemophilus parainfluenzae. The sequence continues at coordinate 1,365,443 of NZ_CP063120.1, read as the reverse complement.
ACGAACAGTCAATGGCATGCTCCAATACTTTCGGACCTGCAAGGGTGCCGTCTTTGGTGACATGTCCAACCATAATGATAGCAACCTGTCGAGTTTTCGCATAACGAGTCAGGAAAGAGGCACATTCACGCACTTGTGCCACACTTCCTGGAGAAGATTGAATATCCGAAAGATGCATAACCTGGATCGAGTCTACTACGATAATTTGAGGTTTCAGCTGATCCGCTAGATTACAAATTTGCTCGACGGAGGTTTCAGATAACATATTTAATTTATCTGTCGGTAGATTTAAGCGATTAGCTCGCATCGCCACTTGTTGAAGTGACTCTTCCCCCGTCACATAAAGTGCGGTCATGTTTTTCGCTAATCCGCACATCACTTGAAGTAACAAAGTACTTTTACCTGCACCAGGATGCCCACCAATTAAAATGGCACTTCCTGGTACGATCCCGCCGCCTAATACGCGATCTAATTCTTTAAATCCACTGGTGAAACGCGGTGTTTCTTGTAAACTAATTTCAGAAAGCGTTTGGATTTTTGCGCGAGTTTCTCCTGCATAACCACTAAAACGATCATTTTTTGTAGAATTCGAGGCTGAAATTAACCGCACTTCACTAATCGTATTCCACGCTTTACAGGCAGAACATTGCCCTTGCCAGCGCGAAAATTCCGCGCCACAATCATTACATACATAAGCGGTTTTAGGAGCTTTTGCCATTTTTACTATCCTTTAGAGAACCCGTTTTACGCCATCAACATCATTAAGCCAAGCATTCTTTCAAAATACGCACGACTCTTTAATAATGCTTTTAACTTTTCAATAGTTTGAACATTATCTTTTGTCTCACTATGAAAGGTAATCAAGCCTTTAATTTCATTTAGGAAAAACTGATTACTTGCTAATAACTCATTTGCTCGATTTTCTTCTAGCTTTTCAAACAAGGCTTTGTTGTCATCATAGTAATGATAGAGATTGAAAAATGCGCCGACACGTTCAACGGTTTTCATAAAATCGAAAGCAAATACATCTGTTGGGAATGAAAGCGTTTCTTCAATTAATTGCTGCTCCATTTTCATGACAGCACTCAATTTCTGGCGAGAATCTACTGTACTTCCCTCACGTTCTTCTTTTAAGAAATCACGCCATTTATTTAACCAATCAATCAACAGTGGTTTGCTGCCTAATTGATAGCCGCGTTTTGCTTTGCTTGCTGAACTAAAATAAACATCCTGTTCAAAAGGTAAAAGTGAGACAAAATGGAAAAGATCTGAAACAAGCCCTTCTTTTAATTCGAATTCAATTTCACAAATAGGCTGTGTTTTTTCCCCTGATAAAATTTTCCCTTGATCAAAAGCAACTTCAATTTTTGATGCACCAAACGTAATCAACCAAAAAGTGCGGTTAAAATCTGTTGAGAAAATCGGTTGTAATGTAGCAGAAGGTAAGTTTTCAAATGGATACAATGAGGTTAATTGTTCCGTTGTGGGTATTGAATTATCAGGTATAGATAAATTGTATTCTGGACGGCTATGCAATCCGCCAACCACTTTTCCGTCTGTTTTTAAAGTGAGTGTAAAATCATTATTTTCCTGACGAATACGCAATCCCATTTTTTGTTTAGCCAAAAAATGATCGGGATAATCGAAATAGGTATTTCCCAGAAAGACTGTATTTTGTTCTAAGATTTTGAATTGATTGAGATGTGTTTTTAAGGTATCAAAAGCATCAGAGGTGACTGCAAGCTTTAATTCAACTTCATTACTCATTTTATTTTTCCTTATCAATTTTAACTGTTTAAATATACAGATAATTTTATACAAATCAAGATCTTTTTCGTGTATTTCCTTATAAAATCAGGTAATATGCAACCGAAATTTTAACCCTTGTTATGGAGTAAAACACCTATGGCAATGAATAATATTCTCGGATTATTTGCCCATTCTCCTTTAAAACCACTGCAGAAACATTCTGACAAAGTAACTGAATGTTGTGATTTATTAATTCCATTCTTCCAACATACCTTTGTAAAACAATGGGATGATGCAGAAAAAACACGTCTAGATATTTCTCAATGTGAACGTGAAGCAGATAGTTTAAAACGCGAAATCCGTTTGAAATTGCCTCGCGGTTTATTTTTACCCATTGATCGTACCGATTTACTCGAATTAGTCACCCAACAAGACAAATTGGCTAACTATGCTAAAGACATTGCTGGCCGAATGATCGGTCGCCAATTTGGTATTCCTGAAGAAATGCAGGAAGAATTTTTACATTATGTTCAACGTAGTTTAGATTCTATTCATCAAGCTCATTTAGTGATTGAAGAAATGGATAAACTACTTGAAACCGGTTTTAAAGGCCGTGAATTAAATTTAGTGAACCATATGATTCAAGAGCTAGACAGCATTGAAGATGATACAGATCAAATGCAAATTAAATTGCGCAAAATGCTCTACACGATTGAAAGTCGTTATAACCCTATTGATGTGATGTTCTTATATAAAATCATCGAATGGGTAGGCGTATTAGCCGATCAAGCTCAACGTGTTGGATCTCGCATTGAATTGATGCTAGCCCGTTCCTAATTTTGACGACATTAACTACAACATAGGAAATCACTATGGAAATTATTAATGCATACGGTTCGTGGTTAGTCTTAATTACCGCGGTATTCGGTTTTTTTATGGCATTTGGTATTGGTGCCAACGACGTATCAAACTCAATGGGCACCTCGGTTGGTTCGGGTACTATTACCGCTAAACAAGCGATTATTATTGCCCTCATTTTTGAATCTGCCGGAGCTTATTTAGCCGGCGGTGAAGTAACTGAAACCATCAAAAGTGGTGTAATCGACCCCACTCAATTTGTCGAGATGCCTGATGTATTGGCATTAGGGATGCTTTCTGCTCTCTTTGCATCGGGTGCTTGGTTGTTTATCGCCACCAAAATGGGTTGGCCTGTTTCGGGTACTCATACCATCATCGGGGCCTTAATTGGTTTCGCTTGTGTTACGATTGGTCCAAGTTCTGTTGACTGGTCTACTATCGGTGGAATTGTTGGAAGCTGGTTTATCACCCCCGTGATTGCTGGGCTTTTAGCTTATACCATCTTTGCTAGTATCCAGAAACTCATTTTCGATACAGAAGAACCGCTGAAAAACGCACAAAAATACGGTCCTTACTACATGGCAATTACCGTATTCGTACTTTGTATCGTTACCATGGCGAAAGGTTTAAAACACGTTGGTTTAAATCTTTCTAACAATGAAACTCTCGTTATTTCACTGCTTATCAGCGTTGTTGGTATGATTTTCTGTCATTTTTACTTCCGCAGTAACACCTTTACAGCAAAAGCAAGAAAAGGATCGTTCGGTTCAGTAGAAAAGATTTTTAGTATCTTAATGCTTCTAACCGCTTGTGCAATGGCATTCGCGCATGGTTCTAATGACGTAGCCAATGCAATTGGTCCGCTTTCTTCTGTAGTATCAATCGTGCAAAATGGCGGGAAAATCCTGAGTGGTGGTGATTTAGCTTGGTGGATTTTACCTTTAGGAGCATTAGGTATCGCCGTTGGTCTTATCGCAATGGGACAAAAAGTGATGGCAACCGTAGGATCAGGTATTACTGATTTAACCCCTAGCCGTGGTTTTGCTGCACAATTTGCAACTGCGATGACTGTTGTTGTGGCATCAGGTACCGGTTTACCTATCTCCACTACGCAAACTTTAGTGGGCGCAATCTTAGGTATCGGTTTCGCACGTGGTATTGCAGCACTTAACTTAACGGTTATCCGTAACATCATTAGTTCATGGGTTGTAACGTTACCTGCTGGTGCATTCTTTGCGATTGTGATTTTCTACATCCTTCGCGCGATTTTCCACTAGTATAATTATTAAAAGTGCGGTTATTTTTCATTTCATTTTCCGACCGCACTCTCTTCATGAGTCTAGGAAGTATTATGTCAAAAGTGAGCAAACTTTTATTTTCTTGTGTTCTATTGGGTTCAACCATTGGAACAGTACAAGCTGAAACGCAATATGTGACAGAAAATCTGAACACCTATTTACGTCGTGGTGCAGGTGATCAATTTAAGATCGCAGGTGCTATCCAATCTGGCGAAGCGGTAACAGTCTTGGAACAACAAGGAAAATACACCCTGATTCGTGATAATAAAAATCGCGAAGCTTGGATTTTAACTTCTGAACTAAGTACTACACCAAGTAGCCGTGAAGAAAATCCAAAATTAAAAGCACAGGTTCAAGAGCTAACCTTAAAACTGAATCGCGTCGATTCAGATTGGCAACAACGTACAAACGAAATTCAACGTCGTAGCAAACAAGCCGAACAACAAAGCAGTGAATTGCTTGAACAAAATTCACAACTTAAACGTGAATTAGAAATGACGAAAAATAAAAATCGTGATTTAGAAGCGATGCTTGATGCTAATAAACGCGAAATTGCAATTCAATGGTTTATTTATGGCGGTTCCGTGTTAGGCGTAGGTTTGTTAATCGGTCTTGTATTACCTCACATTTTACCTAGACGTAAACGCCGTGATAGCTGGTAATGATTCATCATTGAGGTAGGCTTTTGCCTACCTTTTCTTTATATTTTGATGGGAGAGAAAAATGGAAATTTATCTTGTCGGAGGTGCAGTACGTGATCAACTTCTAGGTTTGCCGATTAAAGATCGTGACTGGGTTGTCGTCGGAGCGACACCAGAAATTTTGTTAGCTCAAGGTTACCAACAAGTTGGCAAAGACTTCCCCGTTTTTCTCAATCCTGAAAACCATGAAGAATATGCACTTGCTCGTACAGAACAAAAATCAGGTAAAGGTTACACCGGATTTATTTGTGATTTTTCAGATGAGATTACGCTTGAACAAGATTTAATTCGCCGAGATCTTACTATCAATGCTATTGCACAAGACAAAGATGGCAAGCTGCACGATCCTTATCATGGTGTAGAAGATATTCACCAACGTATTTTACGTCATATTTCACCTGCATTTTCTGAAGATCCACTTCGTGTATTGCGTGTCGCACGCTTTGCGGCTCGCTTTCATCATTTAGGTTTTTCTATTGCCGAAGAAACCCTTAAATTAATGGTTGAACTCACTGAACAAGGTGAGCTCGCCCACCTAACGGCTGAGCGTGTTTGGATGGAAACGGAAAAAGCATTAAACGAACCGCATCCTGAAATTTATTTTGAAACGCTACATCAAGTCGGCGCACTCAAAATACTTTTCCCTGAGATTGCCGCCTTAGATGGCGTACCGAATCCAGCCAAATACCATCCTGAAATTGACAGTTTTATTCACACCATGCTTGTGTTACAACAAGCAGTTAAACTTACTGAAAATACCGACTTGAATAAAAGTGCGGTTCGTTTTGCAGCAATTTGTCACGATCTAGGTAAAGCCCTTACACCCAAAGAGAATTGGCCAAGTCATCATGGTCATGAAAAAGCGGGGATTAAACCGACTCGTTCATTATGCAAACGTCTTAGAGTGCCGAATTATCTTCAAGAGCTAGCCGAATTAACTTGTGAATATCACACGCATGTGCATAAAGCCTTAGAGCTTCGTCCTGAAACAGTGGTGAAACTCTTTAATACGTTTGATGTTTGGCGTAAACCACAACGCTTTGAAGAGTTTTTATTAGTATGTTTATCTGATACTCGCGGGCGGACTGGTTTTGAAAATAAAGAATACCCGCAAATTGATTATCTCAAAGCGCTTTATCAAGCTGCCCTTGCTGTTGATGTACAGCAAGTCATTGCAGATGGTTTTGAAAAACAAGGCATTCGAGATGAATTAACGCGTCGAAGAATTGCCGCGGTGAAAGCAGAGAAAACTCGCCTAAATGCTTAATCCAGCTTTACTAAAAGTAAACTAACCCTTACAATATGTACAATTTTTTAGTAAATATTTTGTTATGAAATTATTAAAATCGCTTCTCGCGCCTGTACTTGCCAGTGTGATCTTATCCGCTTGTACTCTTGATGCAGAGCGCCCAACAGATGTTCAGCATATCGATAAAAACGATATTACGTGGCAACAGCACCTCAAAAAAATCAAACAAATTCAATCTTATAGCACAAAAGGACAAATTGGTTATATTAGTCCACAAGAGCGTTTTTCGAGTCGCTTTGAATGGCAATATCAAAACCCGAAAGCCTATAAGTTAAAACTTTATTCTCTGATTAGCAAAACAACGCTAACCATGGAGATGCATCCAAACGGCATGACTATTTCAGATAATAAAGGCAATCAGCAATCGGATAAAAATGCCAAATTATTGTTACGTGAAATCATCGGAATGGATGTGCCATTAGAGCATTTATCTTATTGGCTAAAAGGTCAACCAGCAGATAATTCAGATTACCAAGTTGGAACGAATCATCTTTTATCTGAATTTAGCTACCCACTTGATGGCTCGATATGGACAGCCGATTACTTAAGTTATCACGCAGATAATTCTATGCCTGAAAATATTCTGTTAAAGAACAAAAGTACATCGCAAACCCTAAAAATTCGTGTGGATGAATGGGCGTTCTAATGAAAACACATCACTTTTCAACCGCACTTTCAACCTCTCTTGGAAAGCCTAACCGCTTTCCAAGCCCCGCAAAACTCAATTTATTTCTCTATATAAACGGTAAACTGCCAAACGGCTACCACGAATTACAAACGCTTTTCCAATTTCTTGATTTCGGCGATTGGCTCACCATTGATATTCGCCAAGATAAACAAATCCACATCACACCAGAAATTCCTGGCTTACCTCTAGAACAAAATTTAATCTATCGTGCAGCGATACTACTACAAGAAAAAACAGGTTGTACGCTCGGTGCAACAATTCATTTAGATAAAATTCTGCCAATGGGCGGTGGTATTGGTGGCGGTTCATCCAATGCGGCGACGACTCTTCTTGCTTTAAATTATTTATGGCAAACCCATTTATCCATTGATGAACTTGCTGAGCTCGGACTAAAACTCGGTGCAGATGTGCCTATCTTTGTTCATGGCCAAGCCGCTTTTGCAGAAGGCGTAGGTGAAAAAATCCAATACTGTGAACTACAAGAAAAATATTATGTAGTACTAAAACCCGAGACTGCAATTTCTACAGCGGTAGTTTTTAACGATCCCGATTTGCCTCGCAATACAGAAAAAAGATCTCTTGCTGAACTTCTGAATCAACCGTTTGCAAACGATTGCGAAAAAGTCGTACGAACTCAATATCCAGAAGTTGAAAAAGCCCTATTATGGTTGCTACAATATGCACCAGCCAGATTAACCGGAACCGGAGCTTGTGTTTTTGCTGAATTTGATGATGAAAAATCAGCACAAGCTGTTTTCCAACAAAAACCGAAGGAATTTTTCGGCTTTGTTGCTAAAGGATTAAACGTTTCACCATTACATGCGATGTTGAAACAACTCTCGACCAACCAATCTATCTACACTCAACCTGAGGTTATATAAAATGCCAGACATTAAACTCTTTGCTGGAAATGCTACGCCTGAGCTAGCGAAAAAGATTTCTGAACGTCTTTACATTTCATTAGGCGATGCCACTGTTGGACGCTTTAGCGATGGTGAGATCCAAGTGCAAATTAATGAAAATGTGCGTGGTGCAGACGTATTTATTATCCAATCTACCTGTGCGCCAACAAATGACAACCTGATGGAATTGATTGTCATGGTCGATGCTTTACGTCGTGCATCTGCTGGTCGTATTACTGCCGTTGTTCCTTATTTTGGTTATGCTCGTCAAGATCGCCGTGTACGTTCTGCTCGTGTACCAATCACCGCAAAAGTAGTGGCTGATTTACTTTCAACCGTAGGGATTGACCGATTATTAACCTGTGACTTACACGCAGAACAAATCCAAGGTTTCTTTGATATACCGGTTGATAACGTATTCGGTTCACCGGTTCTACTTGATGATATCTTGAAGAAAACAGATCTTGTCAATCCGATCGTTGTTTCTCCGGATATCGGTGGTGTTGTTCGTGCTCGTGCGGTAGCGAAATTATTAAATGATACCGAAATGGCGATCATTGATAAACGTCGTCCGCGCGCAAATGTATCACAAGTTATGCACATTATCGGGGATGTCGCAGATCGTGATTGTATCCTTGTAGATGATATGATTGATACAGGCGGTACATTATGTAAAGCAGCTGAAGCATTGAAAGAACGTGGTGCAAAACGCGTGTTTGCTTATGCGACTCACGCGGTATTCTCTGGTTTAGCAGCACAACATTTAGCAAGTGATGCCATTGATGAAATCGTGGTGACAGATACTGTTCCACTATCACCTGAAATGCAAGCGCTTGGCAAAGTTCGAGTGCTTACCCTTTCAAGTATGCTGGCTGAAGCAATTCGTCGTATCAGCAATGAAGAATCTATCTCAGCAATGTTTGAATAATTCTTTTACTTAACATTCATTTTAAAAGTGCGGTCAGAAAACCTTATGTTTTTTGACTGCACTTTTTTATGCTTCAACTAAAAATTAGGTAAAAAAAAGTGCCCCACTGGGGCACTACTCGGAAAGCAAAATAGATGTCGGCTATTTAAAAATAGCACTTGTTTTTAGTGATTTAAGAATACGGCAAAGTTTTTTATATTGCAAATACCTATGTTCAAATTTGTGAGCTAAATCACGCTTTTTCTTCACTTTTTTATGTTTAATCATTTACATATAAAAAAAGAGGAGCCATTGCTCCCCTTCTCTAGAAATAGCATTAAATTAGCCGTTAATAAATTTTTCGCCTAATTCAATATCTGCACGCAATGTTGGTAACATTGCTTCTAACGCATCTTGTTCAAATTTGCTTAAAGTACCGATTGGTAAAATTTCCTCTACACCTTCTTTACCTAAACGCACTGGTTGAGCGAAGAAACGTGCGTATTTGCCATCTCCTTCTACATAAGTACATTCAACCACCGTTTCGCCACTTAAGCCTTTCACTAATGAACGCGCAAAACGTGCTGCAGCTTGAGCCATAGAAAGTGTCGCAGAACCGCCACCCGCTTTGGCTTCAACCACTTCAGTACCTGCATTTTGGATACGTTTTGTTAATGGGGCAATTTCCTCTTCTTTCCATTCAGCATATTGAACTTGTGAAAGTAATGGAAGAATAGTTACACCTGAGTGGCCACCAATTACAGGTACGCTTGTACGAGAAACATTTAAACCTTTTAATTCAGATACGAATGTTTCAGAACGTAACACGTCTAATGTAGTGACACCGAATAATTTACGTTTGTCGTAAACACCCGCTTTTTTCAACACTTCTGCCGCAATCGCAACTGTCGTATTCACTGGATTGGTGATAATACCCACACAAGCTTTTGGACAAGTTTTTGCAACATGTTCAATTAAGTTACGCACAATACCCGCATTGATGTTGAAAAGATCTGAACGATCCATACCCGGTTTACGTGCTACCCCTGCAGAAATTAAAACGACATCGGCACCTTTAAGTGCTGGTGTTGGATCATCTCCCGCAAAACCTTCTACTTTCACCGCCGTTGGGATATGACTTACATCTTTAGCCACACCGGGTGTCACTGGTGCAATATCATACAGTGATAATTCACTTTCAGCGGGTAATTGTAATTTAAGTAATAAGGCTAATGCTTGACCAATACCGCCTGCTGCGCCTAATACTGCAACTTTCATAAAATACTCCTTATGTATTAATTAATCCTAACTAGGTAGGATTTTAAAGTCTTGCCCATTAAATTACAAACAGAGAAATTCAATAATGCGATCTAGCTCAAACTTTTCAAACGGCAAATTTATTTTAATTGCATAAAATGAATTTTTATGCAATTCTTATGCAAATAATTCTATATGAGAATAACTATGTCAGATCAATTAACAAAAGCTTTTAAAGAACTTCTTAATCAAGAACGATTTGCGTCTCAAAGTGAAATTGTTGAAGCCTTAAAAAAACAAGGATTTCAAACCATTAACCAATCTAAAGTTTCACGCATGCTAAGTAAATTTGGCGCAGTTCGTGCGAGAAACACTAAAATGGAAATGGTGTATTGCTTACCAAGCGAATTGAGTGTGCCAGCTACCAGCAGTCCATTAAAAAATCTGGTTTTGGATATCGATCACAATGATTTCGTTATCGTCATTAAAACCTCTCCGGGTGCGGCACAGTTGATTGCTCGCTTATTGGATTCCATTGGTAAACCTGAAGGTATTTTAGGCACGATTGCAGGAGATGACACCATTTTTGTGACCCCCACAAAAGAGACAACCATCAAATCGCTTTTAGAGCAAATTCAAACGCTTTTTGAAAGCAGCCTATAATGAATATCTTAGTGACAGGTGGAACGGGATTTGTAGGAAAAGCTTTAGTTGAAGCGCTACTGTCACGTGGCGATAGTGTTACAGTACTGACTCGCTCCATTGAAAAAGCTCAAGCGATTTTTCCTGAAAAAACACTGCAATTTTTGACCGCACTTTCAACACTCAAAGACTTAAATGCCTTTGATGCGGTTATTAATCTTGCCGGTGAGCCAATCTTCGATAAAAGATGGACAGCTCAACAAAAAGAAAAACTTCGTCATAGCCGTATTAATTTAACACAGCAGATTGTTCAACTTATTAATCAAAGTGAATATCCCCCAGCCCTGATTTCAGGTTCCGCAACTGGAATTTATGGAAACCGTGGCGAAGATGTAATCACCGAAGACACAAATCCAAGTACTCAATTTACCGCTCAACTTTGTATTGATTGGGAAAATGCAGCAAAGCAAGCTAACACTAGAGTCTGTTTAGTGAGAACCGGATTAGTGCTTTCTCCAAAAGGTGGCGCTTTTGCAAAAATCCTTCCGCTCTATCGCTTCGGATTAGGCGGCAAATTAGGGAATGGCGAGCAATATTGGAGCTGGATTGCGTTAGAGGATATGGTAAAAGGATTGATTTTTTTACTTGATCATAGCAATTGCGAAGGGACATTTAATTTTACTGCGCCACATCCTGTTAAAAATAAGACTTTTAACCAATTATTAGGTCAAGCACTACATCGACCTTGTTTTGCTCAAGTACCTCAATTTTTGCTCACCTCTCTTCTCGGCGAGCGAGCTTGTATTTTATTAGACAGTCAGAATGCCTATCCAAAACATTTGTTAGATTGCGGATTTACATTCCAATATGAAAACCTAAAAGATTACTTCTATCATATTCTTTCATGATTTAGAAAGTCTACAAAAAAGACTTATAGATCATATTCCTATCCTTTGAATTTGATCTATCACAACTTATTCTCTATTCAGTTAGATTCTTCACTAAATCCATCACAAATTCCAACCGCGCTTTGTTTTCTGGAAGCGCTTTCACAAACTTAAATTTTAATGGACCATCAAAGCGATAAACAATTGGATTTTGTTGAATTAATTTGATGAATTTTTCTGGATCAACTTTTGCTGAAGGAGAGAATTCAATAAAGCCACCTTGAGCCCCTGCATCGATTTTCAGCACTTTTAATGGTTTCACCATTAAACGCATTTCAGCAATTTGTAAAAGATTTTTCGTTGCTTCAGGTAATAGGCCAAAGCGATCAATTAATTCAACTTTTAATTCATCTAGCTCTTGTTTACTCTCCGCTGCTGCAATACGTTTATAGAATGACAAACGCATATTCACATCGCCAAGATAATCATCTGGCAATAAAGCTGGAACACGTAGCTCAATTTCAGCTTGCTGATGTGTAATCTCTTCCAATGAAGGTTCCCGGCCCTCTTTTAAGGCTTTCACTGCTGCATCAAGCAATTCCATATAAAGTGAGAAACCGATGCTTTCAATTTGCCCACTTTGTTCATTCCCTAATAATTCACCGGCACCGCGAATTTCTAAATCGTGCGTCGCAAGGATGAAACCTGCACCTAAGTTATCTAAACTTTCTAATGCCTCTAAACGACGTTTCGCATCTTTCGTCATTAACTTCGGCGGAGGTGTAAGCAAATAGGCATAAGCTTGGTGGTGAGAACGCCCTACTCGACCACGCAACTGGTGAAGCTGAGCTAAACCAAAATTATCTGCGCGTTCAATAATGATCGTATTTGCCGTTGGTACATCAATCCCTGTTTCAATAATGGTGGAACAGACTAAAACGTTATAACGTTGATGATAAAAATCACTCATCACGCGTTCAAGTTCACGTTCTCGCATTTGACCATGTCCAATCACAACTCGAGCCTCTGGCACAAGTGCGGTCAGTTTTTCAGCCGTATTTTCAATACTCGCCACATCATTATGTAAATAATAAACTTGCCCACCACGTAAAATTTCACGCAAGATGGCTTCACGAATAATTAAATCATCTTTCTGGCGAACAAACGTTTTGATACTCACTCGGCGAGCTGGGGGTGTCGCAATAATAGAAAGATCGCGAATACCATTCATCGCCATATTCAAAGTACGAGGAATTGGTGTTGCGGTAAGCGTTAAAATATCAATATTCGCTCGAAGTTGTTTGATTTTCTCTTTTTGCCCCACACCAAAGCGATGTTCTTCATCTATGATGAGTAAGCCAAGATCAGAAAACTTCACATCTGATTGAATTAATTTATGGGTGCCAATCAGAATATCGACTTTTCCTTCGGCTAAATTTTCTAAGATTTGTTTTTGCTCTTTAGCTGTTTTAAAGCGAGAAAGCACTTCCACATTAACCGGCAAATTAGCAAAACGATCTTTAAAATTCTCGTAATGCTGTTGAGCTAGCAAGGTTGTAGGGACTAATACAGCCACTTGTTTATGGTTCATGACCGCCAAAAATGCGGCTCGCATCGCTACTTCAGTCTTCCCAAAACCTACATCACCACAAACTAAACGGTCCATTGCTTTGGGCTGACACATATCCGAAATGACAGCATTAATTGCCATGGCTTGATCATGTGTCTCCTCGAAAGGGAAGGTTGCAGCAAATTGCTGGAACTCCTCACGATCATATTTAAATTCAAAGCCTTTTTTCACTTCTCGCTGAGCATACACATCAAGTAATTCAGCGGCCACATCACGAATTTTTTCTGCGGCCTTTTGACGCGTTTTCGCCCACGATTCATTACCTAATTTATGTAATGGTGCAGTTTCATCTGAACCACCGACATAACGACTAATTAAATGAAGAGAACCAACAGGCACATAAAGTTTGGATTCATTCGCATAATTGATCAGCAAATATTCCGCTTTTAAACCACCTGTATCAAGCGTGACTAACCCACCGTAACGCCCTACACCATGATCTAAATGCACCACAGGCTGCCCAATTTTTAATTCAGCCAGATTACGCACTAAGGTATCAGGATTCACCGATTTACGTTTATCACGCTGACGTTGCTGTACACGCTCGCCTAAAATTTCATGTTCAGTAATGACAGCGAGTTTAGCCTCATCAAGAATAAAACCTTGCTCAAGACGACTTACCCAAAGATTAAACTTGTCTTGATTGGCTTCAGATAAGGTTTTAATCTGTTTAGGTTTAATTTTTAATGGTGAAAGTAAATCCAGTAAAGTTTCACGTCGTCCTTCAGTTTCAACTGAAAATAAAACATTTCCTTTAAAATGCTCAATAAACTGACGAAGTTGCGATAACGGTTCTTTTTGCTGTGATTGAATAGTCACGGCTGGTAATGCGGACACCGCTAAATTTTTCTGACGAACAGATGACCGCACTTTTTCTGCTTTAAAATTAATTTTAGGATAATTTTTTAATGCATGGTTTACTGCATCAATGCTGAGCCACAAACGTTCTGGCGGTAAAAGAGGACGCATTGGATCAACTTTTCGATGCTCATATCGCTGTTTGGCATCAAGATAAAAACGTTCACCTTGTGCTTGATTTGTTTCCATATCCACAAACAGCGTTTTTTCGGGTAAGTAATCGAACAATGTTGCCATTTCATCAAAGAATAACGGCTGCCAATATTCAATCCCTGAAATTAGTGTGCCTTTACTGATTTGCTGATAAATATGTTCTGGATCACGACGAATTTCACCAAAGGTTTCTCTAAATTGTGTGCGGAAAAATTCAATGCTTTTCTCATCGGTTGGAAATTCGTGTGCAGGTAATAAATTAATAGATTGAATTTCATCTAACGTTCGCTGCGTATCGACATCAAAAGTACGAATCGAATCAATTTCATCATCAAAAAAATCTAAGCGAAATGGAACCGCACTTCCCATCGGGAAAAGATCTAAAAGTGATCCGCGTACAGCATATTCGCCATGTTCTAGCACTTGTTCTACAGAGCGATATCCTGCTGACTCTAATTGTAATCGCAATTTTTCAATGACAAGGCGGTCGCCTTTTTTAATCAGAAGGACATTGTGCTGTAGATATTTCGGCGGGCACACACGTTGCATTAATGTGCTAATCGGCAAAACAAAGATGCCTTTTTTAGTATTTTGTAAATGAAATAGCGCACTTAAACGCGAAGAAATAATTTCTTGATGAGGCGAAAAAGAATCGTAAGGCAACGTTTCCCAATCAGGAAAAAACTGAACGGGCTGAGAAGTTAAATCCGGTAAAACGTGTGATAAACGAACCGCACTTTTAGTATCCGGTGTCACGACCACTGTCAATCCATCATATTGCTCAGCAATTTCACTAACCGCAAGTGCATCTGCACTCGCCAATACATTGCCAAGAATTTTATGGTCATTGGGCTGAGTGGGAATATCAAAATTAAAATAGGTTGTTTTCATAAGTGCGGTCAATTTTTATCTCATTTTTGCGTGAATAGTTGATTAGTTTAGCAAATTCAATCTAGTTTTCAATAATTATCTGTATAAAAAAACAGGGTTATCTTAACCCTGTTTTCTCTTATTTTTTGAGTGGTTCAAGTGGTTTCTCTTTTTTTACATGCCCATCATCATCGAATTCGATACGTGGCATACAACCTCGACAAGCTCCTTTATCTAAACCAAGCTCTTTGCAAAATTTATTATATTCATCTACGGCTTTGCGAAACCAACCTTTTTTTTCTTGTTCGCTCATCTTGCCTCCTTTTTTAATTTTTGTGCAATTTCAGAACGTAATGATTTTAACCCATTTTTCTTACTATAGGGTATCTGTTTTTTGATGAAATAATCTCGCATTAAAGGACAATCTTTTTCATCTAAATTCATTAAAAATCGACGAATTGCCGGCAAAGCGGAAGCTAAAGAGCGGTGAAAATAAGCGAAGTTTTTTAGGCTTAACCAATCTTCATCAAGCAATTCCCAATCTACTGATGTGGTATTAAATACCTGAGCAAGTGGATGGAAAGATAACGGTATATTCCGTTGAAAAGATTGCTTTGCTCTTTTTTCTAATTCAATCCCTTGTGGAGAAAGTCCTTTTAGCGCAATCGCAGAGTAACAACCACTGCTCGCCTCTAAATGGTCGCCCAAATGAACAAGAGAAAAACCACATTTCAGCCAAAATTGAGCCAGTTCTTTCGTATACCCAAAACTCACTGACAAATAATCTACATTAGCATTTTGCTTGATGTATTCAATAAGCTTTGTACCAATACCATGCCGTTGCCACATAGGCTGGACCGCAATTCTCGAAATACGTAAAGCATGTAATTCACAAGCCTTTTGTAGCTGAGTATGAAAACAAAGTGCTTGCGGCACGAGATTGCCTTTCGGGCGTCTTATACCCAGCTGAATAGCTTCTATAAGCGATGAATCCTCAATTCCACCTTCTTCTAATGCCCACGCTGCGCCCAGTAAATTTTGTTCGCTTTCAGCAGTAAAAAAACACTGTGCATTAGCATCAAATAACCGTCGAAGATCTAATGGGGATGTTCGATAATGAGCTAATGTCATCAAACCATAAAATTGAGACAAAGAAGATAATATTTCTTGTTGTGAGCGTTTAGTAATTTGGCATGTTTCACTTTTACTGTATGGTGTTTGCTTAAATTCATCTTCAACATTCAATAATAAAAGCTCATCAATAAACGCCTCTAAAGCATCATCTTTAGCCCAGCGTATCGGTTCAATAAGCTCAAAGTTTAAAAAAGTGCGGTTCATTTTTTGCTTAAATTTAAGCGTAAAGCCTCGTCCCGTTCCCTCATAACTATGGATAGTTGTCGTAAATAAAATATGCTTAAAATGGTGGGAAAAAGCAGTAAGTTGAGCAATCGGCAACATTGCTGCTTCATCCACAAAAAGCCAAGCATTTTCAGAAAAAGAAGGATTACGTTGCAAAGCTAGGAAAAGCTCATCTGGCGCAATAAAGATAATCTCTTTTTGTGAAAATTCAGCCAAAATTTTAACCGCACTTTTATTTGGTGCCGTGAGATAAATTTTTTTATCGAGTTGATTCGCTAATAAGCCTGCAAGGGCTGATTTCCCTCTTCCTCGTTTAGCGGTAAGAAAGTAGAGTTCAGATTCTTTTTGTAAGATTTGGTCAATGATTTTCTGCTGATCTAAGGTCGCATTATGATTTACAAATGACTGCTGAAAAGTGCGATCAAATTTTAAATCATTTTGATGATAAAGAACGGGAAAACCATATTTATGAATACAATGCTTAAAATATGTCATAAATCTTGGCGTTGCAATTGTCTCAAGCGAACCTGACCAACGAAGACTATCTTCATCTAATTGGGAATGAAGTTTCTCCCAATTTGATAGCAAGACAATTAAGGCACCATTCATTTTCAATGTACCAGCCGCAATGGCGAGCGCCTCTAAATGGATACCTTTACGTGCATCAAACAAGATCGTCTCAAACTCTTGCCCAAGAAGATTTTGAATTTTAGAAAATTCATTAATGATCAAGGTATTTGCCGGCAAATTAGACGGCATATTTTCACTGACTAAAATTTGAAAATGTCGTGTCATGAATTATTTTTCTAAATACACTTCTAATTCAGCTACATTTTGAGGCCATCCAGTGCTGAGTTGCTCTATCCATAAAGCAATATCAGATGCCCAATTAGGTAATGACGTATCTTGAGCCAATTTGGCGATATTTTGGATATTAACAAGCCCCACTGATGCAGCCGCACCTTTTATTTTATGTGCCACATCTGACACCATTTGTTGCATGTCTGCGTTTGCTAGATAATCTTTATATGCCGTTTCCAATTCATCCAAATAAATTGGCATCCACTGTTTGAATAACTCCACATTAGCTTTAGCTTGTGATTTTCCAATTAACTCAATAAGTGAAATATTAATACCTTCTTGAACTTGAGGGAGCTCTTCTTCATCAGAGGTAGTCTCGATATCATCTCCTAAGAATGTTTTAAAACACTGACGTAATTCCGTTAGAGAAAGAGGCTTACGCAACACGCCATCCATACCCTGATTTTGATATTCCTCTTCGCTGTGCATAACGTTTGCCGTAAAAGCAATTAAAGGTGGAAGAAAATCATAAATCCCTTCTTCATAGTTTTTACGTAAATAGTATGCAATATCAAAGCCTGACATATCTGGTAACTTAATATCAAGAAAAACAATATCATAAGTATTTTTCTCAAATAATTGGATAGCCTGTTCACCATTCATCGCTACATCAACATAATGCCCTTGCTTTTCAAGAATACTTTTGGCCACAACAACATTCAATTCAACGTCTTCTACTAATAAAATAGAAAGATGCTGCATGGCTTTTTCAGCATTACCATCATGAGCCTGAGCTTTTTCTGCAATGATCGTTAAGTAAAAGGTTGAACCTTTTTCCAGTTCACTCTCAACCGTTAAATCCCCTTGCATTAATTGAGCTAAATTCTTAGAAATCGCAAGACCGATACCACTTCCTGCAGAACGATGAATATTATCTTTAACCTGATAGTACATGGTAAAAATCTTATCTAATTCGCAAGGTGCAATACCTGCCCCCGTATCAGTAACGCTAAATTGATACTGATTATCTTGCATTTTCTGCACCCTTAGAATGACTTCACCTTTGTCAGTGAATTTGACGGCATTACTAATTAAATTCCAAAGAATTTGGCTAAGGCGAGCACGATCGAGATAAAGCCAATTAGGTAAATTATCATCCAGCTTTAAAGAGAATTTTAGCCCCTTTTGTTCTGCCATCAAGGTACCAAAATTATAGAAATCATTAAGTAGTGAATGGAAATCGCAAGGCTGAATATTTAATTCAATGCGTTTGGAGTCGATCTTGTCTAAATCAATAATATCACTAAAAATATGGCCTAAACTGACCGCACTTAGGTTAATCGTATTAAGATAATTTTGTTGTTGTGCCGTTAATTTATCATCCAATAAAATTCGACTAAGCCCAATGATCCCATTTAAAGGCGTGCGTAATTCATGGCTAATCGTTGCAAGCAAGGTACTTTTATCTCGACTATTTTTTTCTAATCGCGCAAGCGTTTTAGAGAGCTCTAAACGGGAACGTTCTAATCGTTCAACTAGTAGCGTAAAAAAATAAATAACAAAAGGAGCGGTAAATAAACCAAACGTGATCGAGCGAACAATGTCACTCCAGTGAATACCATCACTAAGAAGCGTGCTTAATAAGATTTGTATACAGATAGCTAAAATCGCAAGAATCACGATACCAAGTAGAGAGAAACGGACCCGACCTAATCGAATAACCCAATCAACATAACGTTGTGCAAAATATCTAAAGTTTTTCATTGTTTATATTGAGAAATAAAAATTGAGATCATTCTATATAATTTTTTACAAAAATCCATAAACAAAAACCCCAAGCCATTCAGCTCGGGGTTCTCTATTCAATACCTGGCGGTGTCCTACTCTCACATGGGGAAACCCCACACTACCATCGGCGCATCGGCGTTTCACTTCTGAGTTCGGTATGGGGTCAGGTGGGACCACCGCTCTATCGCCGCCAGGATTATTCCTTTAATAACTTTTCTCTATTCTGCTCTCACTATCTCTAGTGCTCACAACCAAACAAGCTGATTCACTTCAAAACTTTCTCTTTCTTCTCTGAGTTTCTTCGTCTTACCCAACACCCAAAACCCTTGAGCGTTGTATAGTTAAGCCTCTCGGGCAATTAGTATCTGTTAGCTCAACGGCTCGCACCGCTTACACACCAGACCTATCTACGTCTTAGTCTTAAACAACCCTTACTGTCTTAATGACAGGGAGAACTCATCTCTTGGCAAGTTTCGTGCTTAGATGCTTTCAGCACTTATCTCTTCCGCACTTAGCTACCCGGCAATGCGTCTGGCGACACAACCGGAACACCAGTGGTGCGTCCACTCCGGTCCTCTCGTACTAGGAGCAGCCCCAATCAATTCTCCAACGCCCACGGCAGATAGGGACCGAACTGTCTCACGACGTTCTAAACCCAGCTCGCGTACCACTTTAAATGGCGAACAGCCATACCCTTGGGACCTACTTCAGCCCCAGGATGTGATGAGCCGACATCGAGGTGCCAAACACCGCCGTCGATATGAACTCTTGGGCGGTATCAGCCTGTTATCCCCGGAGTACCTTTTATCCGTTGAGCGATGGCCCTTCCATTCAGAACCACCGGATCACTATGACCTACTTTCGTACCTGCTCGACTTGTCTGTCTCGCAGTTAAGCTTGCTTATACCATTGCACTAACCTGACGATGTCCGACCGTCATTAGCAAACCTTCGTGCTCCTCCGTTACTCTTTGGGAGGAGACCGCCCCAGTCAAACTACCCACCAGACACTGTCCGAGACCACGTTTCGTAATCTTCGTTAGAACATCAAACGTTAAAGGGTGGTATTTCAAGGTCGACTCCAACAATACTGGCGTATCATCTTCATAGTCTCCCACCTATCCTACACATCAAAATTCAATGTTCAGTGTCAAGCTATAGTAAAGGTTCACGGGGTCTTTCCGTCTAGCCGCGGGTACACCGCATCTTCACGGCGATTTCAATTTCACTGAGTCTCGGGTGGAGACAGCCTGGCCATCATTATGCCATTCGTGCAGGTCGGAACTTACCCGACAAGGAATTTCGCTACCTTAGGACCGTTATAGTTACGGCCGCCGTTTACTGGGGCTTCGATCAGGAGCTTCTCTTTCGATTACACCATCAATTAACCTTCCAGCACCGGGCAGGCATCACACCCTATACGTCCACTTTCGTGTTTGCAGAGTGCTGTGTTTTTAATAAACAGTTGCAGCCAGCTGGTATCTTCGACCGGTTCAACCTTCGCCCGCGAGGGACTACAATCTACGCCGGCGCACCTTCTCCCGAAGTTACGGTGCTATTTTGCCTAGTTCCTTCACCCGAGTTCTCTCAAGCGCCTGAGTATTCTCTACCTGACCACCTGTGTCGGTTTTCAGTACGGTTTAGATAAACCTGAAGCTTAGTGGCTTTTCCTGGAAGTGTGGTATCGGTTACTTCAGCTCCGTAGAGCCTCGTCATCATCTCTCAGTGTTAAAGAAGTCCGGATTTGCCTAAACTTCTCACCTACCAACTTAAACGCACATATCCAACAGTGCGATAACCTAACCTGCTCCGTCCCCACATCGCAGTTTATCCAAGTACGGGAATATTAACCCGTTTCCCATCGACTACGCTTTTCAGCCTCGCCTTAGGGGCCGACTCACCCTGCCCCGATTAACGTTGGACAGGAACCCTTGGTCTTCCGGCGAACGGGTTTTTCACCCGTTTTATCGTTACTTATGTCAGCATTCGCACTTCTGATACGTCCAGCAAACCTCTCGATTCACCTTCATCCGCTTACAGAACGCTCCCCTACCCAACAGACTTACGTCTGATGCCGCAGCTTCGGTGCTATATTTGAGCCCCGTTACATCTTCCGCGCAGGCCGACTCGACTAGTGAGCTATTACGCTTTCTTTAAATGATGGCTGCTTCTAAGCCAACATCCTAGCTGTCTAAGCCTTCCCACTTCGTTTCCCACTTAATATAGACTTTGGGACCTTAGCTGGCGGTCTGGGTTGTTTCCCTCTCCACGACGGACGTTAGCACCCGCCGTGTGTCTCCTGAGTATCACTCTTCGGTATTCGTAGTTTGCATCGGGTTGGTAATCCGGGATGGACCCCTAGCCGAAACAGTGCTCTACCCCCGAAGGTGTCCGCTCAAGGCTCTACCTAAATAGATTTCGGGGAGAACCAGCTATCTCCCGGTTTGATTGGCCTTTCACCCCCAGCCACAAGTCATCCGCTAATTTTTCAACATTAGTCGGTTCGGTCCTCCAGTTAGTGTTACCCAACCTTCAACCTGCCCATGGCTAGATCACCGGGTTTCGGGTCTATACCTTGCAACTAGACGCCCAGTTAAGACTCGGTTTCCCTTCGGCTCCCCTATTCGGTTAACCTCGCTACAAAATATAAGTCGCTGACCCATTATACAAAAGGTACGCAGTCACCCTTAAAGGGCTCCCACTGCTTGTACGTACAAGGTTTCAGGTTCTATTTCACTCCCCTCACCGGGGTTCTTTTCGCCTTTCCTTCACAGTACTGGTTCACTATCGGTCAATCAGGAGTATTTAGCCTTGGAGGATGGTCCCCCCATCTTCAAACAGGATATCACGTGTCCCGCCCTACTTGTCGTTAGCTTAGTACCATGACCTGGACTTCGAGTACGGGGCTATCACCCTGTATCGCCAAGCTTCCCAGCTTGTTCCTCTGTCTCTGTCATTATCACTAACAGGCTCCTTCGCGTTCGCTCGCCGCTACTAACGAAATCTCGGTTGATTTCTTTTCCTCGGGGTACTTAGATGTTTCAGTTCTCCCGGTTTGCCTCACTTACCTATGAATTCAGTAAGTGATAGTAGATTCTTCATCTACTGGGTTTCCCCATTCGGACATCTTGGATTAAACGCCTCTTATCGACTCATCCAAGCTTTTCGCAGATTAGCACGTCCTTCCTCGCCTCTGATTGCCAAGGCATCCACCTTGTACGCTTAGTCACTTAACTATACAACCTCAAAAATTCTTGATGTTGTGTTTTCAACTAAACACTTGATTGCTTTTGTTCAATCAAGATTTTCTTCTTACTCAGACTTTTTCTTATCCCTTAAAAGGACTTGAAAGTCTCTTCAGTTTTTCAGCTTGTTTCCTGGTTGTTAAAGAACAGAAATAACATTTTCAGTTATCATCGTTAAATAAACTCATTGAAGCACTTTAAGCATTAAATCACTCAATTTACTTAACGATGATAAGTGGTGGAGATAAGCGGGATCGAACCGCTGACCTCCTGCGTGCAAGGCAGGCGCTCTCCCAGCTGAGCTATATCCCCATGTCATCGTTTATTTACCACCTTATTCACCTTCATCACTCACTCAGTTTGAGTGGTGGGTCTGAGTGGACTTGAACCACCGACCTCACCCTTATCAGGGGTGCGCTCTAACCACCTGAGCTACAGACCCAAGGGAATAACGGCTTTCTGCTCGATATTGTCTACAATATATCAATCAATCTGTGTGGACACTTATTGTCTCTCGTTTTGGTAAGGAGGTGATCCAACCGCAGGTTCCCCTACGGTTACCTTGTTACGACTTCACCCCAGTCATGAATCATACCGTGGTAAACGCCCCCCCGAAGGTTAAGCTATCTACTTCTGGTACAACCCACTCCCATGGTGTGACGGGCGGTGTGTACAAGGCCCGGGAACGTATTCACCGCAACATTCTGATTTGCGATTACTAGCGATTCCGACTTCATGGAGTCGAGTTGCAGACTCCAATCCGGACTTAGACGTACTTTGTGAGATTCGCTCCAGCTCGCACTATCGCTTCCCTCTGTATACGCCATTGTAGCACGTGTGTAGCCCTACTCGTAAGGGCCATGATGACTTGACGTCATCCCCACCTTCCTCCGGTTTATCACCGGCAGTCTCCTTTGAGTTCCCGACCAAATCGCTGGCAACAAAGGATAAGGGTTGCGCTCGTTGCGGGACTTAACCCAACATTTCACAACACGAGCTGACGACAGCCATGCAGCACCTGTCTCAGAGTTCCCGAAGGCACCAATCCATCTCTGGAAAGTTCTCTGGATGTCAAGAGTAGGTAAGGTTCTTCGCGTTGCATCGAATTAAACCACATGCTCCACCGCTTGTGCGGGCCCCCGTCAATTCATTTGAGTTTTAACCTTGCGGCCGTACTCCCCAGGCGGTCGATTTATCACGTTAGCTACGGGCGCCAAGCTCAAAGCTCAACCCCCAAATCGACATCGTTTACAGCGTGGACTACCAGGGTATCTAATCCTGTTTGCTCCCCACGCTTTCGCACATGAGCGTCAGTACATTCCCAAGGGGCTGCCTTCGCCTTCGGTATTCCTCCACATCTCTACGCATTTCACCGCTACACGTGGAATTCTACCCCTCCCTAAAGTACTCTAGCGACCCAGTATGAAATGCAATTCCCAGGTTAAGCCCGGGGCTTTCACACCTCACTTAAGTCACCGCCTGCGTGCCCTTTACGCCCAGTTATTCCGATTAACGCTCGCACCCTCCGTATTACCGCGGCTGCTGGCACGGAGTTAGCCGGTGCTTCTTCTGTAGTTAACGTCAATCACCTAGTCTATTAAACTAAATGCCTTCCTCGCTACCGAAAGAACTTTACAACCCGAAGGCCTTCTTCATTCACGCGGCATGGCTGCGTCAGGGTTGCCCCCATTGCGCAATATTCCCCACTGCTGCCTCCCGTAGGAGTCTGGGCCGTGTCTCAGTCCCAGTGTGGCTGGTCATCCTCTCAGACCAGCTAGAGATCGTCGGCTTGGTGAGCCTTTACCTCACCAACTACCTAATCCCACTTGGGCTCATCCTATGGCATGTGGCCCGAAGGTCCCACACTTTCATCTCTCGATTCTACGCGGTATTAGCTACAGTTTCCCGTAGTTATCCCCCTCCATAAGCTAGATTCCCAAGCATTACTCACCCGTCCGCCACTCGTCATCAAAGAAGCAAGCTTCTTTATGTTACCGTTCGACTTGCATGTGTTAAGCCTGCCGCCAGCGTTCAATCTGAGCCATGATCAAACTCTTCAATTCAAGTTCAATCGCTCAATACTGCTGACATAAAATGTCACTACTTAAAAAAGTATTATGAATTTCTAGTTAGCACCTATTAAGACTTCAAAATTAAAAATATTTTTAAAACAAGTCAATCAACAAGTGCCCACACAGATTGTCTGATATATTGTTAAAGAGCAAAAAAGAACGACGCACTGGTTTTTCTTAAGAGTCACAACAGCGCGTCGTTGTGTGGGGCGTATTATAGAACTTTCAGAATTCTTTGCAAGTGCTTTTTTACAAAAAAATTCAATTTTTTTCTTGTCTGATGATTTAATCATCAAAGTGAATTGTCTTTGTTCAATATTCAAGGTAAATTACCTCCAAAGAGTAAGCATTTTAATGAGGTAGTTATGAATTTTGAGCAAATGATTGGTTTCGGTGTAGCAGGTAATTTTGCGGGACATTTAGAACAAGCCGGTGAATCGGCTGATTTCACTCAAGTTAAAACAGAAAATGCCATTCAACCGAAAGCAATTTTCCCGTTTTATGTGCCAAGTGAAAACGCTGGTTTTCTTTCTACCTTTCCTTTAAGTTACAATGAAATTAACTTTCCACAAGGTGCGGATAATCTTCAAATTGAACCTGAAATTGCACTTATTTGTGATCTTATCTATAAAGGAAAGCAAGTTGAGAAAATTATTCCTCGCTATTTTGCAGCCTATAATGATTGCTCTATTCGTCGCCCTAATGCGAAAAAAATCTGTGAAAAGAAGAACTGGGGCGCGGCAAGTAAAGGTATTTCACCCAAACTGATTCCACTTTCTTCCTTTATTAAAGGAAGTGAAATTGATCAATATCGTATCGCTTGCTTCCATAAACGAAATGGGGAACTCAATACTTACGGCATTGACAGCCCAGTGATTGGTTATAGCTATTTCCACCAACAATTATTAGATTGGATCTTGGATAGAATGAATAATCAACCCGATGAGGGACCAATGAATCATATTGCTTCTTTATTAGAGCAAGCAAACTATCCGAAACAAGCGATTATTAGTATTGGCGCCACCCGTTATACTGAATTCGGTGAAACACATTTCTTGCAACCCAATGATCTCAGTATTGTTGTCGTGTATAACGGTGAAAAATATTCAGCAGAGGAAATTGAGCAAATGACAAGAGATGAAAAATTTGCAGATGACATTTCAGCGCTTATTCAGAAAGTGGTTTAGCATACATCTAAAAAGTGCGGTTAATTTTGACCGCACTTTTTGTTTACTTCCTTCTTAAAGAAACTTCTCCGGCATTAAAATACCGCTCTCCTTCATCGGTTATGACTTTTAAATAACCACGTTTATCAATCCCCTGCTCTATACCTGAAATCGCGCCTTGCTCAGTAAAGACGTTCACTTCATCACCAAAAAATTCATTATAGTTTATCCATTGTTGCATGAATTCCTCATCAATGCCCTTTTCTTCAAATTGAGCTAATCGAGAATAAATACGTTGAATCACTTTAATAAGGATCTTTTCACGATCTATATCAGGATCCTGTTCGGTTAATTGTGCATACGGCTGACTAATTTCGCTTGATTGTGGCAATTTTACATTGATCCCAATACCAGCCACTAAATTAAGCAACCCATTCTTGTGATTGATAATCTCTACCAAGATTCCACCGAGTTTTCGCCCTGAAAGCAAAATATCATTTGGCCATTTCACTTTCGCATTTAACGCTTCTGCAATAGCTAAACCAATTACTAAACTTAATCCATCCAATGCTTTTTTAGGATCGATAGTCCAATAAAAACTGAAAATTAGCTGGCCTGCAAACGGTGAAAGCCATTGGCGACCACGACGTCCCCGTCCAGCTGTTTGATATTCAGCCAAACACAAATCACCTTTTTTTAATTGCTCAATTTGTCTTGATATAAATTCATTTGTTGAAGAAATGGTTCGATGATAATGCACGGAATAAGGTGAAAGTGCGGTTGAAATTGTTTGCGGATTTAACAAAGGCATTTCTGGCACAAGTTGACAGACATCATTTTCTTCTTGAATATTTAATCCCACTTCTCTCAATAATGCCATTTCTTGCGCCAATTCATTTGACGTAATATTTAAAAACGACATCAAATCTGACCGCACTTTAGGTTGGCAATCAGACAAACAATCCAATAACGGTGGCATATTCATTCCTTCTCATAAAAACCTTGGCAAATCTTACCATAAAAGCGAAAAAATTCATTTTCAACCACATGAAAAATCTGTATAATTCCGCCGCAATATTTTTTGAAACAATTTTTAACAGCGAGATATTGCCATGCTTAGAATCAAACAAGAAGCTCTGACTTTTGACGACGTTCTACTCGTCCCAGCTCATTCAACTGTTCTTCCGAACACTGCCAACCTCTCAACTCATCTCACCAAAGAAATTCGCTTAAATATTCCGATGCTTTCTGCTGCAATGGATACTGTCACAGAAACCAAATTAGCAATCTCTTTAGCACAAGAAGGTGGTATTGGTTTTATTCACAAAAATATGACGATCGAACGCCAAGCGGATCGTGTTCGTAAAGTGAAAAAATTCGAAAGTGGTATCGTTTCTGAACCTGTCACTGTTTCGCCAGATTTGACCCTTGCAGCACTTGCTGAAATGGTGAAGAAAAACGGCTTCGCAGGCTACCCTGTTGTAGACGGTGAAAATAACTTAATCGGTATCATTACTGGCCGCGACACGCGTTTCGTAAAAGATTTAAGCAAAACTGTTTCACAATTAATGACGAAAAAAGAAGACTTAGTCACCGTAAAAGAAGGTGCAAGCCGTGAAACAATTTTAGAATTAATGCATCAAAACCGCGTAGAGAAAGTACTTGTAGTAGATGATGCATTCAAATTAAAAGGCATGATCACCGTTAAAGACTTCCAAAAAGCGGAACAAAAACCAAATGCATGTAAAGATGAATTTGGTCGTTTACGTGTCGGTGCGGCTGTAGGTGCAGGCCCAGGTAACGAAGAACGTATTGATGCTTTAGTGAAAGCCGGCGTAGATGTGTTGTTAATCGACTCTTCTCACGGTCACTCTGAAGGTGTGTTACAACGTGTTCGTGAAACTCGTGCAAAATATCCAAACTTACCTATCGTTGCGGGTAACGTAGCGACTGCTGAAGGTGCTATCGCACTTGCAGACGCAGGCGCAAGCGCAGTGAAAGTAGGTATCGGTCCAGGTTCAATTTGTACAACTCGTATCGTAACCGGTGTAGGTGTTCCACAAATCACCGCTATCGCAGATGCGGCAGCGGCATTAAAAGAACGTGGTATTCCAGTTATCGCGGACGGTGGTATTCGTTTCTCTGGTGATATTGCAAAAGCTATCGCTGCAGGCGCAAGCTGTGTAATGGTTGGTTCTATGTTTGCCGGTACTGAAGAAGCACCAGGTGAAATCGAACTTTATCAAGGTCGTGCATTTAAATCTTACCGTGGTATGGGTTCATTAGGTGCGATGGCGAAAGGCTCATCAGACCGTTACTTCCAATCTGATAACGCTGCAGACAAACTCGTACCAGAAGGTATCGAAGGCCGTATTCCATACAAAGGTTACTTAAAAGAAATCATCCACCAACAAATGGGTGGCTTGCGTTCTTGCATGGGCTTAACTGGCTGCGCAACCATTGAAGAATTACGCACGAAAGCAGAATTCGTTCGCATCAGTGGTGCGGGTATTAAAGAAAGCCACGTTCACGATGTAACTATTACTAAAGAAGCGCCAAACTATCGTATGGGCTAATCCGTAGGGTGGGCTTTAGCCCACCTTTTAAAATTAAATTAAATTATTACTTATTAAGTATGACAATTTGTGCATTATTATTTAGAGATTCATTTCCTATCGCAATTACAGATAACCTAATTAGCAATAAATCAGGAATCAAAGATTTATCAACACCCTTAATTGAGAATGAAAATAGAGAAGGGCTAAATGGGTATAAGCCTGCTGGAGTTGCAAATAAAATTTGGAAAATAACCATTAATGATGACATAAATCACACTTACTATATGATGTATTCAGGTAGTGTTAATGATGCATTAGAACTATCAAATTATATTAAGAGTAAATTATCTTATCAAACTGTAGATGAAATAGATGTTCTAAATATAGAAAACTATATAATCAGCTCTAAGTTAGAAATTAGTGTTATCCTGATGTATATGGATAAGGATGGCTATTTCTCTCATTACTATGTTAATGCTCATAAGATTCCATTAGGAAAAATTGATTCTATCTTGGCTATTGGCTCTGGAGTCAGTGATTTTTACCATGAAGTTCAGAATCTTTACTTAAAAAACTCTAAATTAATTGATGGAATCACGCATCTGAATATCCAAGAAAAGATTCTCACATCCTTATTATTAGTATCACAACTAACTAGTGATTACCTATACTTAGATTGTTTTTCATCTTTTGCAAGAAAATCATGCGGTGCATTGTACAATATATATACGCTTCCTCAGCTTTATTACAATTCTATCTCTGAAATCCCAAATTTCATAAAAAATGGGATTTGTCAGATATTTATTGACTTCTGTTTTATTCAAAATAATTTTTTCATAAAAAGGATAGTTCATACCAGGCAATGTTATGAAAGTGATGAAATTCTTTCAACAACAATTGATCTTAATGAGAAAATACCAAATGATGATATAGTCAAAATTAATAAAGGTGAATTTAGAAAAAGAGTACATATAATTAGATCATTAAAAGATGACAGTTTTTTGGATAACCCCAATGAATTATTCCTATATTCGAACCAAGTAATAATCTATGCTTCAGTAGGTATGCAGAATACAAAAACAATACATTACCTACCAAATGATAATCACAAAATTATTTCTATTAAATATTCAAATTCAGAATTGGAAATAAAACTAGATTATATGAATGAAGAAAATTTTTTTACTCGTATATCGAAAAGAGTACTACAGCCTTTAATTTTACCAAAACAAAAAATGCTAAAAATTTTATAGATTATTCAACAATTACATCATTAACCATTTATTAAGGTAAACAATGACAAACATCCACAACCATAAAATCCTGATCCTCGACTTTGGTTCACAATATACGCAATTAATCGCACGCCGTGTGCGTGAAATTGGTGTGTACTGCGAACTTTGGGCGTGGGACGTGACGGAAAAACAAATCCGAGAATTTAACCCAACGGGGATTATTCTTTCAGGTGGTCCTGAAAGTACCACAGAAGCAAACAGCCCGCGTGCACCAGAATACGTATTTAATGCAGGCGTGCCGGTATTAGGTATTTGTTACGGTATGCAAACAATGGCGATGCAACTTGGTGGTTTAACTGAAACCTCTGATCATCGTGAATTTGGCTATGCTTCTGTAGCATTAGAAAATGCCACAGCGCTTTTTGCAAATCTTAATAATAATTTGACCGCTTGCGAGCCAAAATTAGACGTTTGGATGAGCCACGGCGATAAAGTAACGCGCTTACCAGAAAACTTCAAAGTAACTGGCACAACGCCAACCTGCCCAATTGCGGCAATGTCTGACGAAAATCGTCGTTTCTACGGTGTACAATTCCACCCTGAAGTAACGCATACTAAAAAAGGCTTGGAATTATTAACCAACTTTGTAGTTAACATCTGTGGTTGCGAAACTAAATGGACAGCTGAAAATATCATTGAAGATGCCGTTGCTCGTATTAAAGAGCAAGTGGGTGATGATGAAGTGATTTTAGGTTTATCTGGTGGTGTGGACTCTTCTGTGGTTGCATTACTTTTACACCGCGCTATCGGCAAAAACTTACACTGCGTATTCGTGGATAACGGTTTACTCCGCTTACACGAAGGTGACCAAGTCATGGAAATGTTCGGTGATAAATTCGGTTTAAATATTACCCGTGTTGATGCTGAAAGCCGTTTCTTAGGCGAACTTGCAGGCGTATCTGATCCTGAAGCGAAACGTAAAATTATCGGTAAAGTATTCGTTGATGTATTCGATGATGAATCGAAAAAACTCACTAATGTAAAATGGTTGGCACAAGGTACGATCTACCCTGACGTCATCGAATCTGCAGCAAGCAAAACAGGTAAAGCACATGTGATCAAATCTCACCATAACGTAGGTGGCTTACCAGACTATATGAAACTTGGCTTAGTTGAACCGTTACGTGAATTATTTAAAGATGAAGTACGTAAAATCGGTTTAGCATTAGGCTTACCGGCTGAAATGATCAACCGCCACCCATTCCCTGGCCCAGGTTTAGGCGTGCGTGTATTAGGCGAAGTGAAAAAAGAATACTGCGATTTATTACGCCGTGCGGATGCAATCTTTATCGAAGAATTACGTAATAGTGGTTGGTATGAAAAAACTAGCCAAGCCTTCAGCGTATTCTTACCAGTAAAATCTGTAGGTGTGATGGGAGATGGCCGTAAATACGATTGGGTGATCTCGCTACGTGCAGTAGAAACCATCGATTTTATGACCGCACATTGGGCTCATTTACCTTATGATTTATTAGGCAAAGTGTCTAACCGCATCATCAACGAAGTGAATGGCATTTCCCGCGTGGTGTACGACATCAGCGGAAAACCCCCAGCAACGATAGAATGGGAGTAACCTAAATCAATTTAAAGGGCAAATTATTTTGCCCTTTTCTTCTTTTATAACAATAACTTCTCTCATCAAAATTCACTATGGACATCGCATTTTTACTCGGCACTAAAATTATTGAACTGACACTCATTGTACTTATTGGCTATGGGTTGGTTAAATCAAAACTATTAAAATCAGAAGATAGTAAACCGCTTTCCATTATTGGGCTTTATGTCATTAGTCCAGCGGTAATGATTGAAGCCTTTCAAATTGATTACACGCCTGAAATCTTGCAAGGTTTACAGCTTTCACTGCTTATGGCGGTGTTTCTTCACATTATTCTGATTATTATTGGTAGCCTATTGAAACGCCTACTAAAGCTTGATCCTATTGAACACGCCACTTCCATTTATTCCAATTCTGGTAACTTAATTATTCCGATTGTGATGTCGTTATTTGGCAAAGAATGGGTCATTTACGCCAGCTGTTTTATTGTGGTACAAACTTTTCTATTTTGGACACATTGCCGTTTGATTATTGTAGGAAAAGGAAATTTATCCTTAAAGATGATTGCCAAAAATATCAATATTTGGTCAATTCTCGTCGGAGCATTTTTATTTGCTTTTCAAATAAAATTACCAAGTATTATCAATGGTACACTCTCTTCCATTGGCTTATTTATTGGTCCAAATGCCATGCTTGTTGCGGGTATGCTGATTGCGGCAATTCCTTTACGGAGCATCGTATCATCCAAACGCATTTATTTAGTCACACTTTTGCGCTTGTTACTTATTCCGATTGCATTATTGGTATTAATAAAACTGATTGGGTTTGTGCATTGGGCTGAAAAAGGCGAAATTATTGTGTTAATTAGCTTTTTAGCAACCACTAGCCCATCCGCTTCAACTGTGACACAAATGGCGGTGATTTATAACAACAATCCACAGAAAGCCAGCGCCATCTATGGTGTAACGACGCTGCTTTGTATGTTTACTATGCCACTGGTGATTGCGTTATATCAAATGTGGGGGTAAATCGTGGAAAAGTGCGGTCAATTATTTAAGCAGTTTTGATGCTGGCTGCTCTTTTTTCAAACGATAAAGTTGATATAAGTTAACGAAAACTAAGAATGCGTTTAGAAGCGCAACTGGATAAGATTTGATGATCAAACTGTAAACGACAAAAAGTACCGCTCCAATTGCATTAACAACTCTCAAGTGAACAATCGATTTAAATAAAAAAGACGCGGCCACAAAGAATGTTGCCAAATAACCTAATAATTCGATGAAATTAAATTCCATAAATCTCTCCGTCAACAATGATTGGAGGCGGCATCATAAAAGATTTTGGAATCGAGGAAAAGAGGCGAAATAAAGGCAACCGATTGCAATATCAAGAAATTTTTATTTCGCTCAACATTCGCTTAGATAAAGACTTTTTGCACTAAAAACATATAAAAAATTGTGCCAGCCGAAATAGAAAGAAACATGTTCTTTTTCCAGAAATGTAACCCCAATACCAACGCACCCGCAATGAAATCGGGTAAGCCATGATAACCACTCAATACATCCACATTTTTATAGCAATACACCACTAACATCCCAAACATCGCCGCAGGCAATACTTTGCCAAGGTAACGAATATAGTCCGGAATCTGGCGATTGGCGGGAAAAATCCAGAATGGCAATAATCGAGTAAATTGCACGCACACAATACAAATCACAATGGTGATAATTTGTTCCATCAATGTCATTTTAGTGCCTCCAATTTAGATGAAAGTTTAGGTCGTCTTATGGTTAACAGAATCCAAATACTAATGAGTGTTGGCACCAAAAAGTGCTCTTTCCCAACAATTAACAGCGATGCAAAAGCCACACCTAAACCTAATAATGAGCTTTCATGAGATTTCTCTTTAAGCCAGTTTTCAGCAAAAATCACCAGGAAAAGTGCGGTCATACCAAACTCTACCCCTTTTAAATCAAAAGGAATAATTGAACCAAATAGATTACCTAATCCAGCTCCTACAACCCAATAAAGATGGAGATAAAAACTAACAAAGAACATGTACCAGCCTTTATCTAAATGATCAGGAATCTTCGCCATATAGTTCAGGGAAAAACTTTCATCGACTAGGGTACTAATTAAATACCAACGTTTTTTCCCGAGTTGAGCACCATATTTTTCTAACATGGAAATACCATAAAAAATTTGGCGCCCACTTACCATCAGCGTAACCAACGCAACACTTAAAGGCGAAAAAGGCATAACTAATGCAGCAGCCGCAATAAATTCCACGGAGCCCGCATAAATGAGTGCTGCCATTGCAACGGGGAACCAAACACCGAATCCAAGTGCTTTCATGTAAATGCCGTATGCTATGCCTAAAAATAAAAAGCCGGCAAGCATTGGCATGCTGTAAGGAAATGCCGCTTTTGCTGCGGCTTTGATGGGATTTTCTGTCACGACTTCTGACATATTGACCTACTACAACTCTAAAACAGACAAACCAGGTAAGGTCGAAAAACTTTGTGCTTTTACTGTTTGATGGAAATCTTCGATATAAGCTAAATTAGCATCTTCTTTACGAATCGCGGCATAGAGGTTACTGTACAACCCTTCTTCTGTAATTTTACGCGCCACCACATACCCTTTTTCTAAATAAGGTAATGCCGCCCAATAAGGCACGGTAGCAATGCCTCGACGACTCGCTACTAACTGGATCAAAGCGATCGTTAGCTCTGTTGTACGACGAGGCGGATTAATACCTTTCGGTTTCAATACTTGACGATATAAATCCAACATATCATCAGGCACGGGATAGGTTACCCAAGTTTCTTCAGCGAAATCTTCTGCCTGCCAAACCTCTTTATTGGCTAATGGATGATCTTTAGAACAAATTCCCACCATTTCATAAGAAAATAACGGCTTAAATAAAACATCATCATTTTGTTCAACTTCAGACACAATCGCCCAATCTGCACGATGAGATAATAACAATCCAACCGGATCCGTGTGAAAACCTGACACAATATCCAATTCTACCAAGCTCCAATGCTGACGAAATTCATCCATCGCAGGCATTAACCAGTCGAAACAGGTATGACACTCCACCGCAATTCTTAACTGCCCTGCATCACCGTGTTTTACGCGTGCGAGCTCACGTTCTGCATCAACCACTTTCGGAAGAATTTCATTGGCAAGACGAATCAAACGATCGCCTGCTGCGGTAAAACGCAATGGATTACTTTTACGCTCAAAAAGAGGTAAACCAAATTGCTCTTCCATTAACTTAATTTGGTGAGAAAGTGCCGATTGTGTTAAATAAACACGTTTTGCCGCCATTGAAACACTGCCTGTTTCCTTTAAAGCAAGCAAGGTTCTTAGGTGACGAAGTTCAAGAAATGTGGGTTTCATTAGAATAATTCATAAAGTTATAGCATTAGATGAGCAACATGATAACGCAAATTAAATTTGTCGAAAAGAAAGTGCGGTCAAAAACGTTGATATTTTTGACCGCACTTAAGCCGATTATTTATCTAATTGAACAGGAAGAAATAAGCTCAATGGACGTTTTTTCACAATTTGACAAACTTCATGCCAAATTGGCCACCAGCTATCAATTTCCGCATTCAAAGAACGCAGTGCAACCCAAAGCGTTAATGAAAAACTGACAATTAAATTCACTAAACCAATCAACAATACAAAAGCAATGCATTGTAAAAGCAATGAATAGGTAAAATGTCCGCTCACGGCAATATAGCCCACATTTGCAGATGAAAATGCCACATGACGAATATCTAACGGAAGATGCGTTAAGTACCCCACCACACCGGTAATCCCAAGCAGCATACCAAAGCAAAGGTTACCAATTAGCGAGCCATAATTCTCATGCATATAATTAGCAAATTTCACGCGAGTCTTCTCAGACATTAGTTTTTTCAATAACGGATGCTGAGTTAAACGCATACGCATATTCAAATAATTGCTACGGTTATCAAAATAGCCCGAAATAATCCCCGAACAGAATAACCATACACCTGCAATGGCGGCAAACCATAAGGTTCCCGCAAAAGGATCAATACTATGCAACTGATATGCGATTTGATCGGCATTCATCAATGGCTCACCTGTTTTATATTGGTAACCAAACGCAATCAATGCGGCTAAACCCATCGCAATGAGCACATTGCCTAGTACCGCAATACTTTGAGAGCGAAATACATCCACTAATAATTGAGCTAATTTCATATTGACGGTTTTACCTTGAGGCGTTTTCTCAACAGCCTCAGCAAAACGGGCTGCAGTCATGGCCGGCTGTTTGGTTGCCACCGTGAAATGAAGCATAAAGATCACCATGAAACCTAAGCCGTAATTTAAGCCTTCGGCAATCCCTTTCCAGACTTTGTCATCAATAATGCTACCTAGATAGATTTTAAATAGCGCCATCAGTGCAATTAATACCCCACCACCCGCGGCAGAATAAAACATTGCCCAATACTCTTTTTTATCTCGAGTAATGTAATGCTCACCATGATCGCCTGCATTCTGCGTAACACTACGAGCCATCAATCCTGAGCTTTGTTTCCATAGTCGCGAAATACTATGTCGTTCTGCTGCTGCACGAGCAAAACAACCGGTTAATAATAAGATTCGACGCGGCAAATAGCGATTTGAAACAAAAATCGCCATCAAGGTTTCTAACCGTTCTAAAGTCTGGGAAAGACGTTCCAATAAATATGCCGTATTTAAGGATGATCCCACTACCGCCCCACGTTTCTGTAAGCCAATAATCAATGCCTTACATTGATCAAACATTACCTGTAAATGGCTATCATCAAAAACTGTTGATTGACGACGCGCCTCTACCCAATCAACTACTTCATGGTGTAAAGCCACAAAAGGCGAATCTGCATTCAACAGAGAAGGCTCCATTCGCATCAACTCAGGATCCATATCTTCAGCTGCAATCCAAATTGAAAGCATTTCAATGGCAAATAGCCCTTCACTTTCAATATGATTTTTTAAACGTTCGCGATCTTTTTGTTCTGTATAACGGGTTAAAACGCCAAATACGCCTCGCCACGTTTTTAACGGAACGGCATCAATCCAGCGGGCATCATTTTTATCGCTAAACAATAAATAAAAAATATCACGTAAATCATTAATATCTTTAAAAGAAGGATTAAAACGCTCATAAATACGCGTTTTCATTTCCTGTCCAAAACCGCCACGCGTAAGAATGCCACTACTAATAAACAAGGGATAAAGGCGTAAACCACATAACCAACCGCATAATAATTTCGAGACAGAACAGCCTAATTCTTTATCGTTTTTTAAGATAAACTTAAATAA
This sequence comes from Haemophilus parainfluenzae, assembly GCF_014931395.1. Taxonomy (NCBI): domain Bacteria; kingdom Pseudomonadati; phylum Pseudomonadota; class Gammaproteobacteria; order Pasteurellales; family Pasteurellaceae; genus Parahaemophilus; species Parahaemophilus parainfluenzae. The sequence goes on along the minus strand of NZ_CP063120.1, from coordinate 1,329,550 downwards.
ATGCAAGGTCGGAGAAATTTTTTCTGTGGGGCTATTACGTAATAATTGGCACAGCCCTTCCACAAGACCAAAGGCATCATTTTCCTCGACTTTATTACGCAAAAATTGCGGCAAAGTATCAGGTTTTATCATGCTTTCCTCCTTCAATCGTTTATATTCAAAAGGTAAATATTATACAGATTTGTTAGGGAAAATAAAAATGAGCGGAAAAGTGCGGTCAATTTTGAAAGGATTTTAAAAGAAAAGGCGTATGTTTCCATACGCCTTTAGATTGACATTATCTCTCTTTCTTCAACAAGAAAATACCTTGTTCAGAGAAATTTACATAAGCTTGTTTGAGATTAGCATTGAAGTCTTCAGGTTTAGTATTAATGAGCAATTCTTTGCCAGCCCAAATCGCCACCACTTCCCAGTGGTTACCCATATAGACCGCACTCTTGATTTCACATTGTTGTGCTGCCTCGCCTTCTGCTTTTAAGTAAATTGCTTCAGGACGTACGCCTACTAAGCATTCACCATCTGGTAAATTGAATTGTGCCGCATTGCTTAATGGTAATTTGTAGCCATTCACGTCAATGGTGTTATTTTCCAATTTACCTTCAAAGATGCTCGATTCGCCCATGAAGTTTGCAAGGAATAAAGAATTTGGACGCAAATAAAGCTCTTTGGCTGGCGCTTTTTGCATGATTTTACCTTTATTCATCACAATAACTTCATCGGATACCGCAAATGCTTCGGTCTGGTCGTGGGTCACATAAAGTGAGGTAATACCTAAACTTTGTTGTAATTCACGGATTTTTTCACGCATAGAACGACGTAAGTTTGCATCCAAGTTACTTAATGGTTCATCAAAAAGTAATACTTTTGGTTTTAATACTAACGCACGTGCTAATGCCACACGTTGTTGTTGACCACCCGAAATTTGATCCACAAAACGATCTTCAAACCCCGCTAAGTCAACCAACTCTAACGCTTCTTTTACACGTTTAGCACGTTCTTCTTTACCCACGCCTTGCATACGTAAACCGTAGCCAACGTTATCACCGATACTCATGTGTGGGAATAACGCATAAGATTGGAATACGATACAAATATCACGATTTTGAATAGATGATTTAGTTACATCTTCACCATCAATAAAAATTTGACCTGAAGTTGGATTTTCTAAGCCTGCCACCAAACGTAACACAGTGGTTTTACCACAACCAGATGGCCCTAATAAGGTGACCATAGTGCCACGTTTAATGGTTAAATCTAAATTATCAATGACTGTGGATTTACCAAAAGATTTGGTGATATTTTTTAATACTAAGAAATCATTATTACTCATAATATTTACCTACAACTTAACGAGTTAATTCATTTTTTTCGCTTTAGAACGGGAAATTCGGGTATCACCCACAATCCAGTCAAAGAATAAAATAATGGCCATCATCACGATGATTAAAATCGAACCGTATGCGATAGCAACACCATATTCACCATCTTCTACACGGTTTAAAATATAGGCTGTTGCCACTCGTGTATCAGCGGTGACTAAGAAGATAATCGCACTCACGGTAGTCATCGCACGAACGAAGCTGGTGACCAATGCTGAAAGTAACGCTGGTTTTAACAATGGTAAAACGATAAACCACAAGGTTTTCCATGAGCTACCTTTTAAAGAAAGAGACGCTTCATCGAGTGATTTATCTAATTGACCAAGACCTGCAATCGCTGCACGCATACCGATTGGTAAATCACGCATCACCATTGAAATGATCACGATAATGCTGGTACCTGTAATGTAAAGTGGCGCATTGTTAAAGGCTAAAATATAAGACACCCCTGCAACGGTTCCTGGTACGGCGAAGCAAAGCATGGTTAAGAACTCAAGAGATTTTTTACCTTGGAAATCTTTACGCACCACAATATACGCAATTAATAAACCGAAAAGTGCGGTCAATGGTGCGGCAATTCCTGCATAGATTAAGGTATTAATCAATGATGGCCATGCCCCATCACTTAAGCCTTGTCCGAATAACATCGCATAGTTTTTCAAGGTTAAGGTGTAATCCACACCCCAGTTTACGGTGAAACTACCATAGAAAATACTGCCGTATAACGCTAAGTTAAAGAGTACCCAGAAACCAAGCATACCGATGATGGTATATTTTAAGCCGGTTGGTAAATCTTGTACGTCACCGCGATAGGATTTACCTGAAACGGTTACATAAGAGCGGTTACCAATCCAAATATATTGGATGATAAATACAGCTAATGAGAAGATTAAAAGCATCGAACCTAAAGTACTTGCTGAAGCATAATCTAATTGTGAGCCTGCAATATAGAAGTAGATTTGTGTCGCGATGACGTCAAAACTACCACCCAATACTAATGGGTTACTAAAGTCCGCTAAGGATTGGATAAACACGATTAAGAATGAGTTTGCCAATGCCGGACGTAGTAATGGGAAAATGATATTGAAGAATGTTTGGTAACGATTTGCACGCAAGGTGTAAGACGCTTCTTCAATTGATGGATGAACCGATTTTAATGCCCCATCTAAAATCATGAATGAAATCGGTGCAAAAGCAAGAATCTGCGCAATGGCAATCCCGTTAAAACCGTATAACCAGTTATGGTTCTCAAATCCAAATGTTGAAGCTAAGAACTCCGTCACATAACCAGAACGGCCAAGCATTAATGTGACCCCTAAACCCACAACGAATGGTGGAGTTACGATTGGTAAAATAGAGAAAATTTTACCAATGAATGCCGTTCTACGAGCAATACGGGTGGTATAAAGTGCAAATGCCAAACCGAAAATCGTTGATACGATACCTACAAAGCCTGATAAGAATAGCGAGTTACTAATCACACGTACAATGTAGCTTTGAGTCAAAATTCGCATCACTTGTTGTGGTGCAAAAGTATCACCGTCATAGAACATGGACACAAAGATCGCCAATGTCGGGTAAACGATGAAGAAGAAAATTAATAAGATAATGCAAAGTAAAGAGGCGATAATAAATTTATCCCCTTGCATCACTTTCAATTTAGCGAAAGAAAACGTCGCCAATGCGGTTAAACTTGCGATTAATACAATCACTGAATAACCCATGCTGACTTTACAAATTGTCGCACTGACAAAGATAAATAATGTCGCGGCTGCAATAAGATACAGCTCAGCTTTCGCTTGTGTATCCTTCGGTAATTTAAGAAGTGGCATCAAACCGTATAAAATAACCGGTAAAAACCATAATGCCGTAATATCTAATGAAGACCACCCCATTGCACCTAGATATTCATCACTTGTACTTTCAAACAAGCCATAATCTAAAGCGTGGGAAGGTAGAAGAAAAAATGCAATCACTGCAAGAATTATCCAAAAGTTAGCGGATTGGATAATAGGAAGTTTATTTGCGTTCATACAACCTCGCATAAAAGAAAAAAGCGAAATAATATAATAGCTATTATTTCGCTATGTATACATCATTATTTTGCTAATTTTACATCATCGACCCATTTTGTGATCAAACGTTTACGTAAATCACTTGAGCCGTATTTGTCAAAATCATAATTAATTAAATTGATGGATTTAAAATCGAGCGCATAAGGCGATTGCTCAGCGGTGCTATTGGTTAAAATAGAATACGCTTCTCCTTTTTTCCAGGTTAGCTCTTGCGCTTCTTTTGATAACGCCCAATCCACAAATAATTTCGCATTTTCAAGGTTTCTTGCACCTTTAATAATGCTCACACCACCAATTTCATAGCCTGTACCTTCGCAAGGAACAACTAATTCAACTGGTGCGCCTTTTGCTTTCTCTAAAGAATATTCATGTAAAAAACCAATTCCGATTGCGGTTTCACCACGCGCTGTATTACGGGTTGCGGTGTTACCGGATTTGGTATATTGGGAAACGTTTTTATTGAGTTCTTTGAGATATTTGAATGCGTCATCCTCGCCCCAAAGTTGGATATAGGTGGCTAATTGTGTATAACCTGTTCCAGAACTTTGTGGATCGGCTGCTTGGATCTCATTACGATACGCAGGATCGGCTAAATCTTTCCAACATTTTGGTGTCGGCAAATTGAGCTTTTTCAAACGTTCTGGGTTAATCCCAAAACCTAATACACCGAGATAAATCGCTGAAGAATAGTTGCCTTTAATTTTAGCGGGGTCTCTAAACTGCTCAGGAATTTGTGCGAGATTTGGTGACTTATATGCTTCAAGTAAACCCATTTCACCTGCTTGAGAATGTGGATCAAGCGTACCGCCATACCATACATCCCCTTGAGGGTTAGCTTTCTCAGCATCAATTTTGGCTAAAATTGTACCTGTACCACCACGAATAAAACTGGTTTTGATACCGTATTTTTTCTCAAACGCCATGGTTTCTTGCTCGCACATCGTATTTTGTGCACTACAATAAACCACTAAACGGCCTTCTGCAGCAGATGCGTGAGCGCTTAGCAACACGCCACCAAATACAACACTAGAAAGTGCTAAAGCAACATTAGACATTTTCATTGGTTCACTCCTGTGTTTATAAAAGAAGATGAGCTGATACGCTCATCGTAGAAACCCACGTAAAAACTATTTAGTGGGGCTAAAATGGCAAAAGTGCGGTCAAAAATCTCATGTTTTTCAACCGCACTTTAAATACTATTTCGCTAATTTAACATCTTGAACCCATTTTTCAATTAAGGCTTTGCGTTGTTCGGTTGCACCGTATTTTTCAAAGTCATAATTGATCAGATTAAGTTTACTTGGATCAAACGCGGTTGGCGATTGTTCCGCTGTGGTGTTGGTTAAGATTTGTAAAGAATCACCTTGTTTCCATGCTAACTCTTGACCTTCTTTAGATAATGCCCAATCCACGAATAATTTTGCATTATCGATGTTACGCGCACCTTTTAAGATACTCACGCCACCTAATTCATAGCCAGTACCTTCGCAAGGCACCACTAATTCCAATGGTGCACCTTGACGTTTTTCAAGTGCATAATCGTGTAAGAAACCGATACCTACCGCCGTTTCACCACGTGCTGCATTACGAGATGGGGTAACACCTGATTTGGTGTATTGAGATACGTTTGGATGTAATGCTTTTAAGAAATCAAAGGCTTTTTCTTCACCCCAAAGTTGAACGAAAGTAGCCAATGCAGTGTATGCTGTACCCGCACTTTGTGGGTCAGCAATTTGCACTTCGCCTTTTAAGCGAGGATCGGTTAAATCTTTCCAGCATTTTGGTACTTCTTTAATACCTAATTTTGCTAAACGCTCGGTATTCACACCAAAACCTAAGATCCCCATGTAAATCGCAGAGACATAATGCCCTTTGGTTTTCGCTGGATCACGGAAACGTTCAACAATTTCATCAATGTGTTTAGATTTATAAGGTTCGATTAAACCCAATTCAGCTGCTTGTGCTTGAGGGTCAAATGTACCACCAAACCAAACGTCTGCTTGAGGGTTATTTTTTTCCGCTTCAACTTTTGCAAACGTACTGCCTGAACCGTTGCGAATAAATGAGGTTTTCACATCATATTTTTCGCCAAAGGCTTTCGTTGTCGTTTCACAAAGAATATTGGTCGCACTACAATACACCACTAAACGCCCTTGAGCATTAACGGCTGATGATGTCATGAAGCCTGCAGCTAAAAGTGCGGTTGAAATGGAGAGAGAAATTTTATTCATTTTCATCGTACACTCCTCATAAATAACACTGATGAAATAATAAAAACGAGCACATCGTAAGCGAAAACGAAAAGAAATTCCGTGAACTACTTCACAAATTTAAAAAATTTAAATAAAAAAGAAAGGTGAATTTAAACTGATTTTTCTTTATAATCCCACTAATTTTTACCTTCCGTTTTTTGAGGACGTTTTATGTCAAACTCATCTTGTATCATCATTGCTATCACGGGGGCATCCGCTTCAGGGAAAAGCTCCATTGCATCTACCGTTCACAAAGAACTTTGTAATGAATTAGGTTGCCAAGAAATTGGCATCATTGCAGAAGACAGCTACTACAAAGATCAAAGTCATTTGGAAATGAGTGAACGTGTGAAAATGAACTATGACCACCCGAATTCAATGGACAGAGATTTACTCATTCAACACTTAAAAGACTTAAAAAACGGAACTGCCGTGGATATTCCGGTCTATAGTTATGTTGAACACACCAGAACAGGTGAAACCAAACACTTCACGCCGAAAAAAATTGTGATTTTAGAAGGGATCTTATTGCTTACTGATGAGCGAGTTCGCCAATTAGCCGATATTTCTGTCTTCGTGGATACACCATTAGACATTTGTTTTATCCGTCGTTTACAACGTGATATGGAAGAACGTGGTCGTTCACTACAATCTGTGATTGATCAATATCGTGCAACTGTGCGCCCAATGTTCATGCAATTTATCGAACCATCAAAACAATATGCGGATATCGTGATTCCTCGTGGTGGTAAAAACCGTATTGCGATCAATATGTTAAAAGCTCAAATTCTTCATTTGTTAAACCAAAAATAGGAAAAATCATGCGTCTTTGCGATACCGATATCGAACGCTATCTAGATGATGGCATTATTTCTTTAACGCCTCGTCCTGAAAATGACAAAATCAATGGTGCGACCATTGATGTGCGTTTAGGCAATTCATTTCGCGTATTTCGTGAACATTCCGCGCCTTATATTGATTTAAGTGGACCGAAAGAAGAAGTCTCTGCTCAACTTGAATCCGTGATGAGTGACGAAATTATTATCGGTGATGATGAAGCCTTCTTCTTACATCCAGGTATGTTGGCGTTAGCAACTACATTGGAGTCAGTGAAACTCCCTGCCAATATTATCGGTTGGCTAGATGGTCGTTCTTCACTTGCTCGTTTAGGTTTAATGGTGCACGTGACCGCTCATCGTATTGATCCAGGTTGGGAAGGTAAAATTGTGTTAGAGTTTTATAACTCAGGCAAATTACCTTTGGCATTACGTCCAAATATGGTGATTGGTGCTTTAAGTTTTGAAGTGTTAAGTGGCCCTGCTGCACGTCCTTATACCAGCCGTAAAGATGCGAAATACAAACATCAACAAAATGCGGTAGCGAGCCGAATTAATGAGGATTAATCTATGAAAAAGATCGCAATTAGCCTGTTGATCGTGCTGTTTGCGATCTTTGCTTTTTTCTATATTCAACTTCAACAAGCTAAGAGTCTTTTGACCGAACAACTGACGAAACGAGATATTCAACTTGAAACGGTAAGTATTAGCCTCTTTCCACAGCCTGTTATTTCCTTAGAAAAGGTTAAATATCACGCGATTTATGCACAAAAAATTGAAGGAAAATTACCTTTTATTTCACTCGTTTTTGGGAATCCAACGATTGATGAAATTCAAATTCAGCAAGCTCGCTTTACTGAAAATGCATTGAACTCAGCCAATATCCGCATGGCATTTTCAGATTTTGCACTCAAACAATTTTTAAAAAAAGATCTTACTTTTAATGGTAGCAACCATATTTGGGTGAACCTTGAAAAACCTATTTATGGCAACACCGCAACCTTTGATTTTCTTTTTAACAAAGGAAATATCGCCCTTCGCCAGGAAGGTGAATCGCTTATTCAATTTGATGACGTTCAATTCAATCATCAAAAATTAGGCTATATTGAAATTCATGCTGATTTAACTAAGCCACAGAAACTTGCCATTGGTTACATTCGACCAACATGTACCACGAATTGTCTTGCCGTACTCAAATTTAGTAGCTATCTGCAAAAAAGTGCGGTCAATTTTTCTGGTAAAAATTTTCCGTTAACACAGTTGTTAGCGTTACTTAATTTTCCTCAAACCATGACGGGCACAAGTGATTTTAATATTCAATTAGCTTTTGCAAATTCAGAATTAGCCCAAGGGAAATTTGATTTTAACGCACGTGATGGTGAGCTTTTAGGACTTAACCTACTGGATATGGCAGCACAGTATTTACCGATTAATTACAACAGTGATTTAACCGCAAGTAGAAATATGAACACGCCTTATGAGCGTTTTGAATCAAGCCTTTCATTCGAAAATCATTTACTCAAAGTCGATAAAATAAGCTTAAAAACAACCGCACTTTTAGGTGAAGGTTCTGGAGCCATTGATTTAGATAATGTACAATGCGACGTCAATTTAACTTTAAGATCAACTGACGAAAAATACAAAAAACTGGCATTGCCTATTCGCTTTTTCGATAGCTGCTATGCACCACAATACAAGTTAAATATTGATAAAAATTTCCGTCATCAACTTAAGGAATCAATTAAAGAGAAATTAAAATAATGTCGTTTTACCAAAAAGCAGAAAAAACTCAATTTTGGCGCGTAGTTATCATGGCTTGCGCCGCTTTTATTTTTAATACCACGGAATTTGTGCCCGTTGCATTACTCACCGATATCGGACAAAGTTTTGATATGCAAAGCTCCGATGTGGGGTTAATGATGACCGTTTATGCTTGGACTGTCATGATTATGTCTTTACCCGCCATGCTCGCGACAGGTGATATGGAACGTAAAGGTTTGTTACTGAAACTTTTCGTGATTTTTATTATCGGCCATATTATCTCGGTCATCGCTTGGAATTACTGGATTCTTCTTATTGCCCGTATGTGTATTGCGGTAGCGCATTCACTCTTCTGGGCAATTACCGCATCATTAGTCATGCGTGTTGCGCCGAAGAATAAGAAAACACAAGCAATTGGTATGCTAGCTATCGGTACATCCCTTGCGACTATTTTGGGCTTGCCATTAGGACGTCTAGTCGGTCAATTAGTTGGCTGGCGTATTACTTTTGCAATCATTGCTGCATTAGCTGTAGTGGTGATGATATTGATTATGCGTTTATTGCCAAATCTACCAAGTAAAAATGCCGGCTCACTTTCTAGCCTACCGATTTTGGCAAAACGTCCATTACTCATTGGACTTTATGCCACAACGGTACTTATCGTTTCAGCACACTTTACCGCTTATACCTATATTGAACCCTTTATGGTTCAAATCGGCGAACTCGATCCAAATCTTGCGACAATAATTTTGTTGGTATTTGGGGTGTCTGGCATTACCGCAAGTGTGATCTTTAACCGCCTATACCGTTTTGGTCCAACCCAATTTATCAGTACGGCAATGATTTTATTGGCAGTCTCTTTAGCCTTTATGCTTGTTTCTGCAAGTTATACCGCCACCATGTTTACCCTTGCTTTTATTTGGGGTATTGGCATCTCTTGTATTGGACTGGCATTACAAATGCGCGTGTTGCAACTTGCGCCCGATGCAACAGACGTAGCGAGCGCCATTTATTCCGGTATTTTCAATGCCGGTATTGGTGCAGGCGCACTATTTGGTAACCAAATAACACGTCACATTGGTCTTGAATATATAGGCTTTAGTGGCGCAGCATTAGCGATGATTGCACTCGGCATCTTTGTCTTCTTTAATTTCCGCTATCGTACTCAAAATGCCTAAAAAAATGACCGCACTTACTCAAGTGCGGTCATTTTCTTTTCTCTTTTCTAATCGAGGTGGAAGCAAGCAATGAGCTTACCATCAGGGTATTTTTCCAATTTAAGCTGCTCATTTCGACATTTATCGGTCGCTTTCCAACAACGCGGATTAAATGCACAACCTTTTGGTGGATTAATCGGGCTTGGTAATTCGCCCTTTAATTTAATCCGTTGACGACGTAATTCAGGTGACAATCTTGGTGTTGCCGAAAGTAAAGCTTGTGTATAAGGATGCTGAGGATTATTAAAGATCTGCGCTTTTGTACCCATTTCAACACAGCGACCTAAATACATCACCATCACTTCATCAGCAATGTGTTCAACCACCGAAAGATCATGGGAAATAAAGACATAAGATAAACCTAGCTCAGCTTGCAAATCCATCATCAAATTCAGCACTTGCGCACGAACGGACACATCTAATGCAGAAACGGGTTCATCCGCCACAACCACGTCAGGTTCAAGCATTAAACCACGAGCAATCGCGATACGCTGACGTTGTCCACCTGAAAACATATGTGGATAGCGATTGTAAAACTCAGCGCGCAATCCTACTTTTGCCATCATGGACAATACTTTTTCTTTACGTTCTTTAGCCGATAGATTGGTATTAATGACTAAAGGCTCTTCCAAAATTGTGCCGATTTTCTTACGCGGATTCAGTGAGGCATAAGGGTTTTGAAACACGATTTGAATTTTCTGACGGCGCAATGCTTTCGTTTCGTGATCATTCTCTAAGAAATTTTGCCCATTGTAATATAACTCACCTTCTGTTGGTTCTTCTATCATCGTTAAAAGACGACCTAGTGTTGATTTACCACAACCAGACTCACCTACTACAGCAAGGGTTTTGCCACGTTCTAAGGAAAAAGACACGCCATCTAATGCTTTCACTTGCTGTATTTTTGCAAACATCCCTTTTTTCACAGGATAATATTTCTTCAACCCAATGGCATTGAGCAATGGTGCATTTTCTTGTGCGACATTAGACATTGCTTGGTTCTCCTTGGGCATTTAATGGGGTATGACATTTAACTTGTCGATTTCCTACTTGACGTAATTCAGGTTCCACAAGTCGGCAAAGATCAGTTGCATACGGACAACGTGGATTTAATAAACAGCCTTGTGGGCGGTCGTATTTACCTGGCACCACACCGGGTAAAGATTGCAAACGAGATTTACCTTCGGCAAATTCTGGTAAAGAACGCAATAACGCTTGAGTGTAAGGATGTTTGGGGTCACGGAAAATATCTTCTGCTCGTCCTTCTTCCACTACTTGTCCTGCATACATCACAATAATACGATGCGCCGCTTCTGCGACTAACGCAAGATCGTGCGTGATCAGAATCAACGACATACACTCTTTTTGCTGCAACTCAAGCAACAAATCTACAATTTGAGCTTGAATGGTCACATCCAGTGCGGTGGTTGGTTCATCTGCAATGAGCAATCTCGGTTTACATGCAATCGCCATAGCAATCATAACGCGTTGGCTCATCCCGCCAGAAAGCTGATGTGGATAGACATCAATACGTGATTCAGGATCAGGTATTCCGACTAAGCGTAATAGCTCTAAGGTGCGTTCACGACGTTCTTTTTTACTGCCGCCTTGATGCGCCTTAATCGCCTCCATAATTTGGAAACCCACCGTATAAGCAGGATTTAAGCTTGTCATCGGGTCTTGGAAGATCATAGCAATATCTGCGCCAATCAATTCTTGTTTTTCTTTTGGCGGCAAGCTTAAGAGATCTTTTCCTTCAAATGCTAAGCCCTGCGCTGAAACTCGACCAGGAAAATCAATTAAGCCCATTATCGCAAGGGAACTCACTGATTTCCCCGAACCAGATTCTCCAACAATGCCTAATACCTCGCCTTGATTAACTTGGTAGCTAATACGATCCACTGCTTTAAAAGGTGCTTTTTCATCACCAAAGTGAACAGAAAGCTCTTTTACATCTAATAATGCCATTCTGCCCCCTATTGTTTTAATTTTGGATCGAGTGTATCACGCAACCCGTCCCCCATTAAGTTAAATGCTAAAACAAGCGATAAAATCACTAAACCAGGAATGGTAACCAACCAGTTTGCCGCCTGCATAAAGCTACGTGATTCAGATAACATCGTCCCTAATTCCGGTGTTGGTGGTTTTGCCCCAATACCTAAGAAACCTAAAGTCGCTAACTCTAAAATGGCGTTAGAAATCCCCATTGTCATTTGTACGATGAGAGGCGCAAGGCAATTCGGTAAAATCACAATAAACATTAAACGTAATACGCTTGCTCCTGCCACTCGTGAAGAAGTGACATAATCTCTGTTTTTCTCGTTTAATACTGCTGCACGTGTTAAGCGTACATAACTTGGAATCGAAACCACGGCAATCGCCAACGTCGCATTCGTTAAAGAAGGCTCTAAAATTGATACCACCACAATGGTTAAAAGCAAGTTTGGGATAGCCAACATAATGTCAATAAAACGAACAATTAATGTATCCAATGCCCCACCATAATAGCCGGCGAGCAAGCCAAGGCTCGTTCCTAAAATGCAAGATAAAATAACAATAATGAAGCCCGCAAAAACAGAAATGCGCGTACCATAAATAATACGAGAAAGAATATCTCGACCAATGTCATCTGTACCCAGTAAATAAGCTGAATTGCCGCCTTCATACCAAGCTGGTGGTAACAATAAAGCTGAACGATTTTGTTCGATAGGATCAAAAGGTGCAATCCAAGGCGCAAAAACACTGATTAATGCGACGACAAGAATAAAAGTGAGCCCAATCACTGCCCCTTTATTTTGTTTGAAATAAAACCAAAACTCCTGCAACGGTGTGCGAGGCGTAATCGTTTCAATAGATAAAGTTTGTTCCGTCATTAATAAGGCTCCTTATTGATGGCGAATACGTGGGTTTACCACGCCATAAAGTAAATCGATCGTCAAATTCACCACTATAATAATTGTAGCGATAATCAACACGGCGCCTTGTAAGACAGGATAATCACGATTGGAAATCGCATCAATAATCCATTTACCAATACCCGGCCATGAGAAAATTGTTTCGGTTAAAACCGCACCGGATAATAGCTGTCCTACAATCAAGCCCACCACTGTCACAACAGGGATAAGCGCATTACGTAGCGCATGGACAATCACAATTCGGGTATAACTTAAGCCTTTCGCTTTTGCGGTACGAATATAATCTTCACCTAACACTTCCAACATCGAAGAACGTGTCATTCTGGTAATCACCGCAAGTGGAATGGTGCCTAACACAATAGACGGGAGAATCAATGACTTAATGGCATTCCCAAAGGCGCCTGGCACACCTGAAAGCCAAGTATCAATTAACATAAAACCGGTCGGCGTATCGATCCAGAAGCTATCTTCTAAACGCCCCCCTTGTGGTAAATCTAACCAAGGTGAAACATATAAGATCAAAATTAATCCCCACCAGAAAATTGGCATGGAATAACCCGTTAATGACATAGCTGTCACGGTATGAGAAATCCAGCTATCTTTCTTGACGGCCGCAATCGTTCCTAGCGTAATACCGGCAATTAATGACCAAAATAGTGCAAAGAAAGCTAATTCAAACGTGGCAGGGAAAAGCGTGAAAAACTCTCTCAGAACAGGTTGTTGAGTGCGGAATGATTCACCGAAATCACCTTGTATTACATTGCCAATATAATTAAAATATTGCTGATACAACGGTAAATCGAGACCAAGTTGCTTCATCATTTGTTGATGAACTTCTGGTGTTAAACCTCGCTCTCCCATCATAATCTCCACAGGATCGCCTGGAATAAAATGAATGAGCGAAAAAGTCACAAAAGTAATGGCGATAAAGGTAGGAATCACCATTAAAATACGTTTTAAAATAAATTTAAACATCTACTTCCCACATGATAAAAGTGCGGTCATTTCTTCGAATGCTTTCGCACTTGGCACCTTGAACATAAATATCAATATTCATGCCCGCTGCAATAAAATCCTCCCGATTCTACCGCACTTTTTCTAATTTTGCCAAATGCGCAATCAACCACTTAATACCTTGAGCTTGGAAAGCGATTTGTAAACGGGTGTTATTATCTGAGCCTTCAACGTTTATCACTGTGCCAAAACCAAACTTTTCATGTTTCACTTTTTGCCCCATTTTCCATTCATTCTCAGGCAAACTCGCGCTTAAACTTCCCACTTTCGCTTGGTTTAATGCTCGAGTGACTGTTCCACGCAAGCGGATTTCTTGAATGCATTCTGATGGCAATTCTGTAATAAAACGTGAAGGCAAATGACGTTCTTCTTTTGTATAAACACGACGACTTTCCGCATAACAAATCGTCAGTTTTTGCTTAGCACGTGTAATGCCCACATAAGCAAGACGGCGTTCTTCTTCTAAACGACCGGGTTCTTCAAATGAACGGAAACTTGGGAATACGCCCTCTTCTACCCCCACCATAAACACGCGTGGGAATTCCAAACCTTTTGCTGAGTGTAAGGTCATCATTTCTACACAAGATTGATGCGGTGAAGCCTGCTCTTCTCCCGCTTCTAAAGAGGCATGAGTTAAAAAGGCAGTAAGATCGGTCATATCCTCTGCTTCATCAGGCTTGATAAATTCTCGGGTTGCCGTCACCAATTCCTCTAAGTTTTCAATACGGACTTCACCTTTTTCGCCTTTTTCCTGTTTATACATGTCGTATAAGCCAGAATGTTTAATCACAAAATCAGTTTGTGCAAAAAGTGGCATTTCGGCTGTATCCACCTGTAAAGAATTAATCAACTCTTGGAAACGCAATAATGCGGTTGAAGCACGTCCCGTTAGCATATTTTCTTGTGTGACTACTTGTACGGCTTGCCATAAGGTAATTTGACGTTCACGAGTTAAATTTCGTAACACATCTAAAGTACGATCACCAATGCCACGTGTAGGCGTATTAATTACACGTTCAAATGCCGCATCATCTTGACGATTATTAATCAAACGCAAATATGCCAACGCATCTTTAATTTCTTGGCGTTCGAAGAATCGCATCCCGCCGTAAATCCGGTAAGGAATTTGGCAACGAATCAACGCTTCTTCAATAACACGAGATTGGCTATTACTACGATATAAAACGGCACAATCATCTAATTTTCCGCCGTCATCTACCCAGTTTTGGATCTGAGAAGCCACGAATTTAGCTTCATCTAACTCATTAAATGCGGCATAAATACCTACTGGCTCACCCATTTCACCGTCGGTCCATAAATTCTTACCGAGGCGATCACTATTATTCGAAATAAGTTGGTTGGCACTTTTCAGAATATTGCCGGTAGAACGATAGTTTTGTTCCAAACGGATAGTTTCAGCGTTGAAATCTTTTAAGAATTTTTGAATATTTTCGACTTGTGCACCACGCCATCCATAAATGGATTGGTCATCATCGCCCACAATCATCACTTTGCCCGTATTGCCGACAAGAATTTTGATCCAGGCATATTGAATTTTATTGGTATCTTGAAACTCGTCCACCAAAATATGCTGAAAACGTTGCTGATAGCGCTGCAAAATCACCGGCTTTTTAGCAAATAATTCATACGCACGAATTAACAATTCCGCAAAATCCACCAAGCCCGCACGATCACAAGTATCTTGATAAATTTGATAAATCTTAATCCACTCTTTTTCCTGACGATCACCGAAATCATCAATATCTTGCGGTCTTAAACCTTCATCTTTTTTATTATTGATATACCAGCACGCTTGTTTAGGTGGAAACGCTTTATCGTCATAATTGTGCAATTTCATCAATCGTTTTACTAAACGAAGTTGGTCTTCAGAATCCAAAATTTGGAAATCTTGTGGCAAGTTCACATCTAAATGGTGAGCACGTAATAATCGATGGGCAATGCTATGGAATGTGCCAATCCACATACCAAATAGATTCGATTGAGCATGTTTAGATAAGGTATCTTGAATACGATGACGCATTTCAGCAGCAGCTTTATTGGTGAAGGTTACCGCCATGATGCTGCCTTCAGAAATATTTTCTACAGCAATCAACCAAGCAATACGATGAGTCAATACGCGAGTTTTGCCACTTCCTGCACCGGCAAGCACAAGGTAATTGCCAAGCGGTGCTGCCACTGCTTCACGTTGTTTATCATTCAAGCCATCAAGTAATTCTGAAATATCCATTGCTCTTATTTTAATCTGGTTAAATTTACAGGGATTATAGTGGGAATTATATTTTTAAACAATCCTAATGTTTACAAATTTCCTCCGCCCGCTTAATATGAGCGACCCAAACAAGAACGATAACCAAGATAAAAAAAGAGAACCTATATGCCAATTAAAACAACATTAAAATTGACCGCACTTTCTGCCCTTGCGGCACTCGCCTTCACATCTCACGCACAGGCTGAAGGAAAACTCACTGTCTATTGCAGTGTACAAAACGTTGTATGCGAAAAAGTCACTCAAGCCTTTAGTAAAAAATACAATGTAGATGCACAATTTGTACGTAATAGTACAGGCGTCGTATTAGGCAAAATTAAAGCTGAAAAAGAAAACCCACAAGCTGATTTCTGGTTTGGTGGCACCATTGAACCTCATCTTCAAGCGGCTGAATTAGGCTTACTTGAATCCTATCGTTCCCCATTACAAAAAGACATCATGCCGCAGTTTAAATCTTTAATGGATCAACGCGGCAATTTCACCTCTGTGATTTACTTAATGGAACTTGGCATTGGGGTAAATACTAAAAAATTAAAAGAATTGAATATTCCTGCGCCAAAATGTTATGCAGATCTAATAAAACCAGAATATCAAGGGCAAATTCAATATCCCGATCCCCGTGTTTCCGGTACGGGTTATTCACTTATCAGCACTTTTTCCACATTATGGGGAGAAGAAAAAGCGTTTGATTATTTGAAAAAGTTAGAATCCAATCTCATGCAGCATACCAAAACAGGTCTTGCGAGCAATTATTTAGCAAATGGTACTGTAGCAATTGATTTAGGTTTTATGTTGGTTTACCCACGTGAGAAGAAAAACGGTGCACCGGTTGAAGGGATTTTACCGTGCGAGGGCGTAGGCTATTCTTTAGGCGGAGCTAGTATTATCAAAGGAGCAAGAAACCTCGATAATGCTAAGCTGTTTATGGATTTTGTACTAAGCAAAGAAGCACAAGAAATTCCGTGGCGAGAATCAGACTCTTATCAACTTCCAACCAATATTCATGCTGAACCGGCGCCAGGCTTCCTGCCGGCGAGCAAATTAAAACTCGTGGATATTGATTTTATGAAATTTGGTACAGATCAAGAAGGTAAACGCCTCACCCAACGCTGGGTTTCTGAAGTGCTCTTAGAGAGTAAATCGCCAAAAGAATAAAAGAAATAAACAAAAAGTGCGGTTAAAAATCATGGTGTTTTTGACCGCACTTGTTTTTAATAGATAAAACTAAGCTAAAACCAACCGCTCTTTACCCGCATAGATATTGGCTTTTCCTGGGCGAGCAAATCCGATAAGGGAAAGATTGTGTTGTTCAGCCATATTCACGGCGAGATCTGTCGCAGCAGAAATCGCAACAAGTAACTCGATACCACAAGCTACCGATTTTTGAACCATTTCATAACTGGCTCGGCTCGAAACCAACACAAATCCTTGTGGTTGATTTTGTTTTGCATGCCAGCCAATTAATTTATCTAGTGCAACATGTCGCCCAACATCTTCTCGAATCGCCAGTAAATTACCCGATAAATCAAAAAAGGCGGCTGCATGTGTCGCGCCCGTTTCTTTTCCGAGTGCTTGATTGGCTTGTAATTGTGCTAAACAACCATCTAATAAATTTAAATTAAATTGGAAAGTGCGGTCTAATTTTGGCAATTTTTTATAAACTTGTGAGATTTGTTCTGTGCCGCAAATGCCACATCCTGTTCTGCCTGTTAATGTTCGGCGATGATCTTTTAATGCCACAAATTGGCGGCTAGATAATTCAATTTGCACTTCGATTCCATTGCATACTTCCACCACATCAATGCCATAAATATCCGCTTTTTTCTCAATAATACCTTCTGCCAATGAAAAGCCTAAAGCAAAATCCTCTAAATCTTGTGGAGAACACATCATGACGGTATGCGCAATACCATTATAGACAAGAGAAACAGGGACTTCCGCAGCCAGACTATCTTGTTTTTCAATGAAAAGTGCGGTCGGATTTTCAGGTGTTTTTTTAAAAAAATTGATTGTTTTTTGGATTATCCAGTGCATTATTTTTTCCCAATAAAATGGTTGTAGCTAAAATGTTACTTTTTTTTAACAAAAAATGCTTGTTTTGTGATCTGGCTCAAGTTTTAAAACGATTATAACAAGTTTTGATTATAGATTTCAGGTTAAAAAATAGTTAAAATTATCCCTGTTTAAATTGGTCATTTTTATAGCCGATTTAATGGTTGATACGTTATTTTAACGAAATCAAATAAATTATCTATACGAATTTATACTATCGAAATATCTTAACGGTTCGCCGTTATGAAGGAGTGATTATGCAGGTCTCTAGACGTAAGTTCTTTAAGATCTGTGCAGGTGGTATGGCGGGGACGTCTGCGGCAATGTTGGGCTTTGCACCATCATCTGTTTTAGCAGCGCCACGTGAGTACAAATTATTACGGGCGTTTGAATCCCGTAACACCTGTACATATTGTGCCGTGAGCTGTGGTATGTTGTTATATAGCACAGGCAAACCTTACGATGCTTTAAGTAGCCATACAGGCACCAATACCCGTTCTAAATTATTCCACCTTGAAGGTGACCCTGATCATCCGGTAAGCCGCGGGGCATTATGTCCTAAAGGTGCGGGCGCATTAGACTATGTGAATAGTGAAAGCCGTGCTTTATACCCTGAATATCGTGCACCGGGTTCTGACAAATGGGTTCGTCTTTCTTGGGAAGAAGCGATCAAACGCGTTTCTCGTTTATTAAAAGATGACCGTGATGCTAACTTTGTTGAAAAAGACGCAAGTGGCAAAACAGTTAACCGTTGGACAACCACAGGTATTATGACCGCCTCCGCCATGAGCAACGAGGCCGCACTTCTTACTCATAAATGGGTGCGAATGTTGGGCATAGTGCCGATGTGTAACCAAGCGAATACTTGACACGGACCAACGGTAGCAAGTCTTGCTCCATCATTTGGTCGCGGTGCCATGACAAACAACTGGGTTGACATCAAAAACGCCAATCTTATTATTGTTCAAGGTGGTAACCCTGCTGAAGCTCACCCTGTTGGCTTCCGTTGGGCGATCGAAGCGAAGAAAAACGGTGCGAAAATCATCGTGGTTGACCCTCGCTTTAACCGTACAGCTTCTGTAGCTGACCTTCATGCACCAATTCGTTCCGGTTCTGATATCGCATTCTTAATGGGTGTGATCCGTTACTTATTGGAAACTAATCAAATTCAACACGAATACGTTAAACACTATACCAATGCTTCATTCTTAGTTGATGAAGGTTTCAAATTTGAAGATGGTTTATTCGTAGGTTTTGATGAAGAAAAACGCACTTACGATAAATCTAAATGGAATTACCAATTTGATGAAAATGGTAATGCTAAACGTGATATGACCTTACAAGATCCACGCTGTGTGATTAATATCTTGAAAGATCACGTTTCTCGCTATACCCCAGAAATGGTTGAACGTATTACCGGCGTTAAACAAAAACTCTTCTTACAAATCTGTGAAGAAATTGGTAAAACCTCTGCACCGAATAAAACCATGACGCACTTATATGCGTTAGGCTTTACTGAGCACACAATCGGTACACAAAACATTCGTTCAATGGCAATGATCCAATTACTCTTAGGTAATATGGGGATGCCAGGTGGCGGTATTAATGCATTACGTGGACACTCAAACGTACAAGGTACAACAGATATGGGCTTATTGCCGATGTCTTTACCGGGTTATATGCGTTTGCCGAATGATAAAGATACGTCCTACGAACAATACATTAATGCGATTACGCCAAAAGATATCGTACCAAACCAGGTGAACTACTATCGTAATACATCGAAATTCTTCGTGAGTATGATGAAAACGTTCTATGGTGATAAAGCAACCAAAGAAAATGGTTGGGGTTTCGATTTCTTACCAAAAGCAGACCGCTTATACGACCCTATCACTCATGTTAAGTTAATGAATGATGGCAAATTGAACGGTTGGATTTTACAAGGTTTCAACGTATTAAACTCATTACCGAATAAAAACAAAACTGTTGCGGGTATGAGTAAATTGAAGTTCTTAATCGTAATGGATCCGCTTCAAACTGAATCTTCTGAGTTCTGGAAAAACTTTGGTGAATCAAACAATGTAACTCCAGCAGATATTCAAACTGAAGTATTCCGTTTACCAACCACCTGTTTCGCAGAAGAAGATGGTTCGATTGCTAACTCTGGTCGTTGGGCTCAATGGCACTGGAAAGGCTGTGACCAACCAGGTGAAGCGTTACCAGATGTTGAAATTCTTTCTATGATTCGTGAAGAAATGCATCATCTTTATCAAAAAGAAGGTGGTCGTGGTATCGAATCTTTCGAGGCGATGACTTGGAACTATGCTCAGCCACATTCACCAAGTTCTGTAGAGTTAGCGAAAGAATTAAACGGCTACGCGCTTGCTGATCTTCTCGATGCTGATGGCAACGTCATGTATAAAAAAGGTCAGTTACTTAACGGATTCGCTCACTTACGTGATGATGGTACAACCTCTGCAGGTAACTGGATCTATGTGGGTCAATGGACTGAAAAAGGTAACCAAACCGCAAACCGTGACAACTCTGACCCATCAGGTTTAGGTTGTACATTAGGTTGGGGCTTCGCATGGCCAGCAAACCGTCGTATTCTTTATAGCCGTGCTTCACTTGATATTAATGGTAACCCTTGGGATAAACACCGTCAATTAATCAAATGGAACGGTAAAAACTGGAACTGGTTAGATGTCGCTGACTATGGCACACAACCACCAGGTTCTGACGCAGGTCCATTTATTATGTCTGCGGAAGGTGTTGGCCGTCTATTCGCGGTAGATAAAATTGCGAATGGTCCTATGCCGGAGCACTATGAACCAATTGAAAGTCCGATTGACACTAACCCACTACACCCAAGTGTCGTCTCTGATCCGACTGTTCGTATTTATAAAGAAGACCGTGAATTTATCGGTTCAAACAAAGACTTCCCTTATGTGGCAACGACTTATCGTTTGACCGAGCACTTCCACAGTTGGACTGCTCAATCTGCGTTAAATATTATCGCCCAACCACAACAATTCGTGGAAATTGGTGAGAAATTAGCAGCAGAAAAAGGCATCCAAAAAGGTGATATGGTGAAAATTACTTCTCGCCGTGGCTACATTAAAGCCGTTGCAGTGGTAACAAAACGTTTGAAAGATTTAGAAGTCGACGGACGTACCGTACATCACGTGGGTATTCCAATTCACTGGAATATGAAAGCCTTAAATGGTAAAGGTAATCGTGGTTTCTCCACCAACACCTTAACACCATCTTGGGGTGAAGCAGTCACTCAAACACCAGAATATAAAACATTCTTGGTAAACATTGAGAAAGCGGAGGCATAATATGGCAGGAAGTGGTCAAGGCGTTCAATCGCAAGACATTATCAAGGTCTCCGCTACGTCTGGTTTAACACCAGCACCTCAAGCGCGTGATCATAAAGTTGAAGTCGCAAAATTAATCGACGTATCCACCTGTATCGGTTGTAAAGCCTGTCAGGTGGGCTGTTCAGAGTGGAATGACATCCGTTCTGATGTTAATGCTCAATGTGTGGGGATCTACGATAACCCAGTAGATCTTAATGCGAAAGCATGGACGGTAATGCGCTTTAACGAAGTTGAAGAAAATGATCGTTTAGAATGGTTAATCCGTAAAGATGGTTGTATGCACTGTTCAGAACCAGGCTGTTTAAAAGCTTGTCCTGCACCTGGTGCAATCATCCAATATGCGAACGGTATCGTGGATTTCCAATCTGATAAATGTATCGGTTGTGGTTACTGTATCGCAGGTTGTCCGTTCAACATTCCACGTATGAACCCAGAAGACAACCGCGTGTACAAATGTACCCTTTGTGTGGATCGTGTTTCTGTGGGCCAAGAACCGGCTTGCGTGAAAACCTGTCCAACTGGTGCAATTCGTTTCGGTTCTAAAGAAGAAATGAAACTCTACGCAGAACAACGTGTTGCAGACTTAAAAGCGCGTGGTTACGAAAACGCGGGTATCTACGACCCTGAAGGCGTAGGTGGTACACACGTAATGTATGTATTACACCATGCGGATAAACCTGAGCTTTATTCTGGTCTTCCAAAAGATCCAAAAGTTGACCTCACCGTCACCCTTTGGAAAGATGTCTTGAAACCAGTAGCGGCTGTAGCAATGGGTGGTCTAGCACTTGCTGAAATCGCTCACTACTTAGCTGTGGGTCCAAACGTTGAAGAAGACGTAGAAGATCATCACCATGAATTTGAAGAAGAAGATAAAAAAGGGGGCAAAGATGAGTAAGATTGAGATTAGCAATGATACTCGAATCATTCGTCATAGAACGCCTGCTCGTTTTAGCCACTGGTTACTCGTAATCTGCTTCTTTATGACGATGTTCACTGGTGTGGCATTCTTCTTCCCAGATTTTGCGTGGTTAACTGAAATTTTAGGTACTCCGCAACTGGCTCGAGCAATTCACCCGTTCACCGGTATCATTATGTTCGTTGCCTTTATTTTCCTCGGCTATCTTTACTGGGATCACAACATTCCAGAGAAAAACGATATTCGTTGGTTAAAAGGTATCGTTGAAGTATTAAAAGGGAATGAGCACGCTGTTGCAGATAACGGCAAGTATAACCTTGGTCAAAAAATGTTATTCTGGACATTGAACTTGGCGATGGTCACTTTACTTGTAACCGGTATTATTATGTGGCGTCAGTATTTCTCGCACTACTTCTCTATTCCGGTATTACGTTTTGCGATTTTCCTTCACTCTTTAAGTGCATTCATGTTGTTCACTGGTATTTTGGTACACATGTATATGGCATTCTGGATTAAAGGTTCAATCCGCGGAATCGTTGAGGGTTGGGTAACCGTTCGCTGGGCGAAAAAACACCACCCTAAATGGTATCGTGATGAAGTACTTCCTAAGCTAGAAGAAGACCTTGAAAATGAAGCTGAAGGTAAAAAAGTAAAAACCAAAGCATTGTTCAAAGGTATCAATGGCTAAAATCAAAAAGTGCGGTTAAAATTGACCGCACTTTTTCTTATCAATACTTAAGAGACTATTATGAGTATCAAAATCTTATCTGCAGACGAAATCAAACAAAAAAAGAATTCATACGATATTCCACCTGTTTTGTTTGCGAACCCTAAAAATCTTTATCAACGTCGTGCAAAACGTTTAAGAGAATTAGCGAAAGATCATCCATTGGCTGATTATTTACTCTTTGCTGCAGATGTTGTGGAAAGCCAATTAAGCGTATTTGAAAAAAATCCATTAGAAAAACAGCAATTCGATAACTTAAGTGAGATCGAACCGTTAAATGCTAAAACATTTAAACGTTCTGGCATCTGGATTGAATACCTTAAAGAAATTTTACATAGCATTAAACCCAAAGCGAATGAACAGGTTGTTGCTACCATTGAAAATCTAGAAAAAGCTTCAGAGAAAGAGCTTGAGGAAATGGCTACCCATCTTTTAAGCCAAGAATATAACTTAGTAAGCACCGATAAAGCCGTCTTTATTTGGGCGGCACTTTCTCTTTATTGGTTACAACTGGCTCAACAAATTCCTCATAACAGCCGCCAAGAAGGTATCGATAATTTACATTACTGCCCTGTTTGTGGTTCTGCCCCTGTTGCGAGCGTGGTACATATCGGTACATCGCAAGGTTTACGTTATTTACACTGCAGTCTCTGTGAAAGCGAATGGAATTTAGTTCGAGCTCAATGCACTAACTGTAATGAACACAAAAATCTTGAAATGTGGTCATTAAACGAAGAACTTGCACTCATTCGTGCAGAAACCTGTGGTGACTGCCAAAGCTACTTAAAAATCATGTTCCAGGAAAAAGATCCAAATGTTGAAGCCGTAGCAGATGATTTGGCATCAATTTTCTTAGATATTGAAATGGAAGAAAAAGACTTCGCTCGTAGTGGATTAAATCCATTTATCTTCCCTGCAGAAGAAGTGTAATGTCTTATTTTTCAGATAAACAAAGTGCGGTCAAAATTGACCGCACTTTTTCATTCTAGAGATAACATGCCATCACAACGGCATTTTCTCGTCCACCATCCGGTTTCGGATAATAATTCTTACGAATATCAACCTCATTAAATCCCAACTTTTCATAAAGGAAACGAGCAGGATTCGATTCACGCACTTCAAGCCAAAGCGTTTGAATACCTTTCTCTTTAAGCTTATCCATTAAACCTTGCAATAAAAACGAACCATAGCCCTTTCCTTGTTGAACCGGATCTATCGCAATATTAAATAATGTCGCTTCATCTAATACCGTTTGGCAAATCGCAAAACCAAGCACTTGCTCCTTCTCCACTAATTTCAAATTGAGATAACGCTCGCCGACATTATTTTTCAATGTTCCTAATGACCAAGGAACAAGGTGTGCTGCTTGTTCAATTTCATATAAGCGATCCATATCGCATTCTTCAATAGGAAAAAGAGAAGGCATAATGATTAAATTTGTTGGATTTGTTGCCAAAGCTCACGCTTAGCTTGGCTATCTTGCTGGAATTGCTGCCAATCAACAGAACGATAAACACGCTCTGCATTTAAGCAATAAGGCAAAGTGCGGTCGATTTCATCAGCATTTTCAGCCAATAACCAATACCGCACAGAATGTTGTAATGTGATATGTTGAATTTGATCGAAATTCAGGCAAAGGCAATCTTCTTTTTTGAGCTCTAGCGCAAGTCGAATATCTGCAAAAAGCGGTGAACTTGAGAGATTATCATTAGTCACCACAATAAATTTCACTTGTTCTGAAACACTCACACCTACCGCCCCTTGCAATACTTCTGGGCGATAGAGCTGCCAACGGGTTATTCCCATTTCATTTAAAAGAAGATTGCGTCTATCCATAGATTAACGAGCGATAGTATCTAGCGGATAATCTCTTAAACCTTTAACAATTGCTTTTTCTTGCGCATCTGTTGGTTTTTCTTGATACGCTTTTAAGCTACGGAAAGAAAGAATGTTTTTCGCTTGATAAACCACGGCAACAAGACGTTGGAAATCGTTACCATCACAGGCATAATAAGCATCTGAAGCGTTACCAATCGTTTTTAAATCACACACTTTCTTAGTTTCATCAAGGTATTTAGTGGTCAGTGCTGGAACGTGAGAAACATCTTTTAAATAATAGGTTTCGCTCATAATGAATTTACGATTGCTACGATCTACGCTTGCTGCACCACTTAAGAAACGCGGATCTTCTGATTTATCAAAGGCTTTTGTTTGTTTATAGAATTTCTCGCCGTTGAATGTTACTTCTTGATTACCTTTTTTGATGCGCTCAAACTGCGCATCTAAGCTTTGCGCTTGTGCAGCAGGTAATTCAACTTTTGAGCTTGTTGTTGGTAAGGTTGAAGTTTTTTGTTTGCTACCTTGAAGTTGTTCGATTAATTGACAGCCAGACAATAAACTTGCCATTGCGACTGCGGTGATGATTTTTTTCATAAATAATTCCTTAATAAATACGTTTAAATCGTTTTCTTTTGCTAGAATAACACGTAATTTTAACCAATAAACCACAGGATTTAAAGCGTGATTTCTCTCGAAAGCGAAGTTTTACAACGCCATCTTCCCCTTTTTAACGGTAAATCAATTCTTCTTGCCGGCGGCATTAATGATGATTTTCCTCAGATATTGCAAAAACATTGTCAATCCGTACAAATTTGGAGCTGGTATTTTGATTATGCTAAAACCCAAAGTGCGGTCAATTTTGAGGTTGAATTTCAACCGCAAGCCGAGTTGATTATTTATTATTGGACAAAAAACAAACAAGAAGTGAATTTTCAGCTGATGCAACTACTCGCCAAAAGTAAAATTGGTCAAGAAGTGTTGATTATCGGTGAAAATCGTTGTGGCGTCCGTTCAGCTGAAAAACTGCTTGAACCTTATGGTGAAATTGGCAAAATCGACTCTGCACGTCGTTGCGGTTTATACCATTTTGCCTTACAAAAACAACCGCACTTTGATCTTCAATCTTATTGGAAATGCTACCAAAATGATGCATTAGGCGATCTCCGTATTTTCAGCTTGCCGGGTGTATTCAGTGCCAATGAACTTGATAATGGAACGTCACTTCTACTTTCAACTTTAACCTCACCTATTCAAGGCAAAGTATTGGACGTTGGCTGTGGTGCGGGTGTCATTGGTTCAATGATCAAAAAACATCATCCTAAAGCAGATGTCACGATGACCGATATTCATGCAATGGCAATTCAATCCGCTCGTCAAACACTGGCAGAAAACCAGCTTGAAGGTCAGGTTATCGCAAGTGATGTGTTTTCCCATATTGAGGGAAAATTTGATCTAATTATTTCAAACCCGCCTTTCCACGATGGAATCGATACCGCTTATCGTGCGGTGAAAGAACTTATTCAACAAGCAAAATGGCATTTGACGGCAGGTGGCGAACTTCGTATTGTTGCTAATGCATTTCTGCCCTATCCCGATTTATTAGCACAACATTTCGGACAGTTTAACGTACTTGCTCAAACCACCAAATTTAAAGTGTATTCCGTGAGAAATTAAGGAGAAAACAATGTTTGTAACCAGTTCAGCCATTCAAAATGGTGCTTTTGAAGACAAATATGGCAAACGCGGCACACAATTTAGCCCAAATGGTATGCCGACCTACTCTATCCCCTTTGAAATTCACGATGCCCCTCAAGGCACTAAATCCTTTGCGGTTGTCTTAGAAGATAAAGATGCAATTACGGCAAGTGGCTTTGTGTGGATTCATTGGCTTATTGCGGATCTTGAACGTACCGTTATCCAAGAAAATGAAAGCCAAACCGCAACAGATTATGTACAAGGTGCAAATACTTGGGCGAGTAAATTAGGTCAATTTGATATCGAAGAAGCCTCATTCTATGGTGGTATGGCACCACCAAACTGCTTACATCGTTACGAGCTTATTGTATATGCGCTCGATACCAAACTTAACCTGAAACAGGGATTCCGTTTTAATGATCTACATTTTGCGATGCAAGGGCATATTTTGGATCAAGCTGTGGTGATGGGCACTTATGATGTTTAATCATTTATAGTTCATCCTAAAAACACCATAAAAAATGACCGCACTTCAACAAAGTGCGGTCATTTCTTTTAGGATTTTATGAGGTGATTTTATTCGCGTCTTGCACTAATTTCGCGTGTGCTTTTTTCTGTTCTTTCATCTTATTACTCGTTTCACGGCGTTGAGTAGAAAGTTCCGCATTACGAATGTTGTAATCATCTACACGGCCTTCATAGTCATCACGCATATTTTCGATAATTGCACGAACATCTTCAATGCTCATATCGTCACGGATATATTGATTTAAGTTATCTAATAATAAGACACGTTTTTGGTTATCACGAATTTTACGGTTGTTGTCTTCAATGTCACGCTTAAGTTTATTTTTTAAACGATATAAACGCACATACTCTAATACTTCTTGGAAGGATTTATTTACATTTCCCATGATCGACTCTCTCAAAGTTAAAAATAAACTTCGGGTAATGTAGCCTTTTTTTTCGTCCCCGTCAAAAGCTTAAATTTAAATTGATGGATTAGATCAAAAAACTGTTTGATTTAGTTGATTATCCTATTCGGTAGTGGTAAAAATGAAGAATCTATTCAAAATAAAATAAGGAAACACAATGTCAAAAGTCTTTAATTTTAGTGCTGGTCCAGCCATGATTTTCCCTGAGGTACTACACAAAGCACAAGCTGAGCTAACTAACTGGCTTGGTCAAGGTGTGTCTGTGATGGAAGTCAGCCACCGTGGCAAATATTTTATGGAATTGATAGCTCAAGCCGAAAAAGATCTGCGTGAAGTGTATCACATTCCAGATAATTATCGCGTGTTATTCCTACAAGGTGGCGCACGTGGTCAATTTGCAGCATTACCGATGAACTTAATTGGAGAGAAAGGCAAAGCACTTTACTTAAATAGCGGTCACTGGTCTGCAACCGCTGCGAAAGAAGCGCGTAACTTTGCTGAAATTGATGAAATTACCATTGTCGAAAATGGTGAGCATACACGCATTACCAACCTTGATTTCAGTGATATTGCGGAACAATACGATTACGTTCACTATTGCCCAAATGAAACTATCAGCGGTGTGGAAATTTTTGATGTACCGAATGTGGGCAATGCGGTACTTGTAGCCGATATGTCATCTAATGTGCTCTCTCGCGAAATTGATATTAGCAAATTTGGTGTCATTTACGCGGGTGCACAAAAAAATCTTGGTCCAGCAGGGATTACACTTGTAATTATTCGCGATGATTTAATTGGTCATGCTCGCCAAGCCACTCCATCAATTTGGAATTATGCAACACAGCGTGATGCTGATTCCATGATCAATACCCCACCAACCTTTGCTTGGTATCTCTGTTCATTGGTTTTCAAACACATTCAAGCAATTGGCGGCTTAAAAGAAATTGCAAAACGTAACGCCGTGAAAGCACAAACCCTTTATGATTACATTGATAGCAGCAAACTCTATCGTAACGTCGTAGCTAAAGAAAACCGTTCAACCATGAATGTGACATTCGTAACAGGTAATCCAGAGCTTGATGCTAAATTTGTCGCAGAATCTACAGCTGCGGGTCTTCAGGCTTTAAAAGGTCATAAAGTGCTAGGTGGTATGCGCGCCTCTATCTATAACGCGATGCCATTAGAAGGCGTACAAGCGCTCATTGAATTCATGAAAAAATTTGAAGCTGAAAATAGCTAATTATCTGATTTATTAAACTCAACGTGCGGGCTGAAAAGCCCGCTCGTTTTTATAAGGAAAGCATATGCAATACATCAACGTCGCCAATCAAGGCGTGAAATCTCTTTCACCTTACCAAGCTGGAAAACCAATCGAAGAACTCGAACGTGAATTGGGTATTACTAATATCGTTAAACTTGCCTCAAATGAAAACCCTTTCGGTTTTCCTGAAAGCGCGAAAAAAGCCATCCAAGCCCAACTTGATCATTTAACTCGTTATCCTGATGCGAATGGTTTTGAACTTAAAGCAGCTATTGCGAAAAAATTTGGTGTGCAACCAAACCAAATCACCCTTGGCAATGGTTCTAACGATTTATTAGAGCTCTTTGCTCATACCTTTGCGGGTGAACATGATGAAGTGATTTATTCACAATATGCTTTTATTGTTTACCCTTTAGTGACCAAAGCCATTAACGCCGTTGCTAAAGAAATTCCAGCTAAAGACTGGGGACATGATTTAAACGGATTTTTGACCGCACTTTCAGATAAAACCAAGCTGATTTTTATTGCTAATCCAAACAACCCGACCGGAAATTTCTTAACGGAAGCAGAATTGGATGCTTTCTTGGCCAAAGTACCTGAAAATGTGATTGTGGTATTAGATGAGGCTTATACCGAATTTACTCATCCAAGCGAACGCGTTAATTCTTTTGCATTACTAGATAAATACCCTAACCTTATCGTTTCTCGCTCCCTATCAAAAGCTTATGGTTTGGCGGGGTTACGTATTGGTTACGCAGTCTCTAATCCTGAAATCGCTGACTTATTAAACCGTGTTCGTCAACCGTTTAACTGTAATAGTCTTGCTTTAACCAGTGCGATTGCGGTGATGAACGATGATGCTTTTGTTGAAAAAGTGGCTGAGAATAATCGGCAAGAAATGAAACGTTATGAAGCCTTCTGCCAACAATATGGCTTAGACTTTATTCCGTCTAAAGGTAATTTTATTACCATTGATTTTAAACAGCCTGCCGCACCAATTTATGATGCATTATTGCGTGAAGGCGTGATTGTACGCCCAATTGCAGGTTATGGCATGCCAAATCACTTACGTATCAGTATTGGCTTACCGCAAGAAAACGACAAATTTTTTACTGCACTTAAAAAAATGCTTAATTTAGGAAATAAAAAATAGGAGCTTTTATGACACAAGTAACAATGATGGGTAATCCCATTGAAGTAAGCGGCAACTTTCCCAAAAAAGGAGAGAAAGTGACCGCACTTACGCTCACCAATAAAGAACTCGCTGACGTCACGCTTGATACTTATGCAGGAAAACGCAAAGTTTTAAATATTTTTCCAAGTATTGATACAGGTGTATGTGCAACTTCGGTTCGCAAATTCAATCAACAAGCAGCTAATTTAAAAAATGCTGTGGTACTTTGCATTTCAGCTGATTTACCTTTTGCACAAGCACGATTCTGCGGTGCGGAAGGTATTGAGAACGTAGAAACGCTTTCTACTTTCCGTCATAAAGAAGTCCAT
Organism: Haemophilus parainfluenzae; assembly: GCF_014931395.1. Classification (NCBI taxonomy): domain Bacteria; kingdom Pseudomonadati; phylum Pseudomonadota; class Gammaproteobacteria; order Pasteurellales; family Pasteurellaceae; genus Parahaemophilus; species Parahaemophilus parainfluenzae. Next base: position 1,299,503 of record NZ_CP063120.1, on the reverse strand, counting down.
GACAACTTAGGGGTAAACATCACAACTGGTCCAATCGCGGGTTTGACTGCTCGTTCAGTGATTGTCTTAGATGAAAACAATAACGTGTTACATAGTGAATTGGTGTCTGAAATTAAAGATGAGCCAAATTATGAAGCTGCGCTAGCCGCACTATAATGAATAAGGCGCTTTTTTCATAGAAAGCGCCTTTTTATTTATCCAGGAAAGATTTCGTTCAATATCAATGCTATTCCATCATCATTATGCGAAGCGGTGACTCGATTAGCGGCCTGTTTAATCTCATCCGGTGCATTGCCCATTGCCACGCCTAATCCCACGCTTTCTAACATATCTAAATCATTAAAGTTATCGCCGAAAGCAACACATTCCTCCATCTTCACATGGAAGTAATCTTCGAGAAAACGTACTGCATTACCTTTTGTCGCCGATTTATGCATCACTTCAAGGAAATTCGCATGAGAACGGCAAATACTTAAATGCGGGAATTTCTCTTTCAAGATTTGCTCAATACCAATCACTTCATCTGTTTCACCAATGATTTGAATTTTATGTGGAGAATAGACCGCACTTTCATCATAAGGATCAATCTGAATGCCTGTCACGCTACGTTCATAAATCACCCATTTATTATCCAAATCGCGAGCGACGCAATCATCATAAGTATAATAATTGACACCTAACGCAGGATGATCTGCTAATACTTGGTTAATGGCTTGGATATCAGCGGGATCAATTTGTACCGAATAAATAGGCGTAGAGTCTTTATCTAAAATCAAGGCACCACTGAATGCCACAATGATGTTGTAATTTTCAATGAGTTTTGCATAAGGCCAAATACCCAGCGGCGAACGAGCAGAGATTGGTGTAAATGGAATACCTTGTTTTGTAATGCGTTGAATTGCATCTAAGGTTTTAGGCGAAATTCGATGATCCGACGTTAATAAAGTACCATCAAAATCGCTGAATACGGCTTTATACATAATTGCTCCAAATCGTCATTATTTTTCGGAAAGATAAGGGTCAGCAAAGCCCAAACCCTGCATAATTTCAGTTTCTAAACTTTCCATTTCTTCGGCTTCATCATCTTCAATGTGATCGTACCCCAGTAAATGTAAGCTACCATGCACTATCATATGCGCCCAATGCGCCATTAAAGGCTTTTCTTGCTCGATAGCTTCACGCTCCACTACCTGGCGACAAATTACCAAATCGCCCAACAGTGGTAATTCCACTTCGTCAGGACATTCAAAAGGGAAAGACAATACATTGGTTGGACGATCTTTTCCACGATAAGTCAAATTCAAGTCATGACTTTCTGCTTCATCCACAATGCGTACCGTCATTTCCACATTATCACTTTCTGGTTGCACTGCGGCAGTTGCCCATTGCAGAATTTGCGCTTCTGATGGCAAGCCTTCTGTATTTTCACAGGCCAGTTGCAAATCGATAATCATATTGCCCATGTTATTCTCCTAAATTCGTTTCATTTTCTGACCGCACTTTTTGCTCACGTTCAGCTCGACGCTGCGCTGCGATTTCTTGGCGACGAATTTCATCTTGAGCTTCCCATTCTTCGTAAGCTTGTACCACTTTTGCCACCACAGGATGTCGTACAATATCTTTACTCTCAAAGTAGTTAAAGCTCAATTCCGACACTTTGCTTAATACTTCCATAGCGTGGCGTAAACCCGATTTTGTGCTTCGCGGTAAATCGATTTGAGTCACATCCCCTGTAATCACGGCTTTGGAATTAAAACCAATACGAGTCAAAAACATTTTCATTTGTTCGACTGTTGTATTTTGGCTTTCATCTAGAATAATAAAGCTGTCATTGAGTGTGCGACCTCGCATATAAGCCAATGGTGCGATTTCAATCACATTACGCTCCATTAATTTTTGTACACGTTCAAAGCCAAGCATTTCAAATAACGCATCATAAAGTGGTCGTAAATAAGGTTCAATTTTTTGGCCTAAATCACCCGGCAAGAAACCTAATTTTTCGCCCGCTTCCACCGCAGGACGAGTCAGCAAAATGCGACGAATTTCTTGACGTTCTAATGCCTCGACGGCCGCTGCTACGGCTAAAAAAGTTTTCCCCGTTCCAGCGGGTCCAATCCCAAAACTAATATCGTGCGTAAGAATATTATGTAAATACTGAATTTGATTTTCACCACGCGGTTTAATCAAACCTCGCTTGGTTTTAATTGTGGTGCTATAGACGTGATTTTCACTGCGTGACTCACTGCCCTCTTGCGATAACATTCTGCTCTCTTGCAAGGCAATATGCACATCTTCCAAATCAAGTTCTTTCACTTTCCCCTTAATTGGCGCTGTCTCCACATATAATGCTTGGATTAATCTAGCTGCACGCTCAACTAATTGCTCATGATGTGGTTTCGGACTTTCATCGTTAGATTTCACCGTGAAAGTGAAATTATTGCGGGAAATATTGAGGTTAAATTCTTTTTCAATCAGTTTGATATTTTCATCGAATGCACCACAAAGGGATTGCAGACGATCATTTTCTTGAGGTTCTAAGGTAAAAGTTGTCATTAAATTTTATTTTAGAATTGTGGATACTGTTTCCATTTTAGCCTAATTACGATGAATGTAAAACGGGCTTCACCAACTGATGAAGCCCGATAACTAAATTAAGTCAATTCAGGGAAAAGCATCTTAATCACATTCATTGTCAATCGTCGAGATTGTCCACTAAATGGGAAAATATGCATCATCATCATAGGATTAAAGTTTGCTTCAATCACACCCCACGAATGTAAACTCGGTTCTGCCGGCTGTTTCAAATCAGGAATAATTAAATCTACACCACAAACTGCCGCCCCCATTGCCTTGCTAATCCCTACCGCAATTTCTTTGTAACTGGCATGCATTTCATCCGTCATATCAATAGAATCACCGCCTGTACTAATATTAGAATTCGCACGTAATTGAACAAGTTGATCTTTTGCAGGAATAGAATTCACGGTTAATCCTTGCTCCTTAAGCTGCAACTGCTCAATATCCCCCAATGCTATTTTTTTCAATGGCGTACGACTGCCATCGCCCCGTAAAGGATGATCATTTTTAGCCGCAACTAATTCTGCAACGGTATGTACACCATCTCCAATCACATTCGCTGGTACACGTAATAAGACAGCTAACGTTTGATCACCCAACACAAAGAAACGATATTCAGTGCCTTGTAGATAATCTTCAACCATGATCTCTTTATCTTCACGGAAAGCAATTTCTACTGCTTTTGCAAAATCATCTCGATCCGTTACACCTTGTTGGAAAATACTGATTCCTAAACCAAAATTCGTTGATTTTGGCTTAATCACGACAGCTCGATTCTCAAAAAGTGGGAAATTTTCGACCGCACTTTTCACATCGGTAAACTCGATGCTTTGCGGTACATTAAATCCTGCTTTCGCTAACACTTTCTTCGTCACCACTTTATTTTCCATGATGAGTGGGGAAATATAGCTATCGTGAGAAGTCATATTACCGTTTTTCACATATTCCAAATGGTCGCCAAATTGAAGACTGATAAATTGATCGCGTTCATCTAAAATCTCAATCTTTAATCCTTTTTGGATTGCATCAAACAATAACGCTTGTGTGGACAGTTCCATATTATCAAACGCAGTTAATGCATAAAAACGTTCAAAGGCTTTTGCTTTATTGGATTGCGCGATATCCGCCCCTAATTGTTGGTAACTGCCGACCTGTTCAATTGCCGCAACCACTTTTGCACAAAGCGTTTGGCTTGGATCCGCAAATTGTCCTAATTTGTCTTTAACAATCGTTTTAATCTCATCACTCACATTAAGTTGCTCAAGCATTTTGAGCATTTCAAGGAGGACTAATTCGCCTTCTACCGCATAAACGCTTTGCTGTCTTGGGTCTTCCCATGCCACTTCAGCAAGACGTGCTTTGCCTAATTTTATACCTTCTTGATCCGCGATATCGTCAAGCCATGCCATTAACAAAATAAAATAATGAATGAATTTCGCGTCAGCGAGTTCCATTCCATAAGGTGCAAACGGATTGAGATCAAACAAACGAAATTCTAAATATTGAATTCCTTTTTCAAGTAAATCGCGCGCTTTTTTAGCGCCACGCAAACGTACGCTTGAGTAAAACTCTTTTTCCGCAATCAAATCACCCGATTTCACCCAGTGTTCTAACGTCTCAACATACTCTTGTAAACTGTCATAAGAGACGTGGATCTTCGGATCATTCACATAACCATATTTCCCTGAACGTAAACTCCGCACATATTGATGCGTTTTAAGGGGGGAATTGCCTCTGAAATATTTATCCTCTACCGTCGGTGTCGCAGAAAACAGATAAAGCAGAATCCATTGATAGCGTAAGAAGTTTTTGGCTATTTTTAGGTAAAAATCATTTCGAAAATCAACCGCACTTTGTGTTTCATTTTGCGCATGAAATAAAGCATCAATAAACTTAGGGTCAATTTGAAAATTGTAATGAATACCACTGACCATTTGCTTATATTTACCGTAAGACTGGACTAAATGCTCCCGATAAGCCACATCTTCCTGATTATCTAATTGTGCAACCTTAATGTGTTCTTCTGGCGGTAATCCTGCAGGCATACTAAAAGGAAAAATAAATTCATCCTCCGGTAAAGTTCGCAAAGTCACTTCATGAATGGCTGAAAGCCAACGTAGTGTATCCTCTAACTTTTTCATAGGGGGAGTCACCAATTCCAACTGACTTTCTGCAAAATCAGTTTGTATGTAGGGGTGGAAACGACGATTACCAAAGGCTTGGGGGTGCAATGATGTCACTATTGAACCATCCACATGCACCCGTTGACTTTCCTTTTCAATCCCAAATGACCCTTGCTGAAATAAGAGCTCTAGGTGATATTGTTTAATGATTTGCTGAATATTCATATCCGTCCTTATTAGAAATTTCCACCTGACATTATGGAGAAAAAACAACGTGGGGCAAAGTAAGAAAATAGAATGGAATATGAAATTTTGATATAAGAGAAAAATATCTGAGAATTATTTGCATTATCTCTTTTAAATATATTAGAATGGGACGAATTTTATTTTCAGAAAATGGGCGATTTGCCCGATAACATAAAGGAGTTTTCATGAAAATTAAGCACTTCCAAATTGCCGCACTAACCGGCTTAATGGTGTTTGCAGGATTCGCTTCTGCAGATATTACTGTTTACAATGGACAGCACAAAGAAGGTTCTCAAGCTGTTGCTGATGCATTTACAAAAGCAACGGGCATTAAAGTGACCTTAAACAGTGCTAAAAGTGATCAACTTGCAGGTCAATTAAAAGAAGAGGGCGATAAAACCCCTGCAGATGTGTTCTACTCTGAACAAACTGCTCCTTTCGTGGCACTCTCTGATGCAGGGTTATTAGAACCACTTTCCGCAGACACAATTAAACAAACTGCACACAAGGGTGTGCCTGTTGCACCGAAAAAAGACTGGATCGCGCTAAGTGGTCGTTCTCGTGTTGTGGTTTATGATCACACCAAATTATCTGAAAAAGACATGGAAAAATCCGTGTTAGATTATGCAACACCAAAATGGAAAGATAAAATTGGTTACGTTCCAACTTCAGGCGCATTCTTAGAGCAAGTTGTTGCGATTACCAAATTAAAAGGTAAAGATGCCGCTCTTAAATGGTTAAAAGGCTTAAAAGAAAACGGTAAACTTTATGCGAAAAACAGCGTTGCTCTTCAAGCGGTTGAAAATGGTGAAGTACCAGCAGCGTTAATCAACAACTATTACTGGTATACACTTGCAAAAGAAAAAGGTGCTGATAACCTCAAAACACGTCTTTACTTCATTCGTCATCAAGATCCAGGTGCATTAGTGACCTATTCTGGTGCGGCTGTATTAAAAGGTTCTAAAAATAAAGAAGAAGCGAAAAAATTCGTTGATTTCTTAGCAAGTAAAGAAGGACAACAAGCGTTTGTTTCAGTACGTGCAGAATACCCACTTCGTACCGATGTGGTTTCTCCATTTAACATGGAACCTTATGCGAAATTAGAAGCGCCTGTTGTTTCGGCAACCACTGCTGAAGACAAAGACAACGCCAATAAACTTATTGAAGAAGCTGGTTTGAAATAAGTTTAATTTGCTATGCAATATAGGGCGTGTAATACACGCCCTTCTGTTATTTACTCTACACTAATATTTTCAAAGGATTCTTTTGTGTCTAATCGCCCACCTCGCTGGCTTATAGCCTTAATCGTGCTGATTAGTTTGCCATTATTACTCCCTTTTTTATATGTTATTGAGCGTGCTGCAGATGTCGGATTGGCTCGCAGCATTGAATTACTTTGGCGCCCAAGAATGTGGGAATTGCTCAGTAATACCCTACTTTTAATGGTATTTGTCACACTTTTTGCCATTATTCTCGGCACGTTATGTGCATTTTTATTAGAACGTTATCGCTTTTGGGGAAAAGGCTTTTTCCAAGTAGCCATGACGCTCCCTCTTTGTATTCCGGCTTTTGTCAGTTGTTTTACATGGATCAGCCTCACCTTTAGAGTAGAAGGCTTCTGGGGAACCATCGGCATTATGACGCTGAGTTCTTTCCCGCTTGCTTATCTCCCTGTTGCTGCAACCTTAAAAAGACTCGACCGCTCTTTAGAAGAAGTGAGCCTTTCATTGGCTAAAAGCCAGGCTTATACATTTTGGCATGCCATTTTTCCACAACTCAAACCCGCTATCGGTAGCAGCGTATTATTAATTGCGCTTCATATGTTGGTAGAGTTTGGGGCCGTGTCTATTTTAAATTATCAAACCTTCACTACAGCGATTTTCCAAGAATATGAAATGGCCTTTAATAACAACACCGCCGCCTTACTTTCTGGCGTGTTAATGGTCATTTGTATCCTTGTGGTGATGGGCGAAATTCGTTTTAGAGGCACACAAACACTCTATCAAAGTGGCAAAGGCGTAATACGTCCGTATCCGTTGAAAACGCTCTCTGCAGGAAAACAAATTTTAGTCGTGAGCTTTTTCACGACCATTTTTGTGCTCAGTATTGGTGTGCCAATTACTATGCTGATTTATTGGCTAACCGTGGGAAGTTCCATTGAAGGTGCGGTCGATTTTGGGGAATTTTTTACCGCCTTCACAAATTCACTGACTATATCAACACTGGGTGCAACACTTACCGTTATTTGTGCACTACCATTGGTATGGGCTGCGGTACGCTATCGCAGTAAATTGACGATTTGGCTTGATCGAATCCCTTATCTACTTCACGCTGTGCCAGGGCTTGTTATCGCATTATCATTGGTCTTCTTTACCATCAACTATGCGTATTCGCTTTATCAAACCTTTGCCATGGTTATCGTCGCCTACTTTATGCTTTATCTTCCAATGGCGCAAACGACCTTGCGTAGCTCGCTTGAACAAATGTCTAGTAACATTGAAAAGGTAGGGCAAAGCTTAGGTCGTAGCAACTTTTATATTTTCCGTACCTTAGTCATTCCAGCCATGTTGCCAGGGATTGCTGCGGCTTTTGCTTTAGTGTTTTTAAACTTAATGAAAGAGCTTACGGCAACTCTATTACTAACTCCAAATGACATTAAAACACTTTCAACTGCGGTGTGGGAATATACCTCTGATGCACAATATGCGGCTGCTACGCCTTATGCCATTATGTTAGTGCTATTTTCAGGGATCCCTGTATTTTTACTGAAACGATACGGTTTTAAATAACAGAAGATAAAAATGACAACATTACTCGACATTAAAAATTTGAATAAATCCTTTAACGGATATCAGGTTCTGCACAATATCTCTCTGCAATTAGAGAAAGGTGAAATTCTGTTTCTTCTCGGTGCATCCGGTTGTGGAAAAACCACCTTATTGCGTAGTATTGCTGGTTTTGAACAACCAACAAGTGGTGAGATTTGGTTAAAAGATCAACCTATTTTTAAAGAAAACCTCAATGTGCCGACTCAGCAACGCAAATTAGGCTATGTGGTGCAAGAAGGCGTGTTATTCCCTCATTTAAATGTTTACCGCAATATTGCTTATGGCTTAGGCGATGGTAAAGGGAAAACGGAAGAGGAAAAACAACGCATACAGGAAGTGATGAAACTGACGGGTATTAGCAGCTTAGCTGACCGTTTCCCCCATCAGCTTTCTGGTGGTCAACAGCAACGTGTTGCACTTGCTCGAGCACTTGCACCAAGCCCTGAGTTAATCCTGTTTGATGAGCCATTTAGTGCGTTAGATGAACATCTAAGAAATCAAATTCGTTACGATATGTTGCAAGTATTAAGAGAAAGTGGTTCCTCTGCCGTATTCGTGACCCATGATCGTGATGAAGCGCTATGTCATGCGGACAAGATCGCAGTGATTCAAGAAGGAAAAATTCTCCAAATTGCGACACCTAAAACGCTCTATTGGTCCCCTCAGTATTTGTCTATTGCTAAATTTATTGGGGACAGCATTATTCTTCCTGCAACATTAAAAAACGATAGCATCGCGACCTGTCAATTAGGTGAAATTGCCATCGAAAATAAAGGAAATGGCCATACGCAAGGGGAAGTGTTATTCCGCCCTGAGCAATTCTCTCTTGCGAAAAAAATCCAAGATCCGACCGCTTCTTTTAAAGGTGAGATTAAGCGAATTGAATCAAGAGGACGAGCTATCAATATTTGTATTGATGTTGGTGGTTATGAATTAAATATCAATGAAGATCTCATTAACGAATATCATACTGGCGAACAAGTCACGCTGTATTTATATGGGAAAGGGGTATTCTATAATGACTAAAAAAGGCGGAACACATTGTTCCGCCTTTTTATATGATTTAATGACCAAGTGATTTTCGCATCTTAATGTTGAGCATTTCCACCACTGCGGAGAAGCCCATTGCAAAGTAAATGTAGCCTTTTGGAATATGGATATCCAAACTTTCGGCAATTAAACTTACTCCAACTAAAATTAAGAATGCTAAGGCTAAAATCTTTAATGTCGGATGGGTATCAACAAAATCACCAATTGGTTTCGCCGCAAACATCATCACACCCACTGCAATCATAATTGCCAAGATCATCACTGGAAGGTGGTTTGCCATCCCTACCGCAGTAATCACTGAGTCTAAAGAAAATACGATATCTAAAATTGCAATTTGGATTAACACACCCAAATAACTGACTTTCTTCTTGTTATTCTCTTCTTCATGATGTGCTTCAGGATGCATCACTTCTTTAATTTCGCCTGTACTTTTCACAATCAGGAATAAGCCTCCAAGGAATAAAATCAAATCGCGACCCGAAATTTCCTGATCAACTAAAGTGAATAGTGGCTCCGTTAATTTCATCATCCAAGAAAGGGAAACAAGAAGTAAAATACGGGTAATCATCGCTAACCCAAGACCGATAATACGACCAGATTGGCGTTGATTCGCTGGTAAACGTCCCACTAAAATACTAATAAAAATAATATTATCGATACCCAAGACGATTTCAAGTGCGGTCAAAGTAAGCAATGAAATCCATGCTTCGGGATCAACAAGCCATTCAAACATAATATGTTCCTATATAAAATCCGAAAGGTTGAATCATAGACAGTTCGCGTAGAAAATCAAGATTTTTCCTAACTTTTTAAGGTCTCGAAAATCTTTTCTGCTAACGCTTTAGAAATACCAGGTACAGAGGCGATTTCATCCAACGTGGCATTTTTGACACCTTGCAATCCACCTAAATATTTCAACAAGGCTTGGCGTCGTTTAGCGCCTACCCCTTCAATGGTTTCCAATCCGCTTTGGGTAAAGGCTTTTTGGCGTTTTTGACGATGGCCGCTAATCGCATGATTATGGCTTTCATCTCGAATATGTTGGATTAAATGCAGTGCAAGGCTATCATCCGGCAAATGAATCTCACGATCTTGTTTGCTGATAATCAACACCTCTTGTCCTGCTCGACGATCCACACCTTTTGCCACACCAATTAAGTGCGGTCGATTTTTATCCCATTTCACGTTGAGGTGATGAAAAACCTCTAAGGCTCGATTAAGCTGCCCCTTACCGCCATCAATAAAAATAATATCGGGAATTTTATCTTCATCAAGATCGCGGTCGTAACGTTTCTTTAAGGCTTGCTCCATCGCTGCATAATCATCGCCGCCAGTAATGCCTTCAATATTAAAACGACGATAATCTGATTTCAGTGGGCCTTCTTGATTAAATACCACGCAAGATGCTACAGTTTGATTCCCCATCGTATGACTAATATCAAAACATTCCATACGTTTAATTTCAGGCATATCAAGCAATTCGCAAAGGGCTTGATAACGTTCGTGCATTCGGGAAGATTGTTTAAGTTGAGTCGCTAACGCCGCTTTGGCATTAATTTGTGCTAGTTGTAGATATTTACCTTTATCGCCTTTAGCGGATTCCTGTATCACTACTTTTCTACCTGCTTGTTCAGTTAACAAGGCTTCAAGCTCAGCTTTTTCATCTAATTTATGATCCACAATAATACTATTCGGGATACTTCTGCCCTGATGACCTTGCAAATAAAACTGCCCAACAAACGTTGCTGTTAATTCGGATAAATCTGTATTAGCGGGTACTTTAGGAAAATAACTGCGGTTGCCCAATACTTTACCTTGACGAATAAACATCACCTGAACACAAGCTAAACCGTGCTGATACGCAATAGACATAATATCCATATCGTCCAAACGCTCATTGGATACGAATTGTTTTTCAATAACCGCACGAACCGCTTGAATTTGGTCACGATAACGCGCCGCACCTTCAAAATCTAAGTCTCGGCTCGCCTGCTCCATTTTGCCAATGAGGTAATCTAATACTTGCTGATCTTTCCCTTGCAAAAATAATCGCGCTAATTCCACTTGTTGGTTATATTCCTCATCAGCCACATAACCTGGCACACAAGGAGCGGAACAACGCCCGATTTGATATTGCAAACAAGGGCGGGAACGATTGTTATAAACCGAATTTTCACATTGACGAACAGGGAATAGTTTTTGCATTAACGACAAGGTTTCACGCACTGCACCCGCATGAGGATAAGGCCCGAAATACTCGCCTAAAATTTTTTTCGTTCCACGATAAGAAGTAATACGAGGATGACGTTCTTTCGTCAATAAAATAAAAGGATAGGATTTATCATCTCGCAATAATACGTTATAACGAGGTTGGTAAAGCTTAATAAAGTTATGCTCAAGCAATAATGCTTCTGTTTCAGAAGAGGTAATGGTTGTGTCGATATGATGAATTGACGACACCAAGGCTTCTGTTTTTTTGCTACTTAAGTTTTTTCGGAAATAGCTGGAAAGGCGCTTTTTAAGATCTTTCGCTTTGCCCACATAAATAACCTGATCTTTATCGTCATACATACGATAAACACCAGGTTCATGAGAAACGTCTGAGAGAAACTTTTTAGAATCAAACATAAATAAGATTTTTGTTTCCAAACAGAAAACAAGATTTACATTACTTGAAAAACATCAAATATTAGAAAACTGCTTCTAATCGTAAAAATGCACCAACATGATGGCTACGGTCTTTCTTTCTATCATTGTAATAGCTTAATTCTGGTTGAATAAATAGCCATTTTCGCCAAATTGGCTGACGCCAACTTATAAATGGACCATATTGATTAATATCAAATTTTTTATTATCCAAATAACCACCGACAAAGATACCGTAATTTAAACGTTTATTATTAGCAAATTCATGCTCCTGATAAATACTATTTCCCCATGAAATCTCTTCATCAATGTCATGTGCATATTGTAGATACAAGTTGTTTCCAATAAAAATATTTTGGGTGCGTTGGTATTTCGTTTCGAAATTGGTACGCACGTAATGCTTACTATTGCTACCATAACGATAAATTTGTTCTAACCGAGTAGAAAGCTGATCATTAATTTGCCACTCTTTATAAGCTTTAAAACGGACAAAAATATCTACCCCAGAGCGAATACCAAGATCAAAATGAGTATTTACTCCTAAGCTTTTAATGCTATCAGACCAACGTAAGCCAATAGATGCATTATCATTGCGTGCTTGACCGCTATTATAATATTTCTTATTTTCTAACGGCTTTTTATAAATGTTTCCAATATAGTTTTTATCATTCTCTTGGTTTTCAACATCTTCATCACCAAATACCAAGCTTAACTGTTTTTTCACACCCGGTAAGCGAATTTTACCTCGTACACGTGGCTTAAATGACAAATGATCATAATGATTCCATTGACTATCTAGCATCACTCGTAGTTTGGCACCCGCTGGATTCTCAGGATCAGGATCACTTATCCAGTTATCAATGCTCTTAGCCCAACTATTTAGAGTTTCTTTGATTCTGTCATGTTGTTTATCTACCCATTTCTGTTCTTCCGCTTGTACTATTTGTGGGATTTGACTCACGAAGATGCATATCATTAATAAGTTAAATTTTTTCATTTTTTCGTCCTTGATTTAATAAACGTACTGATCTTAATTTGCAGTTAAAATTGACCGCACTTTTTCTAAATCTTCTGCTGTATCCACACCTACAGCCGGGACTTCTTTCGCCAATTCAACGTGAATACGCTCACCGTACCACAATACACGGAGTTGCTCTAATTTCTCTAAGTTTTCTAACTGCGTTGGTGCCCATTGCACATATTGTTTAATAAAACCTGCACGATAAGCATAAATACCAATATGACGAAGATACGCATCAGCCAATTGTGCCTTTGAGGTATCCGCTAATTGCATAAACTGATCACGATCGTAAGGAATCACTGAACGGGAAAAATATAAAACGTAGCCATCTTTATCCGTAACGACTTTCACGGCATTTGGATTAAATAACTCTTCCGCTTCATGAATTTTTACCGCAAGCGTCGCCATATTCACGTTAAACTTCGCTAAATTCTCTGCCACCTGACTCACAATAACAGGCGGAATTAACGGCTCATCCCCTTGGATGTTTACAATGATTTCATCATCAGCAATACCAAGCTTACTTACTACTTCCGCTAAACGCTCTGTACCAGAATTATGCGCTTCTGATGTCATACAAACTTCGGCTCCAAAAGCTTTTGCTGCCTTTTCAACTTGTTCATTATCTGTCGCGATAATCACTCGGCTCGCACCTGATTGTTGGGCTTTTTCAAAAACATGTTGAATCATAGGTTTACCAGCAATATCTGCTAAAGGTTTACCTGGTAAGCGGCTTGATGCAAAACGAGCAGGGATAATAACTGTAAATGACATAAGTATTCCTTATTCTTTCAATGTTTCGGCTTTTTCTGCCAACAATACCGGCACGCCGTGTTCAACAGGATACGCCACTTGCTCAAAAGGGCAAATGATCCGTTGATTTTCTTGATCGTATTTCAATCTTGCCAAACATCGCGGGCAAGCGATCACGTCTAATAATCGAGGATTAAGTTTCTCACGCATATTTCACTCGAATAGAGTTAAACCAAATGACGGATTTTTTCCCACAATTGTGGAAGTGTTTGGCCTTGGTTTTCAGCCTCAACAATCTCCGCATCAACTGGAACATACCACCAATTCTCTTTGGCAAACGCTTGGCATTTTACTGCGTCCTTTTCGGTCATAAAGAGCGGTTGGTTTTCAGCAAGTTTTTCTAATAATTGTGGCTCAAAATGTTGATGATCTTGAAAAGCTTTCGTATTGGCTAAACGAATATTTAAATTTTCCAACATCGTGAAAAATCGTTGAGGATTGCCAATTCCCGCAATAGCTGAACCTTGGGTAAACTCACTTAGCAAGCGTTTTTCTGCCGTCACTAAATTAATTGCATAATGAGGAACCAATTGCATAATGGCATCAGAATAAGCATTTTTTCCGCCATTAGTAATCACAAAGTCCACATTTTTTAAACGACTTGGCAATTCACGCAAAGGGCCTGCAGGCAATACAAAGCCGTTCCCTAAAGCGCGTTCTGCGTCCATTACGACAATTTCAATATCACGTCGCAACTTATAATGTTGTAATCCATCATCCGAAATAATCAGATCGCAATCCTGTGTTTTCAAAAGTAATTCGATTGCTTGTTGACGATTAGGTGAAATCACCACGGGCACACCTGTTCTTTTTACAATTAAAACGGGCTCATCGCCCCCTTGAACAGGGTCTGTTTCCGGTGTGACAAGTAAAGGATAGGTTTTAGATTGGCTACCATAGCCACGAGAAATCACACCTACGCGCAATCCTTGTTTTTGTAACTCTTCAACTAGCCACACCACAACAGGGGTTTTACCGTTTCCACCAACAGAAAGATTACCAACAATAATGACAGGTTTCGGGGATTTATAAGAAGATAAGATATTTAGGGAAAATAATGCTCGGCGAATTTGGCTAATCAACCAAAATAGCAGTGAAAAAGGAAGAAGCAACCAAGCAAGCTTTGAATTTGAGTACCAAAAAGGCATTTCATTTATCCTATATTGATTTTGGGCGAACACATTGGTTCGCCCTTATTATTTTATCCGCTAAACTGCATGCTGTGTAATTGTTTATACGCACCATCAAGCGCTAATAAATCTTGGTGTGTACCACGTTCTTTAATTTCACCGTGTTCAATGACTAAGATTTCATCGGCATTTTCAATGGTTGATAAACGATGGGCGATAACCAATACCGTACGATCTTTTTTCAGTTCTTCTAATGCAGACTGAATCGCACGTTCAGATTCGGTATCGAGAGCAGAAGTCGCTTCATCTAAAATTAAGACAGGTGAATTACGTAATAACGCACGAGCAATGGCTAAACGCTGACGTTGACCACCAGAAAGACTTGCTCCATTCTCACCAATAACGGTATCAAAACCTTGTGGAAGTTTCTCGATAAACTCAAGCGCATAAGCCGCTTTTGCTGCTTCGATAATTTGCTCACGGCTGTATTTATCTTCTGCCGCATAGGCGATATTATTGGCAATCGTATCGTTAAATAAATGTACTTGTTGAGAAACAATAGAACAATTCTCACGTAAATTAGATAGACGATAATCTTGAATTCTCACCCCATCTAATAAAATCTCACCTTCATCGATATCGTAGAAACGCGTTACTAAATTGGCAATAGTCGATTTGCCCGAACCTGAACGCCCCACTAATGCCACAGTTTTACCTGCGGGCACATAGAAAGAGATATTATTTAAGGCTTTCTCTTCTTTACCCTCATAAGCAAAACTTACGTTTTTAAATTCTAAATCACCTTTTGCGGGTTCTGCTTTATATGTGCCATTATCTTTCTCTGTTTCCAAATCCAAGATCGAAAATAATGTCTGACAGGCCGCCATGCCTCGTTGGAATTGGGAGTTTACATTCGTCAGGGATTTTAATGGGCGCATCATCGCTAACATGGAAGAAAAGACCACAGTGAAAGAACCCGCAGTTAAATTATGCTCCGCAATTAATGGTGTGGTTGCCAAATAAAGCACTGCCGCTAACGCCAAAGAAGCAATCACTTGCACAACAGGGTCTGAAATGGCATCAGCTGTCACCATTTTCATGCCTTTACGGCGCATATCATTACTGACTTTATCGAAACGCTCTTCTTCCACTAATTGCCCACCAAAAGAAAGCACCACTTTATGTCCTTTTAGCATTTGTTCCGTCGCAGAGGTTAATTCCCCCATAGAATCTTGCATGTTTTTACTAAGCTTACGGAATATCTTCGATACAAAGCGAATAAGCACCGCAATAATTGGCCCGATGACGAAAAGAACCAACGTCAGTTCCCAACTGGTGTAAAACATCACCACGAGCAATGAAACTAAATAGGCCCCCTCACGTACAATGGTCACTAATGAATTAGAGGAAGAATTGGCAATCATTTCTGAATCGTAAGTAATACGAGAAAGCAATTTCCCCGTTGAATTACGATCAAAGAAACTCACCGGCATAAACATTAAATGCTTAAACAAGCGGCGGCGCATAATCATCACCACTTTGCCTGATACCCAAGCTAAACAATAGCTGGAAATAAAGTTAGTCACTCCACGCAACATAATCATACCAACCACAACAAACGCCATCAGTTTTAGGAAGGAATGATCTGCTTTCCCAAACCCGTCATCAAGCAAAGGCTTAAGCATATAAATCAGGCCTGAATCAGCCAATGCATTAAAAATGAGAGCGACAGCAGCGACAAATAACCCTGATTTAAAAGGTGAAATCATCGGCCATAAACGCTTAAAAGTTTGCGAGGTTGAGAAATCTTTATCTTGCATAGTTTGTTCTTGCATCACATTGTCTTAATAAAAATTGGCTGCATTGTACCTGTTATTTCGGGGATAATCCAATTACACGGGCAAACCAAGGTGAAAAATCCCCTCTCGCCTTTTCAATTTCAATGCCTTTTTCAGTAAAATTTAACCTTATATGACCTGAAATAGCCGTATTTTCGACCGCACTTTGATAACGATTTAATCGTTCAATCACGATTGGATGAGGAAAATTCCACGCATTCCATCGTCCACTTGAAATTAAGGCTATATCCGGTTTTGTCTGTGCCAGTAAAAACTCGCCTGTTGAGGTTTTACTACCATGATGTCCCACCTGTAACACATTAATTTTGCCTAGTTTTTCAGCAAAAGATTTTTCTGTTGCCACATCAGCATCACCGGTTAAAAGAATCTGATACTGTCCATCCGTTAATACAATCACGCAAGATTGAGGATTCTCCGCCCTGTCTGTAATTTGTTTTGGTGAAAGAATTTTAATATCAAGTCCTCCCCACTGCCATTGTTTTCCCTGAAGACAAAAAGTGCGGTGCGTTTCACCATAGTTTTTGCGAGAAGGTGTAATCAGTTCAATCTCTGGATATGCGGCTAAAATCGCTTTAGCGCCACCCGAATGATCGTTATCATCATGGCTTAAAATCAAGGTTTCAAGTTCAATGCCTTCCCGTTGAAGATAAGGCAATATTTCTAATTCCGCCATGGAAGAAGCCCCTATTCCACTCTGCCAAGCGGGACCCGTGTCATACAACACGCCTTTCCCTTCTTTTACAATTAAGGTTGCTAAACCTTGTCCAACATCTAACGTATCTAACTGCCATTTAGGTTTTGTAAAATATCGATACCCTAGCGTACTCATACAAACACTAAAAATAAGGATTACGCCCAATAGGGCTTGTTTATAATCTTCCATCGATAAGATTTTTGTACTATTTAACGTGAAAAATTGAATTGATTTTAACGGTGTATTTTTTGTTTTCCCTTGAGATACAAAATACAATCCATATAACACTCCACCAAAAACAAGGCTTAAAAGTGCGGTCAGAATAAGAGATAAATTAATCGAAATCGGAACATACGATCCTTGGAAAAAACTGAGGCATTGTGTAATACCTTGAGCAATCGCATTTGAAAGATGCCAAGAAGAAAATGCACCATTCGTTAACACCGCAAAGAGAATCAAGGGTAGAAGTAAGAAGCTATATAAGGGCACAGCAATTAAATTTGCCAAGAATCCATTTAACGCCAAGCCATTAAAAAAGAAAAGTTGAATAGGTGTGAATAAAATCAGCAACCCAAACTGCAAATGAAACAAGCCTAAAATCCACCGCACTTTGCCAGATAATTTTTGATGTCTCCATTCAATGATTGACAAAGGAACATATCGGTACCACACAATCAAACAAGTAACAGCACCAACTGAAAGCCAAAAACTCACCGAAAGCGGCATAAGCGGATCACAAAAAAGCAAAAATGCCACCACCAAACACAGCATTTGCGAAGGCGTGTAATATCGTCGCGAACATTGAAGGATTGCAATAAAAAGCAATGCCATCATTGCACGAAAGGTCGGTAAACTAAATCCAGCTAAATAGGCATAACCTAAAGCAATCAACACACCAAAGCAAAGCGGAAACTGTTGTGAAATAAAGCGTGTAGGCAGTGCAAGTTGCAATAATCGAGCAAAGAAAAAGCCTATCCCCATTGCTAAACCGATATGTAACCCTGAAATCGCAATCAAATGTGCTGTATTCGTTTGTTGATAAATCAACCACGTTGTATTATCCAGCCAAGCCCGCTCACCAAATGCCAATGCAATAAGCAAGCCTTGCAAAGAAAGCCCCTCTGTTTGCTTGAGGCTATTCTGTAGAAAATGTGTGCGGTAAGAAAAATCTTCACCAATTTTGACCGCACTTTTCACATATCCAACGGCAATAATCCTTTTGGGAAAATACCATTGCTGTCGATCAAATCCACCATGATTAAGTCTTGCAGAAATAGGGCGAAGTTTTACATCAGCCCGCCAAATTTCACCTACTTGTGGCTTTTCCGGCGCTTTCCAATTAATAAAAATCTGTTGTTCTTTCCCATCAAATAATGACGTTGTCGCAACCAACGTTTGATAATCTTGTTGATGAAGAATCTCTAAAATATGGAGATCTAAGGTGATGTTATTCGGTAAACTTGAAATCCTCTCTGCTTGTCCCAATAATGATAAGGCTGGTAAATGGGCATAAGCCAACGTAAGCAAAAACAAAATACTGCTTATGCAAAAATTTCTGGCTTTAAAATAATTGAACCAATGGAAACAAAGTGCGGTCATAACCAACATTAAAATGCTCAGCCCAGCCTGTTGCCAAGTGAACAGTAAAAAATCTGGCACGACAAGCAAGGATAAGGCCGAGACAATGAGCATCATGCACAGTTGAAATAGCGTGATTTTCATTTTAAGTGTGATTTATAGCAAGAAAGTAAGGCAAACTAGCCTTAACTTTACAAATAAGCAAGTAAACATACCGTTTTTTGCGATCACGATCGCAAATTCGAAATTTCTAGACTAAATTTATTTGCTAAATAGGCAAAGTTCTGCTATTTATATCGCCCTTAAAAAACAGGGTTCTTATGTCAGCTATTTTTTAGCTGATAAGAATCAATCAAAACAACAAGACAGGAAGTCGTAAAAATCTGTATTACATTAGGAGTTATCAATGTCTAAGGCATCTCTAAGTTTGCTAGATTTAGCCGGCGTTAAGCCTTATCAACCAAAGAAAGATGAAGAATACATGAATGAAGATCAGATTCTTCATTTCAGAAAAATTTTAACTGCGTGGCACGAGCAAATTGTGGAAGAAGCATCAAGAACGGTTGCTCATATGCAAGATGAAGCATCAAACTTCCCTGATCCGGCTGACCGTGCGACGCAAGAAGAAGAATTCAGTCTTGAATTACGCAACCGTGATCGCGAGCGTAAATTAATGAAAAAGATTGAATACACATTGAAAAAATTAGATACCGATGATTTCGGCTATTGCGATTCTTGTGGCGAAGAAATTGGCATTCGTCGTTTAGAAGCACGCCCTACTGCTGATCTTTGTATCGATTGCAAAACGCTTGCTGAAATTCGTGAAAAACAAGTCGCAGGTTAATTTATTCAAATAACCCAACCAAAAGTGCGGTCAAAAACAACCGCACTTTTCGTGTTTTTATCAAATGCGCATTGAACATCGAGAATGGAGTAAATTATTCTTACTTATATAAAAAATTTATTTGGTAAAAAAACTAAAAAAGAAACCGAAACCAATATAAATTCGCCTGTTCCAAAAACGGCGCCCAAAACCAAAAAATCAAACGTTTCAAAAACAGAGCGTTCACAACCCAAGATCGCCCCGTCCTCTTCTCACCATAAAAAAACCAACACTCAAGCATCTCGTTACGACAAACATAGCGTGAAAGCCTCTCATTTCGGCATTAATCCACGTATGTTTAGCCGTAATGCCATTACTGTGGTAGAAAAATTGCAACGCCAAGGTTATGAAGCTTATATCGTTGGGGGCTGTTTACGTGATTTATTATTAGGTAAAAACCCAAAAGATTTTGATGTAGCAACGAATGCACGTCCAGAGCAAATCCAGGCCGTATTCCAACGTCAGTGCCGTTTAGTCGGTCGTCGTTTCCGACTTGCGCATATTATGTTTGGTCGCGACGTAATCGAAGTAGCGACATTCCGTGCTAACCATTCGGATGCGCGCAGCGAAAATCAAGCGAAACAAAGCGATGAAGGAATGTTACTGCGTGATAACGTGTACGGCACCATTGAACAAGATGCCGAACGCCGTGACTTTACTGTAAATGCCCTTTACTACAATCCGCAAGATAATACATTGCGTGATTACTTCAACGGGATTGATGATCTGAAAAACGGAAAATTACGTCTTATTGGTGATCCAGTGACTCGTTATCAAGAAGATCCTGTGCGTATGCTACGTTCCGTGCGCTTTATGGCGAAATTGGATATGTTCTTGGAAAAACCAAGTGAACAGCCCATTCGTGAACTTGCACCACTGCTGAAAAATATTCCACCGGCGCGTTTATTCGATGAAAGCCTAAAATTATTGCAGTCTGGCAATGGTGTAAAAACCTATAAATTACTTCGCCAATATGGCTTATTTGAACAGCTTTTCCCAAGCTTAACGCCTTATTTCACCGAAAAAGAAGACAGCCTTGCAGAGCGCATGATTTTAACTTCGTTAAATTCAACCGATGAACGTATTACCGATAAATTGCGCATTAATCCTGCCTTTTTATTTGCGGCATTCTTCTGGTATCCATTACGCGAAAAAGTGGATGTGCTGAAAAATGAAGGTGGCTTAAACAATCACGATGCCTATGCCCTTGCGGCAAATGAAGTGCTTGATCAATTATGCCGATCATTAGCCGCACCTCGTCGTCATACATCCGTCATTCGTGATATTTGGATGTTGCAGTTACAACTGCTTAAACGCACGGGTTCTCACCCTGCTCGCACGATGGAACATCAAAAATTTCGTGCGGCCTTTGATTTATTGGCGATGCGTGCTGAAGTGGAAGGTGGCGACACCGTTGAATTGGCTAAATGGTGGCATGAGTACCAACTCAGCAATCAAGAACAACGTCGCCAGTTGGTTCAAGAGCAACAAAAATTGCATCCTGCACCGAAGAAAAAATATTACCGTAGACGTAAACCTAAGGCGGCTAACTAATGGTTCAAGTTTATATCGCCCTAGGCAGCAATTTAAATACGCCTACAGAACAATTAAATTCGGCATTAGAGGCAATTTCTGCGCTACCTAATACCGAATTAAAATCAGTGAGCGGATTTTATCAAAGCAAACCATTAGGCCCGCAGGATCAACCGGATTATGTAAATGCAGTGGCGATGATCGAAACCACTCGCCCACCTTTAGCTTTACTCGATGAATTGCAACGTATCGAAAATGAACAAGGTCGCGTGCGTTTACGTCGTTGGGGTGAGCGTACACTGGATTTGGACATTCTGCTTTATGGTGATCAAATCATTCAAAATGAACGCTTAACCGTGCCTCATTATGATATGAAAAACCGCGAATTTGTGATTGTGCCGCTTAATGATATCGCACAAGATTTGGTTTTACCGGAAGGCGAAAAAGTCGCTGATTTGGTAAAAGCGTTCGAAAATCATCAAATGTATAAAATCAAAAACAGCGAGAAAATTGACCGCACTTAACTCAAAATAAAAGGGCTGATATTTACTATCAGCCCTTCTTTTTTACCTATCAAATTAGGCAGCAACGGAAACAAAGATTTCTGTGCCGATAATCACACAAATAAAACCGACCAACATTGGGACAGACATACGTTTTACGATTTCAAATGGTGAGATTTTTCCCATACCTGATACAGCCACAACCACGCCAGAAACTGGTGATAAACCACGACCTAAGTTCGAGGCTTGTAACATTGGAATGGTTAAGAATGCTGGGTTGACGCCCATTTGAGTGGCTAATTTTGGAATTAATTCTGCAAAAGCATAGAACGCCGCGTTACCTGAACCTGTCGCCATGGTGGCTAAAATGGTAATCACCGCAAGCACTAACATCATAAAGAATGCTGAACCACCGAAGGTTTGTGCTGAGTCGATTAAATTAGTGATAAAGCCGATTGTACTTAAACTTTGTGCAAATACACCTGCAGCAACTAAAAGCATTACCACGCCCGCAAAGGCATCTGCCATACCGCGATATGCCACCACAAGATTATCAAAGGTTTGTTTTGCGTTAAAGCTACGTAAGAAATCTACCGCAGCAGTAATGATAAAGCAAAGCACCATCACGGTAACAATGTGTAAATTTGGTAAGCCCCATTTACCATCAAAAATCAATACGCCAATAATGGGTAATAATGGCAAAATCGCGTAGTAATTTGGTGCTGTGGTTTTAATTTCATCTGCATTCAAACGTTCTACTTGCACGCCTTCTTTTTTATCTAAATAACGCTGCCAGAAGAAGTGCGCGACAGCAATCCCTAGAATCGCAAAAATCGAAACCGGCAATGCAGTGCCAAAGGCAAACTCACCTAAAGGAATTTTTGAAATTTCAGCAGAAAGCACCACGTCGCCCGATGTTGGAGAAAGGATAATCGAAATTGGCGATGCACAAATTGCCGCTGCAGCCCCACGTGAAATCCCCACGTTGACCATAACAGGGAATAATGTTGCCATTAATAACACGCCTAAACCTGTTGCAGATGACACCGCAAAAGACATCAAACATGCAAGGAAATAAGCAAACACCATTAAAATATAAGGTGAACGGATATTTTTCAGTGGTTTTGAGACTAATTTTACCACCACATCGTTCGCGCCAAGATGAGTCATGTACACGGAGAAACCGCATAACACCATGATCATCAAGCCTAAGCCGCCACCACGATTACCGAGTAGATATTTCACATATTCTAAAATATCAAAATAGGTGGAACCGGTGCTTTTCACGCCTTCTGGTAAAATCGAATGTCCCATCAGCACTGAAATTAATAACAAGACCAAGCCCCCGAACATCAACACACCAGTCGCTGAGTAGCCTTTCACGATATAATATGCCACTAAGACAATGGCAATCAAACCTATAATCAGATCCATAACTTACCTCTTTATTAAAATAATAATATCAGCAAGATAGCGATTGAATTGGCAGTTGTAAATCAGTTCAATACGAAAATTTGAGATAGATCACAAAAAGATTTTGGGGAGAAAGTGCGGTTGGTTTTGGTGGTGTTTTAAACCTAAAAAATTAATAACGTTTCAAAAGAAAAATGATAGCGTAAGAATGACCTTACACCATCATAACAAAGTGGAAAATCACGATTATGAGCTTTATTTAACGATTAATGATATCGAACACACAAAGACGCAGGTCAAACATCCACAAACCGATGGCATCTACGAGCGTTTTCATAAAACGATTTGCAGGAATTTTATCAGGTTGCCTTTAGGACGCGAATTTATATAGATTTAAAGACAATACAAGCGGACTTAGATGAATGGATATTGTATTATAACCGTCGTCGTACCCATCAAGGTAAAATGTGTTGTGGAAGAACACCGATGGAAACATTACTTGATGGGAAACCTATTTGGGCAGAAAAGAATCTAAGCTCAAATTAATCTGACAACCCTAAGTTTTTAAACGGGAGACTGTCAGATTGGGTTTGATTTTCTACACATTATTCTGTTTGTTCTTTAACTTTTTTACCGTTATTCCATTCGATTACGCGGTAGGGGGTCGCAACACCGTTTTCATTCCGGAAAAACACTTCTTTACCATGTTTTACTTTACCGTTCATTTCTTGCATATGTACTTCTAGGTCATGCTTATATTGCCAAATAACAACTAGCTTACCACTTTCATCGTATTCGTAGGAAAAACCATCTGCTAAATTATTTTTATAGTCAATAGCCGCTTTTACTTTGCCATTTTCCCAGTAGTGCATAATTTTTCCGTGTATTTCACCTTGATCATTATAGCGCATGGTGCTTTTTAGTTTGCCGCTCGGATAGTAAATCGGAGATTCACCAATAACTCTGCCATTTGGACCAATAGTGAATACATTTTTAACCACATTTGAACCGTAATGATAAACGACACAACGTTGGTTGCCATGGTTATCAAATGTGCAGTCGCCTGTTGGATCAACTGCATAAACATTTCCAGCAATCGTTGCTAATGAAATTAACCACCATTTTTTCATAAATTTTCCTTTTAAAGAGAGAAATGAATTCGCTCCATTTTAACATAGTTTTCTAAAAGTTGAGTGAATTTCTATAGTATATTGAGATGACTTTTTATTATTGCCTATTTTATTTCAGTAATTACATTCAAAATCCGCTTATCCGACACCTGATACTTCGTGCCTAATTGCTGCGCAAATAAACTCACACGCAATTCTTCAATCATATAACGAATTTCCGCGACTTCATCAGAAATTGGTTTAGATTTCGGTAGTTTTGCGAGCAATTGTTGGTAAGCCTGTTGTACTTGTTCCACGCGTAACATAGCCGCACGATCGCGATTTACATCTTGAGCCAGTTTATCGATACGTTTATCAACGGCTTGCAGATAACGCTGTAAATCAGGTAGGCGATCATAACCGCTCTTTTGCACAAAACCTGGATAAATCAGCCCGCTTAATTGCGACTTAATATCAGAAAAAGCAAAGGCCATAGTGAAATCCATTTTGCCTTTTAAACGTTGGTTCAAGGCATGGTTAAGGGATAGGATTTGCTCTACTTTCTGCGCGATATCTACGGTCACTTCGTTAAGGTTTTCTCTCACGAAATCACGCAATTTCTCAAAGCCTGCTTCATCCCAAACAAAACCACCAAAATCGGCAATCAGTTTATCCACCGCACAAGCGATACAGTCATCAATCAAATCTAACACGCGACCGAACGGGGTAAAATACAGCCCCAATTTAGCTTTATTCGGCAATTTTTCATGCAGGTATTTAATCGGTGACGGCACATTGAGTAGCAACAATCGGCTCAAGCCTTGTTGCATCGCCACCGCTTGCTCAAACTCTGTTTCAAATAGCTTAATACCTACCGCATCTTTTTCATCCACAATAGCAGGGAACGCTTTGACGCTGAAACCGCGTTGTTTTTGTTCATAACATTGTGGCAGCTCTGCAAAGCTCCAAATATGCAATCCACTTTGCTCAATGCCATCATCTGCTACAGCAGAAATACTTTCCTGCACACGATCTTTTAAGTTGAATTTCAGCTCATCCAAATTCATCGATTCGGCAATTTTCTTACCGTTTTCATCCACCACACGGAACGTCATTTTCAAATGGCTTGGAATTTGTTCCCAATTCCAATGTTCCGCTTCTACAGTAACGCCCGTCATACGACGCAATTCATAAATCAGCGTATCTAATAACGGTTTTTCCAACGGCACGGCACGACTTAAAAAAGCTTGAGCATAATTAGGTGCTGGCACGAAGTTACGACGATAAGATTTCGGCAACGATTTAATCAACGCAATCACCAGCTCTTCACGCAAGCCTGGAATTTGCCAATCAAAGCCCGTCATTTCCACTTGGTTAAGCAATGGCAATGGAATATGCACGGTTACCCCGTCCGCATCAGTACCCGGTTCAAATTGATAAGTTAATTTGAGTTTTAAATTGCCTTGATGCCAGAAATTTGGGAAGTCCAGCTTGCTCACTTGCTCCGCATCATCGTTAATTAAGAATGAGCGTTCAAAATTAAGCAATTCAGGATCTTTTTGCTGCGCCTTTTTCCACCAGGTATCAAAATGTTTTTGGGAAACCACTTCCGTACCAATACGCTGATCGTAAAATTCAAAAAGCGTGCGATCATCCACCAAAATATCGCGGCGGCGGCTTTTGTGTTCCAACTCCTCTACTTCTCGAACAAGTCGTTGATTTTCTTTGAAGAATTTATGTTTGGTATTCCAATCCCCTTCCACTAAGGCAGATTGAATAAAGATCTCACGGCTTACCGTCGGATCAATAGCACCGTAATTCACTGGTCGCGCAGCCACAATCGGCACACCGTAAAGCGTGACTTTTTCATCGGCAATCACCGCCCCACGAGATTTCGACCAACGCGGTTCGGAATAGGATTTTTTAATTAAATGCTCGGTAAGTGGCTCAATCCATTCTGGCTCGATTTCCGCCACCATGCGCCCCCAAAGTTTGGAGGTTTCCACTAACTCTGCCGCCATCACCCATTTCGGTTGTTTTTTGAAAAGCACAGAATTGGGGAAAATCGCAAAATGGGCATTACGTGCGCCAAGATATTGCTGTTTTTCTGCTTCTTTTAAGCCTATATGAGAAAGCAAGCCGCTTAAAAGTGCGGTGTGAATTTGCTGATATTCTGCTTTTTCCGAATTAATCGGCAAGCCCATTTCACGCACGGTTAAACGAATTTGATGATAAATATCCTGCCATTCGCGAATACGTAAATAATTTAAGAAATCCTTTTGGCATTGACGACGGAATTGGTTTTTACTCAATTCTTTTTGTTGTTCTTGTAGATAACGCCAAAGATTGAGGAAAGCCAAGAAATCCGATTTTTTATCGGCAAAACGACGATGTTTTTCATCGGAAGCTTGCTGTTTTTCTTGTGGGCGCTCGCGCGGATCTTGAATGGATAACGCAGCGACAATAATCATCACTTCATGTAACGCACCTTGTGAGACAGCACTCAGCAACATCTTCGCCAAACGAGGATCCACAGGGAGTTGAGCTAATTGACGACCTACTGCGGTTAATTGACGTTTCTCACCCGCTTTGGTGCGAACCATTTCAAACGCACCTAATTCTTCCAACAGTTTTATCCCATCTTGAATATGGCGTTTATCTGGCGCATCCACAAACGGGAACGCTTCAATATCATCTAAGCCCAATGCCGTCATTTGCAAAATAACAGAGGCTAAATTGGTGCGTAGAATTTCAGGATCGGTAAACTCTGGACGAGAATTAAAATCCTCTTCCGAATATAAACGAATACAAATCCCTTCACTTACACGACCACAACGGCCTTTACGCTGGTTAGCAGATGCCTGTGAAATAGGTTCAATCGGTAAGCGTTGTACTTTAGTGCGATAGCTATAACGGGAAATGCGTGCGGTACCTGGGTCAATCACATATTTAATGCCCGGCACAGTCAATGAAGTTTCCGCGACGTTGGTCGCTAATACAATGCGATTTAAACCACTTGGATGGAAAATTTTATTCTGTTCTTGCGCAGACAAGCGTGCAAAGAGCGGTAGAATTTCCGTGTGTTTTAGATTTTGTTTTTGTAAAGCTTCGGCTGTATCACGAATTTCTCGCTCACCGTTCATAAAGATCAAAATATCGCCACGACCTTCTGCTTGCAGTTCATCCACCGCATTAAGAATGCCTTGTAGCTGATCTTGATCGTCTTCCTCCACTACGGGACGATAACGTACTTCAACGGGATAGGTTCTACCTGAGACTTCGATAATTGGGGCATTGTTGAAATGTTTGGAAAAACGTTCCACATCAATGGTCGCGGAGGTGATGATAAGTTTTAAATCACGACGACGTGGTAAAAGCTTTTTCAGATAACCAAGAATAAAATCGTTGTTTAGACTGCGTTCGTGGGCTTCATCGATAATCAAACAAGAATATTGATTGAGGAAACGATCGTTTTGAATTTCTGCTAGCAAAATCCCGTCGGTCATCAACTTGATTTGCGTATCATCACTGATTTGATCGTTAAAACGGACTTTATAACCGACTAAACCGCCAAGCTCTGTTTCCAGCTCTTCTGCAATACGCGCTGCCACCGAACGAGCGGCAATTCGACGAGGCTGAGTATGACCAATCATGCCTAAATTGCCAAAGCCCAGCTCCAAACACATTTTTGGCAGTTGGGTGGTTTTACCTGAACCGGTTTCACCTGCCACTACAATGACCTGATGTTCAGAAAGTAGTTTTTGAATTTCTGCTTTACGTTGGCTAACGGGCAAACTCTCTGGAAAAACAATCGGATTTTTAACCGCACTTTTACGATTTTCTACACGCAATTGAGCCTGTTCAATTTGCTGTTGGATTTCAGCAGCCACTGCTTGCTGAGCTTCTTGGCTTTTAATTTTTCCAATCCCATGAATACGGGCAGATAAACGACGTTGATCCACCAGCATGATATCCTTGAGTTTCGAAAAGAGAGATTGTTGTATCGGGTTTAATTCACGTTTGACTGATTTATTCTTCATATCTATTTACTTTTAAAACCACCGTAAGCCAAACAAAGCCAACCAATTAAAAATAACGTTCCGCCAATTGGCGTTACCCACACAAGGAACTTTCCCGCTCCAAGGGCAAGTGCATAAAGACTGCCGCTAAAAAGAAGAATACCGTACGCCCAAGCGCCTGCAACAAGATTAACTATTTTGTTTGCAACCAATACTTCACGGCACAATTGCAAAATGCCAATCGCAAAAATCGCAATGGTGTGGAACATTTGATATTTCACACCTGTTTCAATCCACGCTAATTCTTTAGGCTCTAAAACCTTGCTTAATCCATGAGCCGCAAAAGCACCAATCGACACACATAAAAAACCGCTTAATCCCGCGATAAATAACCATTTGTTTTTCATTTAAAATTTTCCTATTAATACAGCTAAAATACCTGCGGCGATTAGAGGTCCCACCGGAATACCACCTAAGAAAGACACACCTATAATCGTACCAATTAATAATCCTGTCACCAAAACAGGTTGTTCACTCATTAATGGCACCCCCTTCCCCGCAAGCCATGCGACGAATACTCCCGTTAAAATAGAGACCCCCATTTTCCAGTTTAAAAATGAACTGAGATCGGGCAGTTGAATTTTTCCCGACACTAACGGTGCTAGGACACCAATCGTTAAAATGATGATCCCGATTTTGACACCGTATTGTTCGAGTATGGGAATGTATTTGGATAATAAGGTTTGTTGCATGATTAACAGCACGGCGGCTGAGATGGTAATCGCGCTATTTTGGCTAATTAAACCTAAAACGATTAAGAAAACCAATAACAACGCGACCATATTGAATTGTAATGACATAATACCTCTAAAGTGCGGTCAGAAAAATGACCATTTTTGGCATGTAAAGTTTTTGTAAATTATACCAATTTCTTGCTTTTCTGTGTTTTTTATTTACCCAAAAAAAGCTAGAATACAAAAGAACTTACTTCTCATCCTCCCTGTTTTTACTAAGGTTCCTTTGCCCTATGTCGAATGTCGTCAGCCCTGAATTGATTAAAACTGTTGTTCTACTCGCCACCAGCGTAACCATCGTGCCGCTTTTTAAGCGTATTGGCTTAGGTAGCGTCTTAGGTTATTTAGTGGCGGGCTGTTTAATTGGTCCTTCGGTGTTCGGCGTAATAAAAGATGCAGAATCAGTTCTCCATATGGCTGAACTTGGCGTGGTGATGTTCTTATTCATTATCGGGTTGGAAATGCATCCTGAACGCTTATGGGCAATGAGAAAAGCAATCTTCGGGCGAGGTTTTCTACAAGTCGGGCTATGTGGTGCACTGCTTACCTTTGCCGGTATCTATATTTTAAATCTTCCTAAAGAAGTGGCGTTTATTGCAGGGATGGGTTTTACGCTCTCCTCTACGGCTATCGTAATGCAGGTATTAGAAGAACGCGGGATTACGAACACACCAAAAGGCCAACGGGTGATTTCAACCTTAATTTTTGAAGATTTATCCATTGTGCCATTATTGGCTTCTATTGCCTTTTTAACGCCTGAAACCAAACACATTGAACATCAAACTAACTGGACATCTATTGCTATTGCTCTCGGTGCCGTTGTCGGTTTAGTGGTTGCGGGCAAATGGTTAATGAACCCTATTTTCCGCTTAATTTCAAAAGCTCACATTCGTGAAATGATGACAGCTGCTGCCTTGCTTGTGGTATTAGGCGCAGCCTTAGCCATGGAAGCGAGTGGACTTTCAATGGCGATGGGCGCATTCGTCGCCGGTGTGATGCTTTCAGAATCTGCATTCCGTCACCAACTCGAAGCGGATATTGAACCGTTCCGTGGTCTATTACTCGGTCTTTTCTTTATGGGCGTAGGGATGTCACTTGATCTAAGCTTAGTCTTCAATGATGCGCTTTGGTTATTGGGTATCGTATGCCTTTATATCATTGGCAAAGCCCTAGCCGTTTACACTGTTGCACGTATTACGAAACTTGATCGAAAAGAATCTATTGGTCGTATGACGATTATGGCGCACGGTGGTGAATTTGCATTCGTACTCTTCTCTGCCGCGACTACGGCGGGCGTGATGACAAAAGATCAAAATGCGACCTTTACCGCCGCAGTAATTATCTCGATGTTATTCTCCCCATTAATTGGTTTATTAATGCGTAAAATTAGCCAACGTAAATCCGTGAATCAAGATGAAAAAGTCGATACCAGCGATCTTGATCCAATTGTGGATTTAGAAGATAGCGTACTCGTGATTGGTTTTGGTCGTTTCAGCCAAATCGTCTGTCAATCGCTTCTTGTTCGTGGTATTAATGTATCGGTGATTGACCGCAACATCGAAAATATCCGTGCGGCAGCCAAATTTGGTTTTAAAGTTTATTACGGTGATGGTATTCGTCTTGATGTGTTACGTGCTGCCGGTATCGAAAAAGCGAAATGTGTCGTCATCGGGATTAACGATACAGATCGTATTGAAAGCATTGTTCAGAACTTGAAAGATGCTTATCCTAAACTCCCTATTTTGGCGCGAACTTATGACCGTAAAACAACAGTAAGCCTGATTAAACGAGACGTAGACTTTATTGTACGTGAAACCTTTGAGTCTGCACTTACGCTCAGCCATGCAACATTAATGCAATTAGGTGTCAATAAAATCGAAGCTGATGAAGTGATTGCAGAAGTTCGTTACTTAGACCAAGAGCGCTTAAATGAAGAGGTTTTACACGGTTTTTCAACGGACATCATCCGAAAATATTGGATGCCTAAGCCCTTCATCAAACCTCATATTAATGCCGAAGCATTAAATGAAGAAACGGCTGAAATCTTAGAAAAAGAAGATGATATCAATGATGAAGCCGCCGTTGAAACGCTTCTTCATGATGATTCAGAAACTGAGAAACAAAAAGAAGTTGAATAACAAAAAAGCCCGATAAATCATTATCGGGCTTTTCTATTAGGCTTTCATTGTCACAATCCAGCAATTGTGGATTTGCTTATTCCGCTCAAAATCAAGTGGCAAGGTTTTAGCAGAAATTTCAACCGCACTTAATCCCAATTCATCTAACGCCTCAAAATCCATTTTAAAACCACGTTTATTGTTTGAGAACACGATGGTGCCGTTAGGATGTAAAATACGTTTAAGATTACGCATTAATTTGATGTGATCACGTTGTACATCCCAGCTGTCTTCCATACGTTTAGAATTCGAAAATGTTGGCGGATCCACAAAAATCAGATCAAACTGACGATCGCATTTCTCTAGCCATTGTAAGCAATCTGCTTGAATGAGCTTGTGCTGCTTACCTTCAATATCATTTAAAATCAGGTTTTGTTCTGCCCAGTTTAGATAGGTGTTTGACATATCCACGGTTGTTGTCGATTTTGCCCCACCTAATGCAGCATGCACTGTTGCAGAACCGGTATAAGCAAAAAGATTGAGGAAATCTTTGCCTTTTGCCATTTCACCAACCATTTTACGGGTTAAACGATGATCTAAGAATAACCCTGTATCCAAGTAATCCGTTAAATTCACCCAAAGCTGTGCGCCGTATTCATTTACATAGAAATATTCGCCTTTATTGGCCAATTTTTCATACTGATTGGTACCTTTTTGTTTTTGACGGACCTTCAAAATCAGTTTATTGGTTTCAATACCAGTGACTTGCAAGGTTGCAGTCACTGCATCCAATAAACGCTGACGGGCTTTATTTTCATCAATATTTTTCGGTGCAGCATACTCTTGCACCACAATATGATCGCCATAACGATCCACCGCCACATTGTATTCCGGTAAATCAGCATCATATAAACGATAGGCATCAAGGCCTTGCTGTTTCGCCCATTTTTCAATTTTCTTGATATTCTTCTGTAAGCGATTCGCAAAATCCACCGCGACCGTTGAAGTGCGGTCAAATTCAAGTGGATTTTCAGCCGCACTTTCTTTGCGTTCAGAAATTTGATAATTCTTCTGAACACAATCTAATGGGCCGTTTTTCGCTTTAAATTGACGATGAGAACGCATACGCAAGCAATCAAGCAAGGTTGATTCACTACTGAAAATTGACGCATTCCAACCACCAAATTCATTTTTAAGGCGTTGTCCAAAGACTGAATATAGTGCAATCAAAGCAGGCGTTGTGCCTAAACGTTCACCGTAAGGCGGGTTACAAATCACCGTTCCTACTTCATCTGGGCTTGGATTTTTTAATGCGGCGACATCACCTTGTTTCCACTGAATTAAGTGTGCTACGCCTGCATTTTGTGCATTCTTTTGCGCTTTTTTCAGCACACGATGATCGAGATCGAAACCATAAAAATGCGGTTTTGGATTTTGATTAAAATAAGTTTCCGCTTGTTGTACGGCTTCTGCTTTCACCTTATCCCAAGCATCTTGATTATGCCCTTTCCAGCAATCAAAGCCCCAATGTAAACGATGTAATTGCGGTGCAATTTGTGCTTCCATCTGTGCCGCTTCGATTAACAAGGTACCTGAACCGCACATTGGATCCACTAAAGGCGTCCCTTTTTTCCAACCTGAACGCAGCACTATCGCAGCGGCTAAGGTTTCACGTAAAGGCGCTTGGCCTGTATCTTCGCGATAACCTCGTAAATGTAATGCTTCGCCACTTAAATCGAGTGAAACGACGAGCTCTTCTTTATTCAAATAAACATGAATTCGCACATCTGGATAGTCTTTATCCACATTTGGACGTGCTTTCCCTTGGCGTTCAAAATAATCCACAATGGCATCTTTCACACGCATCGCACCAAATTGAGTGTGACGAATTTCTTGGTTTGTCCCGTTGAAATCAACAAAAAATGTGGCTTTCTCGTCAGAATAACTTAACCAATCTTGCCCTGTCACAATTGAATACAAGTCTAAATCACTGTATACCTTGCCATTTACAATAGGTAACAAAATACGTGAAGCTAAACGTGACCATAATAAGCTGCGATAAAGCGTTTCATCATCAGCTTGAAAATGTACACCGCCTTGTGCAATTTTACATTCCGTTGCACCAAGCTCTGTCAGTTCGACTTTTAAGAGTTCTTCAAAACCACGGGCAGTTGTGGCAAATAATTGTTTCATGCGTTTTCTCGATAGGGAAAAATTGGGCGGATTATAGCACGAAAGTGCGGTTAAATTTGGGGATATTTCAAGAATATTCCCCCTCTTTTGTAAAGAGGGGGCGAGGGGGAGATTTTAATTATTTACTT
Organism: Haemophilus parainfluenzae; assembly: GCF_014931395.1. Taxonomy (NCBI): domain Bacteria; kingdom Pseudomonadati; phylum Pseudomonadota; class Gammaproteobacteria; order Pasteurellales; family Pasteurellaceae; genus Parahaemophilus; species Parahaemophilus parainfluenzae. Next base: position 1,266,246 of record NZ_CP063120.1, on the reverse strand, counting down.
AAACATTGTGCATAGCTATCAGCGGTGGCTTGAAGGAAATTCGCATAAGAATTTGGACCAAGCTGTACGTTATCGCCAATAGGATCTAAACGACCAACATTAACTTTTGTACTTTGTGCAAGCGAATCAATCACTTTTGGTGTGAATTGAGGCTCAGCAAAAAGACAGTTCACATGGTGTTCTTCAATCTCTTCTTTGATGTGAGCAATGGTTTTTGCACCTGGTGCCACTAATGGATTAATGGTGAAATAACCGGTTTGATTTAAACCATAAGCATCATTGAAATAACTATAAGCATCATGGAACACAAAGAAACCTTTATCTTTAAGTGGCGCTAATTGTGCTTTGATCTTGTCGCTTTGCTCTGTCAAAGTGCGGTTAAAATCAGCTAAGTTTTTCGCAATGAGCTCTTTTTTATCTGGGTGTTGTTCTGTTAATTTATCCGCGACTTTCTGTGCCACAATTTGGCTAATGGCTGGTGAATACCATAAGTGCCAGTTTACACTTAACCCATTTTCATCAACATCGTGGTCGTGATGGTCATGACCATGCTCGTGTTTATGATCGTGTCCATGTTTGTGATCATGGCCGTGCTCGTGTTCATCGCCTTCATGATAATGCTCATGATGCACTTTGCTTAAAAGTGGTTTAATTTCTGGAATCTCCGAAATATTGATGACTTTTTTGCTATCAATTTGGCTAATTGGTTTTGCTAAGAAAGCATCAATATCTTCACCGACCCAAAGCACTAAATCTGCAGATTTTACTTTTTGCACATCTGAAAGTTTTAAGCTGTAATCGTGTGGGGAAGCACCTGCTGGCACTAAAATTTGCGTATCTGTTACACCATTAGCAATAGACGATGTAATAAAACCGAGCGGTTTCACGGATGCCAATACATCTGCATTTGCTATCATTGGAAGGGTTAAAAGTGCGGTAGAAATTGCACTCATTTTTAATACTTGTTTCATTTTGTTTCCTTACTTTTATTGGGAATTATTCTCAAAGCCAACATAGACTACGCCTTTTTGATAAAATTGCAACATTTCAAATTAAAAAAATGAAGTGATATTTCTTCATCTTATTGAATACTTTTATTCATAAAGAAAAAGCAACGTTTTCACGTTGCTTCATTTCTTTATTTTAATAACTTGTCTATTACCCTAGAAACGGCAAAAAATCCAAAGGTTGCGGTGATCATGGTTGCCGCACCAAAACCATTTGCACAATTCATGGTGGCTGATACTTCACAGCCCTCGCCCATTTTAGGGAAAATCAAAGGCTGGGTTGAAAACACCGCATCAACTGCAAATTTACGTTGTGGATTTTGGGTAAAATTAAAATCCTTACGTAAAACTGACCGCACTTTCGCCAATAATGGATCTTGAATCGTTTTGCTTAAATCAGCAATTTGGATTTTGGATGGATCTGTCTGACCACCTGCGCCACCAATAGTAATAATCTTGATTTTATTACGTTTGCAATAGGCAATCATGGCTGCTTTGGTTTTCACATTATCAATGGCATCAATGACATAATCATAACCACGATTTAAGTATTCGGCTTGATTATCCGGTGAAATGAAATCATCGATAATATTCACCACACATTCTGGATTAATCAGCTTAACGCGTTCTGCCATCACTTCCGTTTTAAGCTTGCCAATATTGCCGCTTAATGCAGGAAGCTGACGATTAATATTAGTGACACAAATATCATCCATATCAATCATAGTGATCTGCCCTACGCCACTTCGCGCAAGCGCTTCCACCACCCACGAACCTACGCCACCAATACCAATAACGCACACATGAGCCTGACGCAAACGCGCCAAGCCTTCTGGTGTATAAAGGCGACCAATGCCGCCAAAACGTTGTTCGTAGTTATCAACACGAGCCATTATTGTAGAACCCAAACGCGTCCATAATGTTTTGATAACCCCGCGATATGACCCGCTTGATCGCCAATACCACGGTATAAGTCAAAGTGATGACCATTTACTGCTCCGCCCACATCGAGTGCCACCATTAAGTATAATTTGTGTGTGCCCATCCAGTTACCCTCATTATCAATATCAGGTACTTCAACCAATAATACGGTTCCAGAAGGAATCACATTGCGATCAGAAGCAACAGCAGCCATTGGCACTAAAGGCACACCTGCAGAACCTTTCACTTTACCTGTTGGATCGTTTTTAAAGAAAACATAAGATGGATTACGTTCTAACAATTCTCGTACGCGAGATGGGTTTGCTTTCCCCCATTCACGAATCGCTTGAATGGACATTTTTTCTTTTGGAATTTCACCATCCTCTACTAACAAACGACCAACCGCTTGATATTTATAGCCATTTTGTCCCGCATAGGCTAAATAATTTAAATTGCCATCACCGTAATCAACATAGCCACTCCCCTGCACGCCTAATAGGAAGTTATCCATCATTGAATCACTGTAAGCGAGCTCTAAGCCTTGTCCTGCCAATGCACCATTATAAATTTCTGCACGGCTATAACGTTTATAGCTTGGCATCGCATAAATTGGATGTTGATATTGACCTTGTGCAGTACGGCGTGCATGAATCACTGGCGAATAATAACCTGTCATCAATACGTTTTGATAACCATCAAAACCTTTCATAATCTGAGGATTAATGCCGTATTGTGCTAATTCATTTACATTTGCTCCTGCAAGCACCCAGTTAGTGATTTTGCCATAATTCGCCGCAAAGCGATTTGTTAATGAATTTGAATAATCACGAACATTCGTCAACTGCGTTAAAAAATCACCTTGGTTAACGACCGCACCTTTGTTCTCCACGGAAGCCACTGGGCTTAAAATAGCTTGTTGATAAGTACGTCCACTATACTTTGCTCCGAATTTTTGTGGATCGTCGCCTGTCGCAGTACGCGGCAAGCTAGAATTATTTTTTGAAGAGACTTTACTTGGTGCCGAGCCACATGATGCAAGCACCGAAACAGCCGCCATCACAGAGAGAATTTTTACGGCGAGATTTTGACGAAATTTCATTCTTATTTTCCTAAATTAAACTAACTAATACAAAGTTGCATACGCTATCAAAAATTCCCTTTTAGGACTAGCACTATTTCATAAAATGATTAATTAATATTCACATTGTTTATTTTCTTAACAAACAGAAAGTCAAATTCAGTTTAAATCTTGCAATAATTTTTGAAACGAGTATATTACGCGCCATCAGACGCGGGGTGGAGCAGCTTGGTAGCTCGTCGGGCTCATAACCCGAAGGCCGTCGGTTCAAATCCGGCCCCCGCAACCAAATTATAAAGCACTGAAATTTCGGTGCTTTTTTCGTTTTTAGATCGAAATAAAAAGACACAATGTCCTGAAACATTATGCCTTTATCCATCAATCCTATTAGATTTGATACTTTGTCTTATCGCCAATATCAAAATGCAATGGCATTCGCCATTTTTGAACCGCAAGAATCAATAATAATCCACCGACGATCAACGATAAAATTCGGACAATCCAACCACCTTCAAATACCCAAGCAAACCAAAGTGCGGCGACAAATGCAGGTTGTAAATTTAACAATGGTACTCTAAAACAGAAGTATTCTTTAAAGCATAAACCGCCCAGTGTGACCAATGCACCACCTAACGCTAATTCATGCCAACCTAACAGCGCACATAAGAGTGCAAGCCACGTGGCAAATTGGAATGTTAAGCGGAAATGCTTTAAATAAATATGAAGGGATGATGCACAACAAGTTGCCGCAATCAACACGGCAATTTGAGCCTGTTGAGGATACCAAGTTAAAGCCAAGATGCTAAATGCCGCAATGACAAAGCCTGTGCGATAAATAATGACAGTGATTTTATCCCAAACATCCATTGGAGATTGAATATGTGGATCAGCCATGTAATTTCCTTATTTTTGATGATAAAAAGTGCGGTCAAAAATACGCTCATTTTTGACCGCACTTTACATTGAGATTATTTTAATCGATCTAAAATCTTTTGATGAATGCCGCCAAAGCTACCGTTTGACATCACAAGAATGTGATCTGTTGGTTTTGCTTCTGCCACAATCATATCGACTAATTTATCAACATTTCCTGTGTAATGTGCCGGTTGCACACATTGTCCTGCAATTTCAGCCACATCCCATGGAATATTATCTGGTTGTAGCATAAACACCGCATCAGCACGTCCAAGCGCTGGCGCAATTTCATCTTTATGCACGCCCATTTTCATGGTGTTTGAACGAGGTTCTAATACGGCAAGAATACGTACGCCACCGCCTACTTTGTCACGCAACGCAGTAAGTGTCGCAAGAATGGCTTCTGGATGGTGAGCGAAGTCATCATAAACTGTAATACCGTTTACTTCGCCCTTCACTTCTAAACGACGTTTTGCATTGATAAAGCTGCCTAATGCATGACATGCATCTTCAATTTTCACACCTGCATGGTAAGCCGCCGCAATCGCCATTAAAGCATTGTGCATATTGTGCTGCCCAACAATATTCCATTTCACTTCAGCCACTTTTTTACCATGATGGAATACGACAAATTGAGAGCAATCATTGGTAATACGTTCCGCAAACCATTCCTTATCTTTACCGATAAATTGCTGTTCTGACCAACATCCCATATTGAGGGTTTCTTTCACGCTCTGTTCATCTGCAAAAGAAAGAACGCGTCCTGTAGAAGGAATGGTGCGGATCATATGATGGAATTGACGCTGGATCGCGTGAAGATCATCGAAAATGTCCGCATGATCGAAGCTAATATTGTTAATGATCAAGGTTTTTGGATTGTAATGTACAAATTTAGAACGTTTATCAAAGAACGCTGTATCGTACTCATCCGCTTCAATCACGAAGAACTCACTTTCCCCTAAACGAGCTGACGTACCAAAATTCCCCGCAATACCACCGATTAGAAAACCGGGTTTTAATCCATTTTGTTCTAAAATCCAAGTTAACATGCCCGTTGTTGTGGTTTTACCATGTGTACCCGAAACCGCCAATACCCAACGATTACGCAACAAATGGTCGTGTAACCATTGCGGACCTGATGTGTAAGGCAAGGCATTATCTAAAACATATTCCACGCAAGGATTACCACGTTTCATGGCATTGCCAACAATCACCATATCGGGTTCAGGCTGAAGTTGAGCCACATCATAATTAGGAATAATTTCAATACCCTGCTCTTGTAAAAAAGTGCTCATTGGCGGGTAAACATTGGTATCGGAGCCTGTGACTTTATAACCCATTTGTTTGGCAATCATCGCGACACCGCCCATAAAGGTCCCGCAGATGCCTAAAATATGAATATGTTTCATTGTTCTTCTCTAGTTGCTAAAAATGCTGACTATGATAAATCAACTCAAAGATTGAGTAAATAAGGGCTGTTTACATAAACAGCCCTCTTTATTATTTGATTCGGTCAAAGCCTGCTTGAAGATCGGCTATTAATTCATCCGTGTCTTCAAATCCAATATGCAGACGAATTAATGAGCCTGTTAATTTACGTTCAATACCCGGGCGAATTTTCGCAATTTCTTCTGGTTGATTACATAAAATGAGCGATTCAAACCCACCCCAAGAATAAGCCATCGTAAACAGTTCAAAGTGATCCATAAAGGCTGAAAGCTCTTCGTCATTTAAACGCTTATGTAATTCAAAAGAGAATAAACCGCTTGCACCAGTAAAATCACGTTTAAAGTTTTCATGACCTGGACAGCTTGGTAACGCTGGATGATAAACTGCTTTCACTTGTGGTTGTTCACTTAACCATTTGGCCACTTTTAAACTACTTTCATGATGTTGTTTTAATCGCACACCTAAGGTACGAATACCACGAGCAGTTGTATAAGCAGAATCGGCATCAACCATTTGTCCCATTAAATAAGAATGTTCGCGCAATTTATCCCAAGTACGTGCATTAGCCACAGCAGTACCAATCATAATATCAGAATGCCCTACTAAATATTTGGTCCCAGCTTGAATAGAGATATCAATACCGTGTTCTAAAGCTTTGAACAGTACGCCTCCAGCCCATGTATTATCGATCATAATGACAATTTCTGGGCTTACAGCTCTAACCACTTTAACAATCGCGAGGATATCAGGCACTTCCATCGTTAAAGAGCTTGGCGACTCTAAAAATAAGACTTTCGTGTTTGGTTGCACGAGTTTGGCAACATCAGCACCTATCATGGGATCATAATAGGTCGTATCAATGTGCATTTTTTTCAAAATCACATTGCAAAAATCTTGTGTCGGCTCATAGGCAGCCCCTGTCACTAAAACGTGATCGCCCGTTTCAACAAATGATAAAATGGCATTGGTTACTGCTGCGGCACCACAAGGATAAAGATAACAGCCAGCGCCCCCTTCCATTTCACACATTAAATCTTGAAGCGCAAAATGCGTTAACGTGCCACGGCGTCCGTAGAAAAGCTCTCCCTTATAACGATTTTTTGTGCAATGTTTTTTATCTGCAATAGTGTCAAACACTAAAGAAGATGCACGTTGAACCACGGGGTTAACAGAGCCTTGACTAAAACGTTTTTTACGCCCGGCATGAACCAGTGTGGTCGATAAAGTATGATGTTCTGACATATATTTCACCTGTAACTTAGACAATATTAATTAATTCAATAGATAAAAACAGCTGTTAAAGTGCGGTTAATTTTTTTAAAATATTCTCCGCATTTTGCATCCGCAAAATTTTTATTAACATTCATATAGGAATTATGACTATGGTATTAGTAACTCGTCAAGCTCCAGATTTTACTTCCTCTGCAGTTTTAGGCAATGGTGAAATCGTTGATAACTTCAATTTCAAAAAACACATCGAAGGTAAAGCAGCGGTATTATTTTTCTACCCATTAGACTTCACTTTCGTTTGCCCATCTGAGTTAATCGCATTCGACCACCGTTATGAAGAATTCAAAAAACGTGGTGTTGAAGTGGTTGGTGTATCTATTGACTCTCAATTCACTCATAACGCATGGCGTAATACCCCAACTGAAAACGGCGGTATCGGTGCAGTTAAATATGCATTAGCAGCTGACGTTAAACACGACATCGCTAAAGCATACGGTATCGAACATCCAGAAGCTGGCGTTGCATTACGTGCTTCATTCTTAATCGACAAAAACGGTGTTGTTCGTCACCAAATCGTAAACGACTTACCATTAGGTCGTAACATCGATGAAATGTTACGTATGGTAGATGCGTTACAATTCCACGAAGAACACGGTGAAGTTTGCCCAGCTCAATGGGAAAAAGGCAAAGAAGGTATGAAAGACAGCCCTGAAGGTGTTGCTAAATACTTGAAACAAAACGCTGACAAACTTTAATTTTTAAGAAAAAGCCACATTAAGTGGCTTTTTTTATTTTTGTAGATCCTTTAAAATGAACGTATCTTTAACCAAAGTACGGTTATTTTTATGAAATATAATATTCCCATTTTCCTGACGATTCTCCGAGTGATTTTAATCCCATTCTTCGTCTTGGCGTTTTATCTCCCTATCCCTTCAGCGCCTTTTATTACCACTCTTATTTTCTTTATCGCGGGTGTCACTGACTGGTTTGATGGCTATCTTGCTCGAAAACTAAAACAAACAACTCGCTTCGGTGCTTTCCTTGATCCTGTAGCCGATAAAGTGATGGTGATTACCGCGCTTGTATTAATTGTGGAATATCAACATTCTTTCTGGATTACTATCCCCGCGATTATTATGATTTCACGTGAAATCATTATCTCTGCTTTACGTGAATGGATGGCTGAATTAGGCGAACGTAATAAAGTGGCTGTTTCATGGCTGGGAAAAGTAAAAACCACCTCTCAAATGCTAGCTTTAGGTGGATTACTCTGGCGATATAACGTTTATATGGAAACATTGGCAATCATACTACTCTACTTGGCGGCAATTTTAACAGTGTGGTCAATGCTCCAATACTTGAAAGCAGCGAAAGGTAGTTTGTTAGATAACATTGAATTATAGAATTGACTAAATTTTAAATAAAAGGTGCGGTTATTTTAATCGCACCTTTTGTTTTTGAATTATTTTTAACCAATCAAAAAATTTTTTTACGAATTTTATTTGACACAATAAGATAAATCCGTAAAATACGCCCCGTTGTTTGGCAACAAGCAAACGCGGGAATAGCTCAGTTGGTAGAGCACGACCTTGCCAAGGTCGGGGTCGCGAGTTCGAGCCTCGTTTCCCGCTCCAATTTGCCCGAGTGGTGGAATCGGTAGACACAAGGGATTTAAAATCCCTCGCCTTTCGAGGCGTGCCAGTTCAAGTCTGGCTTCGGGCACCATTTCAAAATCATACCAGTGGGTCGTTAGCTCAGTCGGTAGAGCAGCGGACTTTTAATCCGTTGGTCGAAGGTTCGAATCCTTCACGACCCACCACTTTAAATCAGCACCTTAACGGGTGTTTTTTTATGCCTAAAATTTAGGATAAAGACTTTCCTACTCTCTTTTCTAAAAAATACATAAAAAAATAACCGCACTTTCGTACGGTTACTTATCTATATTCTAAAATGATTAGCCGTGATAACGTCCTACGCCTAATTCATCTTCTTTACGAGTTCGGTTCATCACCTCTTGTGGTGATTGTGCAATACGTAATCCCATTTGATCTTCTGTACGCACTACTTCACCACGTAGAGAGTTAGTATAAACATCAGTAATCTTGATATCGACAAACTTACCAATCATATCTGGTGAGCCTTGGAAATTAACAATACGGTTGTTTTCAGTACGTCCTGTTAATTCCATAATATCTTTCTTAGACGGCCCTTCTACCAATACACGTTGCTCTGTACCAAGCATACGGCGACTATATTGTGCCGCTTGTTGGTTGATACGCTCTTGTAAAAGATAGAGACGTTGTTTTTTCTCTTCTTCAGTAACATCATCTGGCATATCGGCAGCAGGTGTACCTGGACGCGCGGAATAGATAAAGCTGAAGCTCATATCAAAGTTAACTTGCGCGATGAGATTCATTGTTTGTTCAAACTCTTCATTGGTTTCACCCGGGAAGCCAACAATGAAATCTGAGCTGATTTGAATATTTGGACGCACCGCACGTAATTTACGAATGATCGATTTATATTCTAACGCAGTATGACCCCGTTTCATCATGGTTAAAATACGGTCTGAACCAGCTTGTACTGGTAAGTGTACGAAGTCTACCAACTCAGGCGTATCACGATACACATCAATAATATCATCTGTAAATTCGATGGGGTGGCTGGTAGTAAAACGTAAACGGTCGATACCGTCAATAGATGCCACTAAACGTAATAATTCAGCAAATGTACAGATACCACCATCAAATGTCGGGCCGCGATACGCGTTTACGTTTTGGCCTAATAAATTAATTTCACGTACACCTTGCTCTGCCAACTGCGCAATTTCAAATAACACATCATCAACAGGACGGCTCACTTCTTCACCACGGGTATAAGGCACCACACAGTAAGTACAATATTTATTACAGCCTTCCATAATAGACACAAACGCGGTTGAACCTTCTGCTCGAGGCTCTGGTAAGCGGTCAAATTTCTCAATTTCTGGGAAACTCACATCCACCACCGAACTTTTACCGCCACGAATTTGGTTAATCATTTCTGGTAAGCGATGTAAAGTTTGCGGACCAAATACGATATCCACATAAGGTGCTCGATGACGAATATGCTCACCTTCTTGTGAAGCCACACAACCGCCCACACCAATCACTAAGTTTGGATTTTGTTTTTTTAATTCTTTCCAACGACCTAACTGATGGAACACTTTTTCTTGTGCTTTTTCACGGATAGAACAGGTGTTAAGAAGTAACACATCTGCTTCTTCTGGAATATCTGTCAATTCCAAACCATGTGTATTTAAGAGAAGATCGGCCATTTTTGATGAATCGTATTCATTCATCTGACAGCCCCATGTTTTAATATGTAATTTTTGCGTCATATTGCTTAAAAAATAAAGATTAGTAAAAAGATAAAATCGGTCGGCTATTGTACAGATTTGTGGGAATTCTGGCTAGTGTAAAATGGACTTTTACCTATTTCGGTATAGAAAAAGTGCGGTTAAAATCATCTAAATTTTAACCGCACTTTGTTTAGTATCCTTCTTCTTCCATATTGGGTAGGAATGTTTTTTGTTTGATTCGTTTTACTCTCGTTTCAATTCGTCCATCTGGGTGTAGCTCAATTTCACGCCAACCTGGTTGTAAGGTATCTAACGCAAAATGATTACTATCTGGCTTAAATTGAATACAAGTCGCTGGCGTTGCCATGGTTTGATACCCCTGCCAATAACCATCAACCTGTTGATGAATATGCCCGTATAAAATCCCTTTTACATTGTTGAATTGAGCAAGAACGGCTGAGAAGCTATGCGCATTACGCAAGTTATGCTGATCAAGCCATGCTGAATTCGTCGGTAATAAATGATGATGCAATACGACTAAGCTATGACGCGCTGGATTTTCTGCTAATTTTGTTTTTAACCAATCTAATTGGTAAGCACTTAATTCACCATGAGGCACACCGGATACTTGGCTATCTAACAAAATCACTTGCCAGTGTTTACCTAGAAGTAAATGTTTTGACGCATTAATAGGCGATTGGCTTAAATGCTCTGCCATTTTAGGTTGGAAATCATGATTACCCGGAAGCCAAAATACTGACTTATTTAACGGTTTAACCATTTCAACAAATCGTAGATAACCTTCATCGCTACTATCTTGTACCAAATCCCCTGTTGCAAGCACGACATCGTACTCAAAAGACTCCAACTGAATTTCTTTTAACACCTGAGAAAAACTTTCGTGCGTGTTGATACCTAATAACTCTTTGCTTGTATCTTTAAACAAATGAGGATCGGTGATTTGTAATAATTTGACGATTTCACTCGCGGGTTCGTATTCAAATCTATTGTTCATGGGACTCCTATTGCCAGCGTTGCTGCAATTGGGCGTAATTTAATTGGAGCCATTGCAAGCCCATTACTGCAATGCCATTATCAATTTTGCCATCACACATCCATTGATAGGCTTGCTCACGTTTCACCACATGAACACGGATGTCTTCATTCTCTTCAGCTAAACCATGAAGCCCTTTGGCTTGCGAACTCTGTACTCGTCCGACAAACAAATGAATACGTTCGACGACACCGCCCGGGCTATCCCACACGCTTAAACAATGTGTGAGATCTTGAACAGATACACCGGCTTCCTCTTCACTTTCACGCAAAGCCACTTCTTCAGGTTGTTCGCCTTCTTCGACCATCCCGGCGATCAATTCTAATAACCAAGGGGAACGAGCTGATTCAGGTTGATATGCACCAATACGTACTTGCTCAACTAAAACCACTGCATCTTCTTCCGGATCGTAAGCAATCACTGCAGAAGCGGCACCTTTGACTAATAATTCACGTGTCACAACGCCACTTTCGCCACCGGCAAAAAGCTTATGTTTAAACTGTACTTTCTTAAGTGTAAAAAAACCTTTATAAACAGTTTCTTCATTAAGAACTTCTATATCATGCTGACTAAACTGTTGAATTTCTGACATCATTACTCTCCTAGTATCGAGGTCGCATAATACTCCCATAAAAAAATAAAAAAAACTGAACCCTCTATTTTTTTGTCGAAACTTTGAAGCTGGTCACAAAAAAAGAAAACCTATGATGATTTCTTATTCATCATAGGTTTACATTAAAAATTTATTTAAATTAACAAACGCGACTGGTTATCTCCCCATCTGCTACCTTCGTTTTAATGGTGTCGCCTGTTTTGACTTGCTTCACACTCACAATGGCATGTCCTTTGTCATCCTCTGCAATGGAATATCCTCGTGCCAATACTTTTAATGGGCTTAATCCATCTAACTTGCCACACAATGTTGCCAATTTATTTTGACGTTCCGTGACTTGACGATTCGCCCCTAAATTTAACCGCACTTGTAACTGAGCTAAATATTGGGATTGTTTTTGCAAGCGATAAGGCAATGGATTTTGTTTTAAGCGCGCTGAAAGTGCGGTCAATTTTTGCTGCGTTTTATTCATTTGGCGCTGCATTGCCAAAACTAAACGATGATGTAATTGTTCTGTTCTGGCTTTTTGCATCAACAATTGATTTTGCGGATGCTGGTTTTGCAGGCGTAAACGTAACTGTTGTAAACGTTGTTGTTGATGACTAAAAATACGATCTAACGCCATCTCTAAACGCTGTTGTTTATAAGCTAACTGTTGAAGTAATTCCTGCTGATTGCGACTCACTAACTCCGCCGCTGCAGACGGTGTCGGCGCACGTAAATCAGCCACAAAATCGGCAATGGTGACATCTGTTTCATGACCGACCGCACTGATAATCGGTAAATTAGAACGAAAAATCGCACGTGCCACTTCTTCTTCGTTAAAGCACCAAAGATCTTCTAAGGAACCACCACCACGGCCGACGATCAATACATCCACTTCTTGACGCGCATTAGCGAGTTCAATCATTTGGACGATTTCAGCCGTTGCTTCTTTGCCCTGCACTGCCGTTGGATAAATCACCACTTTTAAACTGGGATCTCGGCGAGCCAAAATATGCAGAATATCTTGCAATGCGGCACCAGTCGAAGAGGTAACAATACCCACCGCTTTAGCAAAGTCCGGTAAGCTTTTCTTCAAGTTTTGTGCAAACAACCCTTCAGCCGCCAATTTCATTTTTAGCGCTTCAAATTGCTGTTGCAATAATCCTTCGCCAGCAGAGTGCATAGATTCAATAATCAGCTGATAATCACCGCGAGGTTCATATAAACTGACATTTGCCCGCACCAAGACCTGCATACCATTTTGCGGACGAAATCCCACCCGCAAATTTTTCATGCGGAACATCGCACCGCGAACTTGGGCATTCTCATCTTTTAAGGTCAAATACCAATGTCCCGACACCGGTTGGGTGAAATTGGAAATTTCACCGGTGAGCCAAATTTGTGAAAAATGCCCTTCCAGCATTTGCCGGGCTGCGCTGTTTAATTGGGAAACGGAGTAAATGTTTTCAGACATTATTCAATCAACACCCAACCGTCATCTAACCAGTTACAAATCGAATCGAGCAATAATTCCATTGTACTTTCAGGATCTTCTGTATCATTCACTAAATTATTTAAGAATGCCCAATCTAGCGCTTCACCATCGGAAAGACGTTTCAACACTTCCGCTTCAATAACATTCACTTCATCTAACCATTCGCCATTAGCATAAATGCGGAGCGGATTTTCGGTGTAAAGTAATTTGCAGTTATTGTCCTGCATTAATACACCTTGTTCCTCTTCTAAAATTGACCGCACTTCGTCAGGATCGGACATCTCATCCGATACTAACATTTCATAACGACGTGAACTCACTGTGCCTGCTACTGCTTGTTTGAACAAGGCATCAAAGGCTTCTGACTCAGCCAATTTCGCTAAGAATTGTTTTTTCATTGCCTGGATATTTTCATCTGCCAACTTGCCCGTGCTCTGCTCTGATTGCGTTAAGCGTAACGGTAATTGGAATTCGCTTAAATTCAATTCAGGATCTTGATGACAAAACGCTTTATTCACGTTATCGAGAATGTCCGCTAAATTCGGGTAACGCAAACCAAAAGAAAAGGTCAAACAATCATCTTCTGCCACACCGTAATGCGACATACGAGCCGGAATATAAAGAATATCGCCTGGATTCATCACTTCATCAATCACCAAATCGCCCATATCATCGAAAATACGAATCGGCTGATTCGGTTTGAATTCTGTGGAAGAATCACACCATTTGCCTAACTGCCAGCGACGATGGCCATAGCCTTGCACTAAGAACACATCATATTCGTCATAATGCTTACCTACGGAACCACCTTTAGGTGCATAGGACACCATAATATCGTCGCGTTGCCATTGTGGAATAAAGCCAAATTTATTCCAAAGCTGACCGAGTTCTGTACTCCATTGCTCTAAGTTTTGGACGAGCACTGACCATTTCTCCGGTACATCCGCAAAATCTTCTTCAGATAACGGACTGAAAAACACTTTCCAATTATCATCTGAAAAAGTTTTGACTAAACGCGCGGTCACATCTTCGCCTTGTGCTAATTCGATAATATCGTCAGGCTCGAATTGGCCGACAATTTCAGGTAAACCATTACGAATAATCAATGGTTTTTTCTGCCAATAATCACGCAGGAAAATTTCAGGGGTAATGCCCTCAGACAGACAATATTGGTTGGAAAGTGCGGTCATTTTTTACTCCTTTTCCTGTTTTTCTTGTTGGGCTTTTTCTTGTGCAGCTTTGGCTTGTTCTGCTGCACGTTTACGACGAATCTCTTTAGGATCCGCTAACAATGGACGGTAAATTTCAATACGATCCCCATCTTTTAACTGATCCGTTAATTTGGCTGGACGGGAATAAATCCCCACTTTATTCTCACGCAAATCAATCTCAGTAAACTGTTGCAAAATACCTGATTGTAAAATAGCCGTTTGGATCATCGTGCCTTCATCCACTTTGAAGGATTTTAAATAATAGCGATCCGGCAAGGCATAGGCGATTTCAATATTAATTTGGTTCATGTCTTATTCTGTCTTAATGAGTTTTCCGTTATTATAGCGGAAAAGTGCGGTCAATATTAACGATAAAATCAGGAGTTCATCATGAATTGGGTATTTTTTGCCATTGGTTCAGCCTTTTTCGCTGGGCTTACCGCTATTTTAGGAAAATTAGGGGTTGAAGGCATTAACAGCAATCTCGCGACCTTTATCCGTACGATTGTGGTTTTACTAGTCACGGCTGGCATCATTAGTGCCCGCAATGAATGGCAACTGCCACAACATATCGCAGCAAAACCACTCACCTTTTTAATTCTTTCTGGTGTTGCTACGGGCCTATCTTGGCTTTGTTATTATCGTGCTTTGCAAATGGCGCCCGCCTCTTGGGTTGCGCCCATTGATAAACTCAGTGTCGTGATTGCCATTATTTTAGGTGTGGTATTGTTAGGTGAACCTTTAAGTATGAAATTAGTTATGGGAAGTCTATTAATTCTCTCAGGCGTTTTAGTCTTAGCCTTATAGATTGAGAAATTAGCCCTTTTTCGCTACAATACGCCACTATTTTTATTCAAGCGGAAAACTATGTCTGAAATTAAACTCATCGTGGGGCTAGGAAACCCTGGCGATAAATATGCAGAAACCCGCCACAATGCAGGTGAATGGCTGATTGAGCGTTTGGCTCGTCGCTTTAATGTTTCGCTTAATGCAGAAAATAAATTCTTCGGTTATGTAGGAAAAACACTGATTAACGGCAAAGAAGTCCGTTTTTTAGTGCCAACGACGTTTATGAATTTAAGCGGAAAAGCCGTGGGTGCACTTGCTAATTTTTATCGCATCAAACCAGAAGAAATTTTAGTACTACACGATGAATTAGACTTACCGCCGGGCACCGTAAAACTCAAACAAGGTGGCGGACATGGCGGACACAATGGTTTAAAAGATATCGTGGCTCAGCTTGGTAACAGCAACAATTTCTATCGTTTACGCATTGGTATTGGTCATCCTGGACACCGTGATTTAGTTTCAGGTTTTGTGCTTAACAAACCTGCGCCTGCAGAAAGAGAAGCACTCGATAAAGCGTTAGACGAAGCCACCGATTGCATTGAATTGCTTTTCAAAGAAGGCATGGTGAAAGCCACCAATCGCTTAAACAGTTTTAAAATTTAACTCAAAAGTGCGGTGAAAAAACACCATAAACTTTAACAGCACTTACGCTCACAATAAGGAAAACATCATGGGATTTAAATGTGGTATCGTTGGTTTGCCAAACGTCGGTAAATCTACCCTTTTTAATGCATTAACCAAAGCAGGTATCGAAGCGGCAAACTATCCGTTCTGTACCATCGAACCGAATACTGGCGTGGTACCAATGCCGGATCCGCGTTTAGATGCGTTAGCGGAAATTGTTAAACCAGAACGTGTGTTGCCAACCACCATGGAGTTTGTGGATATTGCTGGTTTGGTTGCGGGTGCAAGTAAAGGTGAAGGCTTAGGGAATAAATTCTTAGCTAACATCCGTGAAACTGATGCAATTGGTCATGTTGTTCGTTGTTTTGAAAATGATGACATCGTGCACGTTGCAGGTAAGATCGATCCATTAAGTGATATCGAAACCATCAATACCGAATTAGCCCTTGCTGACTTAGACAGCTGTGAACGTGCAATCCAACGTTTACAAAAACGTGCTAAAGGTGGCGATAAAGACGCAAAATTTGAGCTATCTGTGATGGAAAAAATCCTTCCTGTACTTTCTGAAGCAGGCATGATTCGTTCTGTTCCTTTAGATAAAGATGAGTTATTAGCAATTAAAAGCTATAACTTCCTCACATTAAAACCAACCATGTACATTGCGAACGTGAATGAAGACGGTTTTGAAAATAACCCATATTTAGACAAAGTGCGGGAGTTTGCAGAAAAAGAAGGCTCTGTTGTGGTGCCTGTATGTGCAGCGATCGAAGCAGAAATTGCTGAACTTGATGACGATGAAAAAATCGAATTTTTACAAGATCTTGGGATTGAAGAACCTGGCTTAAACCGTGTAATTCGTGCAGGTTATGCCTTATTAAATCTTCAAACCTACTTCACTGCGGGTGTGAAAGAAGTTCGCGCATGGACGGTTTCTGTTGGCGCAACCGCCCCTAAAGCGGCCGCTGTCATCCACACAGACTTTGAAAAAGGCTTTATCCGTGCAGAAGTAATTGCTTACGATGACTTCATCCAATTCAAAGGTGAAAATGGTGCAAAAGAAGCAGGTAAATGGCGCTTAGAAGGTAAAGACTATATCGTCCAAGATGGTGATGTCATGCACTTCCGCTTTAACGTATAAAAACAATTCAGACCGCATAACTATGCGGTCTTTTTGTATTTCTAAAAGGAAAAAACAATGTCGGATAAATTAAATCAACTCATCGAATTGTTAAAATTAGAAAAAATTGATGATCTTATCTTTCGCGGAGCCTGTGAAGACTTAGGTTTTCGCCAAGTATTTGGCGGTCAGGTTGTGGCACAATCGCTTTCTGCCGCGATGCAAGTTGCCCCGCCTGAGCGCGTACTCCACTCTTGCCATGCTTACTTTTTGGCACCTGGCGACAGTCAATACCCGATTATTTATGACGTGGAAACTTTACGTGAAGGGCGCAATTTTTCTGCATTACGCGTAAAAGCTATTCAGCATAAAAATGTGATTTGTCACGTCACCGCCTCATTTCAAGTACCTGAAGAAGGCTTTGACCATCAATCCGTTATGCCGCAAGTGCCGGGGCCAGAACAATGTATTGATGAGCACGAAATCATGTTAAAAGTGGCGCAAACTTTGCCTGAAAGCTTGAGTGAAAAATTTGCCCAAGAACGACCATTTCAAATTCATAGCCGATATTTGAACAATCCATTTGATGGTCGAGAACTCCCCCCTGAACAATATGCTTGGTTTAAAACCAATGGAGAGGCACCATTAGATTTGCAAACTCAACAATGTCTCTTGGCCTATTTTTCTGATTTCCACTGTATTTTGACCGCACTTCACCCACATGGGAAAGGCTTTTTACAGAAAGGGATGAAAGTGGCCACAATCGACCACAGTATTTGGTTCCACCGCCCTTTCAATTTAAATAATTGGCACTTACATGCCATTGAAAGTAACAATGCTTTTGCCGGACGTGGTTTAGCGAGAGGACAAATTTTTGCTGCAGATGGCACACTAATTGCCACCACGCAGCAGGAAGGTTTAATTCGTTATCAAGAATAGCCGCACTTTAAAACCAGGTGCAGACTAGCCTTCGTAACCAATATCTTCGAAAGTTGGATTTTCTGCACCTTGTTTGGCTAATTCATCACAAATTTCATTTTCACGATGACCTGAATGGCCTTTCACCCACTGCCAATCAATGTTATGGGTTTGAATCGCCTGATCTAATGCAATCCATAAATCCTGATTTTTTACCGCTTTGCCCGTGCTGGCTTTCCAATTGTTTTTCTTCCAATTGTAAATCCATTGTGTGATGCCATTTTTCATATATTGGCTATCGCTATAAAGCGTTACATGGCAAGGCTCTTTCAAGCTATTTAAGGCCTCAATCACAGCTCGTAATTCCATGCGATTATTCGTGGTTTTGAAATACCCTTTTGAAATATGTTTTTCATGCTGTTTATAGCGAAGGACAATTCCTATGCCACCGGCTCCCGGATTGCCGAGGCAAGATCCATCCGTAAAAATTTCAATCTGTTTTTGCATAACTAATTCGAGCTTGTGTAAAATAGGCAGTATTTTAAAGGAAAGAGATAGGTAGAACAATGATAAATCCGGATCGCCAAATTGTACTGGATACTGAAACCACCGGTATGAACCAAATTGGTGCGCATTACGAAGGACATTGCATTATTGAAATTGGCGCGGTGGAAATGATCAACCGTAAATATACGGGCAATAATTTCCATATTTATATTAAGCCGGATCGTTTGGTTGATCCCGATGCCATTAAAGTTCACGGTATTACGGATGAAATGCTTGCAGATAAACCGGATTTCAAAACGATTGCACAAGACTTTATTGAATATATTCGTGGTGCTGAACTGCTGATTCACAACGCTCCCTTCGACGTGGGCTTTATGGACTATGAATTCCGTAAACTTGGGTTAGATATCAAAACGACCGACATTTGCCTCGTCACCGATACGTTGCAAATGGCGCGCCAAATGTATCCTGGGAAACGTAATAGCTTAGATGCGTTGTGTGATCGTTTAGGCATTGATAACAGCAAACGCACACTCCACGGCGCGTTACTGGATGCGGAGATTTTAGCCGACGTTTATTTATCCATGACAGGCGGTCAAACCAGCTTATTTGATGAAGAGCATGCGGATAGTTCGATTATCCAAACGACAGCCAATGTTCAAGATCTTCAAAGTGCGGTCAATTTTTCGCAAAATTTAAAAGTGTTACAACCCACTGATGATGAACTCCAAGCCCATTTAGATTTCCTTAAATTGGTCAATAAAAAAAGCGATGGCAAATGTTTTTGGTCTATTCGTACGGGGGATGAAACCTCACATTAATCGGTTATCTATTAATCAGATAAACATAAAAAAGAAAAAAAAGATTGACGGTTTTAACGTTCATCATTATTATACCCAGCACTTAGCGGAGTGGTAGTTCAGCTGGTTAGAATACCTGCCTGTCACGCAGGGGGTCGCGGGTTCGAGTCCCGTCCATTCCGCCAATTTAAAACTTGTCTTAATATGCTCACGGAGTGGTAGTTCAGCTGGTTAGAATACCTGCCTGTCACGCAGGGGGTCGCGGGTTCGAGTCCCGTCCATTCCGCCAATTAAGCCGAGATAATGAAGCACCTGAAGGTGCTTTTTTTATGCCCGAATTTTACCTGCCAGCCAACATTCGCTATAATTAACCAAATTTACACTTTACAGAGATATTTTTATGACAACTCCTGTCGTTGCCTTAGTGGGTCGCCCAAACGTAGGCAAATCCACCCTATTCAACCGTTTAACCCGTACTCGTGATGCGCTTGTCGCAGACTTCCCTGGTTTAACCCGAGATCGTAAATACGGTCATGCCAATATTTCTGGCTATGATTTCATTGTAATCGATACCGGCGGTATTGATGGCACTGAAAAAGGCGTTGAAGAAAAAATGGCGGAGCAATCCTTATTAGCGATTGAAGAAGCCGATGTGGTGCTTTTCTTAGTAGATGCGCGCGCAGGTTTAACGGCTGCAGACATTGGCATTGCCAATTACTTACGCCAACGCACTAATAAAACAACCGTAGTTGTAGCAAATAAAACTGACGGTATTGATGCAGACTCACACTGTGCGGAATTTTATCAATTAGGCTTAGGTGAAATTGAACAAATCGCCGCATCACAAGGCCGTGGCGTGACTCAATTAATGGAGCAAGTACTTGCCCCTTTAGCGGAAAAATTACAAGAAAACGAAGCAGAAAATGACCGCACTTCTGATGAAGAAGAAAAAGATGAATGGGATCACGAATTTGACTTCGATTCAGAAGACGATACATTATTAATTGATGAGGCATTAGACGAAGAGCTTGAAGAAGAACAAGATAAAAATATCAAAATTGCGATTGTAGGCCGTCCAAACGTCGGTAAATCCACATTAACCAATCGTATTTTAGGTGAAGATCGCGTGGTCGTTTACGACATGCCAGGCACAACGCGTGACAGTATCTATATTCCAATGGAACGCGATGGTCAGCAATACACCTTGATTGATACAGCAGGTGTGCGCAAACGTGGTAAAGTGCATTTAGCCGTTGAGAAATTCTCTGTCATCAAAACATTACAAGCAATTCAAGATGCAAACGTGGTATTACTCACAATTGATGCGCGTGAAAACATTTCAGACCAAGATCTCTCTCTACTTGGCTTTATCTTAAATGCAGGACGCTCACTCGTGATCGTCGTGAATAAATGGGATGGCTTAGATCAAGATGTGAAAGATCGCGTCAAATCTGAATTAGATCGCCGTCTTGATTTCATCGACTTTGCCCGTGTACATTTTATTTCTGCTTTACACGGTAGTGGCGTGGGTAATCTTTTTGATTCGATTAAAGAAGCTTATGCTTGTGCGACGCAAAAAATGACGACGTCCCTTCTCACCCGTATTTTACAAATGGCAACGGATGAGCATCAACCACCAATGATTGGCGGTCGTCGTATTAAATTAAAATATGCTCACCCAGGTGGTTATAACCCACCAATTATCGTGGTGCATGGTAACCAAATGGATAAATTACCGGATTCATACAAACGTTATTTATCTAATTATTATCGTAAGAGTTTGAAAATTATTGGTTCGCCAATTCGCTTGCTATTCCAAGAAGGTTCAAACCCATTCGCGGGTAGAAAAAATAAACTCACACCAAACCAATTACGTAAACGTAAACGCTTGATGAAGTTTATCAAAAAAGCAAAACGCTAATCTTAACAAACAAAGAGCGGTCAAAAATCACTGTGAATTTTGACCGCTCTTTTTATTGAAAAATAAATTATTCGTCTATAACCACTTTACCAATATAGCCTAGATTACGATAACGTTGAGCGTAATCAATACCATAGCCGACAACAAATTCATCCGGAATAGAAAAACCAATCCATTCAACAGGCACTTCAACTTCTCGACGAGAAGGTTTATCTAACAAGGTACAAATCGCCAAGCTTGCAGGATCGCGTAAATTTAAAATACCACGCACTTTTTCAAGGGTGTAACCCGTATCAATAATGTCCTCAACAATTAGCACGTGTTCATTACGAATATCCCCTTCAAGATCTTTCGTAATTTTCACATCGTGATTACTTGTCATTCCGCTACCATAGCTTGAAGTGGTCATAAACTCGACTTCTACCGGCAATTTTAATTCACGCACCAGATCGGCCATGAACATAAATGAACCACGTAAAAGACCGACAACAATCAGTTTATCAATGGCTTTTTGTTGATAAAAATGCGTAATTTCCGCGCCAAGTTCAGCTATGCGACTACGGACATCCGCTTCTGAAATCATAATATCGACGTGGTGTTTTTTCATGGTCTTTCCTTTTTAATTTAATCGTTTGCGTATTCTACAATAAAAAAGGCTGAAGTTTAAACCTTCAGCCTTTTTAACCCTAACGAATTTACTTTCTACTCTACCTGTTGAAGCAACCTGCAATCGCTACGAAACAGATGTGCGTATAGTAGCAGAAAGAAATCATCTGTCAATAAGAATTATTATCATTTTTATAAAATTTATTAATTCCCTGAAATTTTCATCTTGTCGAGTAAGATTGAACCAGTTTGGATATTGGATCGATGCTCAACATCATCTGCTACTGCCACAATATTTTTCAACATATCTTGTAATTGACCGGCAATGGTAATTTCAGCAACAGGATATTGGATTTCACCGTTTTCCACCCAGAAACCGGCTGCACCACGGGAATAATCACCGGTTACAATATTTACGCCTTGCCCCATGACATCGGTAGCCAATAAACCAGTGTCCATCTGACGTAAAAGTGCGGTCAATCCCCCCATTAAATTTGGTTTTACAAGCCAGTTGTGAATACCACCTGCATGACCAGTACTTTGCATGCCCATTTTTCTACCGCTGTAACTGGTGAGCAAATAGGTTTGCAACACGCCATCTTGAATAATCTCAAGATTCTGTGTGCGAACCCCTTCGCTATCAAAAGGCGTAGAGGCTAAACGTCTTAACAAATGAGGGCGCTCACTGATTTGGAACCAATCTGGCAATACTTGTTTTCCAAGATGATCGAGCAAGAAACTGGATTTACGATATAAGCTGCCGCCACTAATCGCCCCCGTTAAATGAGAAATTAATCCTGTTGCCACATCATTTAAGAAAATCACAGGTACTTCACGTGTTGTTAATTTTTGTGGATTTAAACGCGCAATCACTTTTTTCGCACAATTTTGCCCAACCCAATCCGGTGAAGAAAGCGCTTCAAACTCACGTGAAACCGTGTATTCGTAGTCATTTTCCAGTTGATCTAGCTCGCCACCAATCACCGAACAAGATAAAGAATAACGGCTAGATAAGTAACTTTGTAACATGCCGTGTGTATTGCCATAAACACGCACGCCTGTATGTGAATTAAAGCTTGCTCCATTACTATTCACGATTTTAGCATCGTATTCCAACGCTGATTTTTCAGCCTCTAAAGCTAATTTTGTAGCCTGTTCAACATCAACACTTGCCTCATGATAAAGTTCTAAATCGGGGGCTTCAAAAGCCATTAGTTCTTTATCTGCTAGCCCTGTGCAATCATCTGGCGAAGTATATTTTGCAATAGCGAGCGCGGCTTCGACGGTGTTTTTAATCGCTTCTTCACTTAAATCTGAGGTGGACGCATTGCCTTTTTGTTGGCCTAAATAAACAGAAATACCTAATGCCCCATCGTTAGTAAATTCAACATTTTCAATCTCTTGCAGACGGGTTGAAACCGATAAACCACTCACTTTTGTCACACCTACTTCAGCGGTGGCGCCCGCTTTCTGGGCGGTTTCAATAGCAAAACTGACTGCATCTCGCAATGTTTGCTCTTGAGATTTTAAAAGTGCGGTTAAATTTTCTGCTGTTTTCATGGTGATAATCCTATTAAAAATTTGCGCCATTTTATCTTATTTTGAAAGTTTATGCTAAAATGCACCAAATTTTTCATAAGGTAACAGAATGGCAAAACGTAAGAAAAAAGAAGCCTTTGATTGGGAAGATGAAGACCAAGAAGAGATTATTTGGGTAAGTAAAAGTGAAATCAAGCGCGACGCAGAGGATTTAAAACAGCTCGGCGAGAAATTGGTGAACTTAACCAAAGCAAATCTGACTAAGGTTCCACTAGACGATAGCTTAAAAAATGCCATTGAATTAGCGCAACGCCTACAAAAAGAGGCGCGTCGTCGCCAATTGCAATATATCGGTAAGCTCTTACGCTCAATTGATGCAGAGCCTATTCGTGAAGCTTTAGAAAAAATTGAAAATAAACATAATCAGCAGCAAGCGATGTTGCATAAATTGGAAATCTTACGTGATGAATTAGTTGCGAAAGGTGATGCAGCACTGACTGATTTGTTAAATGAACATCCTTCTGCGGATCGCCAACAATTACGTAATTTGATTCGTGCAGCACAGAAAGAGAAGGAACAAAATAAGCCGTCAAAAGCTTATAGAGAGATTTATCAGATCTTAAAAACACTTATTTTAGAAGACTAAAATACCGCTATTTTTGAGCGCACTTTGTGTCAAAAAAGTGCTATGATTGGCTACCCTTTTTATAAGGAAAAAACGTTATTTATGAATATTCGTTGGAATATTATTTTAGGTGTCATCGCTCTTGCTTTATTGGGCTGGTATTATTCGCTTAATCAAGATCATAGCGATTTACAAAGCCTCATTAAAAAGCCTGATAGCCCGGAATACGTCGGTAATAAAATGGAAACCACTGTATTCTCACCTGAAGGTAAAAAACAGTATCTCGCGATTTCCGACAAAGTGGAATATTACACACAAGACGGTCGTACGGATTTTATTTCGCCGTTAGTCTATCTTTTTGATGTCTCTTTGGACAATAAAGATAAAGAAGCGAAAACCGATAAAATTCAATTAGAAAAACAAAATTGGAAACTTAGCGCGAAAAAGGCAAAATTAACGAAAGATCAAATGCTCTATCTTGAAGGTGGTGTGGTTGCTGAGAGCCTTGATCCTTTATCTCGCCTACAACGTGTTGAGACTGAAGCCGCAGTAATTAATTTAAAAACACAAGACATTACTTCCGATACACAAGTAAAAATTAACGGATTAAACTTTAACTCTAGCGGATTGAAGCTCGTCGGAAATTTACGTCAGCAAGTTGCAACTCTAAAGGAACAGGTAAAAACATACTATGAAATCAACAAACAATAAAATTCTGCTTTTAACAGCGTTAATGATGACTTCTTTGTCTGCTTTTGCGTTAAAAGATGATACCAATAAACCGATTAATATTGTCTCAGATAATCAATCTTTAGATATGGAAAACAGCGTCGTAACCTTTACGGATAACGTTGTAATTACGCAAGGTTCCATTTTGATTAAAGCCAATAAAGTGGTTATTACTCGCCCACCAGAAAATTCAGGTAAAAAAGAAACTGTTGAAGCATTTGGTAGCCCTGTTACCTTCCACCAGCAACTTGATGATGGTAAACCTGTTGACGGTAGAGCGAATAAAGTTCACTACGATTTAGGCACTGAATTCTTAACATTGACCGGTAATGCTGAATTAAAACAATTAGATAGCAAAATTAACGGTGAACGCATCACTTATGATGTGAAAAAACAACAGTTAAAAGCCAATGGTAATGGAAAATCACGTGTGCAAACCGTCTTAATTCCGACCCAATTACAACAAAAAGGTAAAAAATAACCGATGTCTGTATTACAAGCTGAATTTCTCGCAAAAAGCTATAAGAGCCGAAAAGTGGTTTCTGATGTGAGTTTAACCGTAAACTCCAATGAAATTGTTGGTCTACTTGGTCCAAATGGTGCAGGTAAAACCACTACTTTCTACATGGTCGTCGGTTTAGTGCGTCACGATCAGGGAAAAATCACCATTGATGGCGATGATATTAGCGTATTGCCTATGCATGAACGTGCACGCAGAGGAATTGGCTATTTACCACAAGAAGCTTCTATCTTCCGTCGTTTAACGGTGTATGAAAATCTTATGGCGGTATTAGAAATTCGCAAAGATCTAACTGCAGAACAACGCAGAGAGAGAGCGGATGAGTTAATTGATGAATTCAATATTGGCCATATTCGTGATAGCCTGGGACAATCTCTTTCTGGTGGTGAACGTCGTCGTGTGGAAATTGCACGTGCCTTAGCGGCAAATCCTAAATTCATTTTATTAGATGAACCTTTTGCCGGTGTTGACCCAATTTCGGTCACGGATATTAAGAAAATAATCACGGATCTCCGTAATCGTGGTTTAGGCGTGTTAATTACCGACCATAACGTACGCGAAACCCTTGATGTTTGTGAACGAGCTTATATTGTTGGCGAAGGGAAAATTATCGCGACCGGCACACCGGAAGAAGTCATGAATGATGAGCACGTTAAACGTGTCTATTTAGGCGAACAATTTAAACTATAACCGATGAAATTTACGACATTGCTCTCCCCTGATGATATTCGTCAGGGGGTTGCTTTTTCTAGCAAGAAACGATTATTTGAATCTATTGCCGCTTTCGTTGTGGAAAAACTTCACTGCGAAAATGGTGAGCAGGCTTGTTTTGAATGTTTATTTGAACGGGAAAAATTAGGTAATTCAGGATTAGGTAATGGTGTCGCTATGCCTAAAGCCAAGTTACCTACTACCGTGTCAGATAAGATCCTAACGGTATTTATGCAATTAGAAACGCCTGTCGAATATGATGCTGCCGATAATAAACCAGTGGATATCGTTTTTGCTGTGCTCGTACCCGAAAATCACTGTCAAGAATATATTCCTGTTCTGGCAGAACTCAATGAAAAATTAACTGATAAAAACTTAATTAAGCAACTTCGTTCAGCACAAAGTGCGGATGAAATTTGGCAAATTTTTGAATGTGCCGATCATTCAGAGGAATCTGAAGACGACACAAATTTAGATAATATTGAACCTCAAGAGGTATAACCTAACCAACTAACCATAAGGAATCACGCAGATGGAAATTATTATTATCAGCGGTCGCTCCGGCGCGGGGAAATCTGTCGCATTACGAGCTTTGGAAGATATGGGCTATTATTGCGTGGATAATCTCCCTCTCGATTTACTTCCTCAACTCACCAATATTCTCGCCAAAACTCAAACGGCTGTTGCCATCAGTCTCGATATTCGAAATCTTCCCCATTCAAGTGCTGATTTAGACAAGATTCTGACAGATATTCAAGCCTCTTATTCTGTCAAAATCATCTTTCTGGACAGCGATCGTAGTACACTTATTCGTCGTTACAGCGATTCACGCCGTCTTCATCCCCTTTCAGCGCAAGATCTCCCACTTGAATCAGCGATTGATTTAGAATATCAGCAACTTGAGCCTCTAATTCAACATGCTAATTTTATTATTGATACCGCACCACTTTCTACTCATTCGTTATCTGAACGATTAAGAGAAGTTTTACGGGGTAATACGGATAAAGAACTTAAAATCGTGGTTGAGTCGTTTGGCTTTAAATATGGTATTCCGCTTGATGCCGATTATGTCTTCGATGTGCGTTTTCTACCTAACCCGCACTGGAATCCAGAACTTCGTCCAATGACGGGGCTTGATGAACCTGTTGCGCAATTTTTACTTGCGCATGATGAAGTGAATAATTTTATCTACCAAACGCGTAATTACATCGAAACATGGTTACCGATGTTAGAGCAAAATAACCGAAGCTATCTCACTATTGCCATCGGCTGTACAGGTGGTAAACATCGTTCTGTTTATATTGCTCAACAAATTGGTGAATATTTCCAAGCCAAAGGCAAGAATGTAAAAATTCAACATAAATCCTTGGAAAAGAATAAAAAGAATTAATCAAACCATAAAAAAACGCAGCGACTTGCTGCGTTTTTTGTTAAACCACATACTGCTCAAAAATCTCAGGCAAATGTGCAATTAACGTTTCTTTTCCCGCCACGGTTTCATGCTGCCAAACCTGCAATAGCACATCTGGCGTAAATAATCGTGATGCCTGCTCTGCCAACGGTAAATAGCTAATATGCCAAGGCTCTCGACCAACTTTTTTACCTTCAGGTTGGCTGATAAATGGCAAAACAAAATCAAAGTGCGGTAGATTTTCAGTAAGAAATTCACTAAGTTCAAAGAAATAACCACCCTTTTCATATTCCCAAGGTTCAAGTTGTAAAGATTGACCTTGAGGCAAAAGATCGGGATCAAAAATATCGATTTCTGTTCCCCAATGATGACGACTGCCACCTGGGAGCGCTGACCAACGTAAAATGGCCTGTGCTTTTTGCCAATCATCTAACGACGCTAAATCTAATGGATTTCCCGCATCATCATGAACCTTGCGTTCACCGTTAAATTTACCGTTCCAAATGAGTTGTTGACGCTCAAAATCACGAAAGCTACTCGCGGGCTGCAAATTAAAGCCATTTTTGACCGCTCTTTGCTGCAATCCTTGAAACGCTTTCATTGCCTCTGCTTGCAAAAAATGATTCGGAGAATGAGGGGCAGGCAAATTGATCAAATGTTCACGAGATTTGCCGGTTAACATTTCTGGCGTTAATTTCATCTTACTTGTCCAATAAATTCACTAACATTTGATGATAAATCTGATTGCACTTGGCAAGATCATCAACGTTTACACATTCATTCACTTTATGAATCGTTGCATTAAGCGGCCCAAATTCCACCACTTCAGCACCCATTAATGCAATAAAACGTCCATCAGAGGTGCCACCGCCTGTTTCTGCTTGTGGTGTAATGCAGGTTGTTTGCTCAATAGCCGTCGTTAATGCATCTAATAATTTACCTGGTTTAGTTAAAAATGGTTTACCCGATAAATTCCAATCAATACGGTATTTCAAGCCATGCTTTTCGAGCATTTCTGCCACTTTCTGCTTAATGCTTTCGTCTGTAACTTCCGTACAATAACGTAAATTGAATTGCACATAAAGCTCACCAGGGATGACATTATTACTCCCAGTGCCTGCATGAATATTTGCAATTTGCAAACTGGTCGGCGGGAAAAATTCGTTGCCATTATCCCATTGATAAGTGGTTAATTCCTGCAAGAAAGGTGCGGCTTTATGAATTGGATTTTCCGCTAAATGAGGATAAGCCACATGACCTTGAATACCTTGAATGTAGAGGTTACCTGTAATCGACCCCCGACGACCATTTTTGACTACATCGCCTAATGTTTTTGAACTAGATGGCTCCCCCACCATGCAATAAGTGATTTTCTCACCGCGCGCCATTAAGGTTTCGACAACACGTACGGTGCCATCTTTCGCGGCTGCCTCTTCGTCAGAAGTAATCAACAAAGCAATCGTTCCCTTATGATTCGGATTGGCTTTCACATATTCTTCTGCCGCCACAATCATTGCTGCTAATGAGCCTTTCATATCTGCCGCACCACGACCATAAAGCATATCATCTACAATTTCGGCAGAAAACGGCGGATAAGTCCATTGCGTTTCATCTCCCGTTGGCACCACATCGGTATGCCCTGCAAAGGTGATGACTGGCTCACCAACACCATGTTTTGCCCATAAATTTAACGTATCGTTGAAAGGCATCCATTCAATTTGAAAGCCAAGTTTTTCCAAACGCTCAGCGATTAGTTGCTGACAGCCCTCATCATTTGGGCTAATAGAGGGGCGACGAATTAATGCTTGTGCAAGCTCAATAGTTTTTTGTTTCATAATATTCAGTGACGACTAAAAGTGCGGTCTAATTTAACAAAATTTTCCTTTAATTTAAATCTGTTCAAATAAAAAACGGATAACCTCGTTATCCGTTTTTATTAGTTTATGAAGAATCCTAGAATTGAACTTGTAAACGTAACCAATATTGACGTCCTGGCTCGTTCACTCGAACAGTTTGAAGCCCCGCTGAAGGATCTGCGCCTTTACTCACAAATTCTGCATAGGATTTATTAAATAAGTTATCAATTCCGCCCTGCAAAGTGGCATATTTATTAATTTTCCACCCTGTATTAAAGGATAACGTTCCAAAGCCTGCTGAAGCACCGATGTCTTGCCCAATAATGTTGCCTTGTCCCGTTGCATAGCGTTTTTGTGCCGAAACCACTCGCCATAATACTCCCGCACTCAAGGCTTCATTATCCCAAGTTAATGCGTTTTTCCATTCTAATGGCGGTGTTTGAGCGAGTGGACGGTCGTCCGTGCGATTTTTACCATAGGTATAAGCGAGACTACTACCGATTTCCCAGTGACGTGCAAATTTCCATTTGCCTTCAATTTCGCCGCCTAATCGAGTTGCCTTGATATTACGAGCCGAGACATCTTTACCTACTCGTTCTAACATAATGAAATCGCGGACATCACTGCCAAATAGCGACACAGAAAAATCAAAGGTGTCATTCTTCCACATCAATCCCGTATCAATTTGACGGTTTTGCTCTTTATCTAAAACTTGGCTTGCACGGCGTTCCCAATAATCTGGCGCTCGCTCTGCAATCCCTACACCAGCATAATATTTAATGCCATTGATTTCTTCTTCCCAACGGAAGAAACCTGAATGTAAACCGTACGTATGGTGTTTATTTGGGTGATTTGCCATTAAAGTGTCGTATTCAGCTTTCACTTCATCATAACGATAACCAGAAATAAACTTACGACTATCGCTTGCCGTCCAGGTCCCCTCAACAAATCCGCCCCATTGAGTAAAGTTTTGCTGTGGTTGATAAGGCTTGTGTCTATAGCCCTCACCATTCATTTCCATGCGTGAAAGGTGTTTATCACGCATATAATCAATGCCTGTTTGCAAATTAATATCCGGCCAATCAAAGGTTGCTTTCAAATGCCCTGTATTGGTTTCACGTTTTGGATTCATTGCTTTTTTAACTTGATTTCCCATCATGCTTAAATAACGCATACTATAAGTATCCATCACGTGATCAATCTTGCTTTGACCGTAACGTAATTCA
Organism: Haemophilus parainfluenzae; assembly: GCF_014931395.1. NCBI lineage: Bacteria > Pseudomonadati > Pseudomonadota > Gammaproteobacteria > Pasteurellales > Pasteurellaceae > Parahaemophilus > Parahaemophilus parainfluenzae. The sequence goes on along the minus strand of NZ_CP063120.1, from coordinate 1,235,989 downwards.
AGTTCAGTGAACCACGGTGTAATATTGCGTTGTACAAATCGAACATTCCACGCATCACGATCAAACTTACTCCCATCCATCATTCGATCTGCATAAGCTGCTTCGCCTCGACTACGTTCATAAGTTCCAGTCAATAAGGTGTTTTCTGTCGGTGTGAAACCGAGCTGTAACATTTGATTACGACGCTCAAAAGAGGAATGAACTCGATTGCCATCGCCATCTTTGTAATTACCCGCCTCATTGTGTGACATACTCGTACGTAAATAACCATATTTACCACCCGCCATCGCATCGAAATAAGCATCTCTACGTTTGTTTCCGCCAAGTGTGACACTGCCGTTTAAATAGGTATTTTGAGTATCAAATTCAGGCTCTTTACGCACAAAACGAACTGCGCCAGCCACCAAGCCAGAACCTTCAGTTACAGTTTGGGGACCTTTGGTCACCACCACTTCATCATAAGCTGATGGGAAAATATAAGCTGTAGGCGGATCCATTCGGTTGCTACACCCACCATAAATGAATTGGTCGTCTGCTTGAATATTCAAGCGAGAGCCCCCTAACCCGCGAAATAACGGATCGCCAGAACTCCCACCTTTACGAATCACGCTCATATTTGCCACAGATTGCAATAAATCTGCACCATCACCAGCAGGTAAAGGTTGAAGTGTTGTTTTAGGATTAAGTTTGACTGAATTGGTATTCGTCTGAGTAACACCTGTTACCACAATAGGATCCAGTAATGTTACAGACTGCGTATCCTCAGCAAAAGCATTAGATATAAAAAATGAAAGAGGAAGGAGGGCAAAATAAGATTTGTTATGCATAATCAATCCCTTGTTTTGGCACTTGAGTCATAAAAACCACAATTCAACCACATAAAATCTTTCAAACAAATACGCAACCGTTATGAAACATTTATCACATTAATGATTGAGATTGTAACAATACTGTAATGAATATTATTCTTATTAAGTGCAAAAGGCAAGGTTAAAAGATGGCTATTTACTTATGCATTTCTGGTAAACATACTACTGCCAGCACTAATTGAGCTAACGCCAAAATAGTGCAAGGAAGACCTAATAAAAAATAAGCTCCTATAATTGTATCAATAGTGCTATCCCAGTTTAAATCAACAAAATGCAAAGATAATCCGACGATAATAGGGATTAAAAAAGGCATAAAAAATGCCACCAATAAATACCGCCCATAGTAGCGACTTGCTTTTTCCCGAGTAACAAAAAAGATAAGTGTTGTCATCACCCCTGGTATAAATGAAATAAGAAAAGAAAGAAAAAATGCATCTCCAACAAACTCAGAAATAATGACTGCACATAATAATGCAATAAAAAAACTCCCAATAAAAAAACGTGGTATAGTCTTTTGTAATGCATTATTCATCTTTATATTTCCTTTCAAATAAAATTAATAACTCTAATAAGCAGATAAGAAAGCCTCCAGCTTTAATAAAGAACAAGGTTAAGAGGTTACTGTGTGTCCCATATTTTTATAAAACACGCTTGTGCTAACACCAGTTGAGCTACTCCCAATATACAAGCCAAAATACCGTGCGTTAGATAATACTCTACAAGCGTATCAATAGCATCATGCCAACTGTTTAAATAAATCAAATCGAATAATGTGGTCAGGATCGGAATTAAAAAGGGTGGCATCAAAAATGCCAGTAACAAATACCGCGAATAGTAGCTACTTGCTTTTTCCTGAGTGATGTAAAAAACAAACGTTGTAATCGCACTAGGTATAAATACGATAAAAAAAGTATAAAAAAATACCCATACCACGTCATCTGATGAGCTGCCATCCATTGAAGCAAGAAATAAATCAACGACGACTGCGCATAATAATGCAATAAAAAAACTCCCAATAAAAAAACGTCGTATGGCTTTTTGCTGTTCATTTTGTTGTTCATTATTCATTTTTATATTTCCTTTTAAACAAAATTAATAGCTCTAAGAAGTAGATAAACAAGTAAAAATAAATTCCCTACTTTAATACTACTTAAATGCTGCAATATATTCTTTTTCGTTGAAGCCAATCAATGCCTTACCATCTTGCAAAATAATCGGGCGTTTGATTAACGTCGGATTTTCAGCTAATACGGAAAGTGCAGTAGATTTCGAGAGTGTATTTTTCACATTTTCATCAAGATTACGCCAAGTCGTACTACGTTTATTGACTAAATTTTCCCAGCCAAATTGTGCTTCTGCTTGTTGTAAGAATTGAGTATCTAATCCATCTACACGGTAATCATGCAATTTATGTTCAATATTATGTTCAGCTAGCCACTTCAATGCTTTTTTCACCGTATCACAGTTTTTAATGCCATAAACGATAATCATATTCTCACCTCTAAAAATAAAAAATCCTCGATTTCATTTAGAACGAGGATTTTAACTGCTACATGAATTAATCACAAATAGATTAACACGATACAAACTTTTACATCCCACAAAAAAAGTGCGGTGAAAATCAACCGCACTTTTAAAAAGGGAAATTAGAATTCGTAACCTACGCCCACTTTAGCGCCATAGTTATTCACTTTAGTATCGTCAAAGCTACCTAAACGGTTATATTCTAAACCGCCATTTGCATACACTTTGTCTGCTAATTTATATTTAGCACCCGCGACCACACCATAACCCACTTTGGTTTCAGAAGAGCTTTTATAGCGTTGATCCGCACGTTCTTCAAATTTGAAACGGTTTGCCGCAAGACGAGCACCAACATAAGGTTCAATTTGAGAGTTGGTATCGAAGTCATAGAATACTGTCGCACCTAAACCTTGAACTTTAGTTCCTTGGAAGTTACCGTGATGAGTATAATCACCTGCTACACGCACATTACCTAATTTGTAGCCTACTGCAACACGAGGCTCAATTTTAGTTTTGCTTGAACCACCATTGCTTAATTTAGTTCTTGAAAGACCAAGATCACCTTCCGCATATAAACCTGCATTTGCAGTTGAAGCAACCGCTAATGCCCCGACAACGATAGCTAATAATGATTTTTTCATTGGATAACCCCTGTTATTTGATTGAAAACACTAGAAATATACCATACTGCTTATGAATTTTCACTATGAAAAACCAATTTTCCCTGACATTTTCGGCATAAATAGGCAATTTTATCTCGTTGAATACGATTATGCCGACGAATCGTTAAGTAATGGGTCTGACATTCACATTGATAAGCAAACATTTTGCCTTGCACATTCTCTACATCAAATTGATGACAAGTATCGGCAGGGAGATTAAACAACTGTGTCATCACTGCTTGCCATTCCTGTCCATGCGGTTTCACTCGACCAAATACTTGATACACAATAAGATGGGCTAATTCATGGGGAATGACCTGACGAATAAATTCATCTGAGTTCTCAAGTAGCAAAGTGCGGTTAAATTTAATCTCATTTTTCTGCAAATAAGCGACCCCAGCCTTTACACCCCGCAAATCATAACTGATTGTCGGAACAGGAAATTTCCGTTGAAAGTGATTTTCAGCGAGTTGTAATGTTTCTGCAAGCTTGCGTTGCACCTGCATTTTTAAATGCCGAAACTGAGTTTGAGATGACATCATCATACTAAGTAAACAAAAACCGCTAAATTAGCGGTTTTTATCATATACATGTAATTTACTTATTTTAGACCTGCTGCTGCACGTAACTCTTCAGCGCGCTCCACTTTTTCCCATGGGAACTGTTCACGGCCGAAGTGTCCATACGCGGCAGTTTGGCGATAGATTGGTTGAATTAAATTTAACATTTTAATTAAACCATAAGGACGTAAATCAAAGAATTCACGCACTAACTTAACCAATACTTCGTTTGATACTTTTCCTGTACCAAAGGTTTCTACCATGATAGAGGTTGGCTCAGCCACGCCAATAGCATAAGAAAGTTGAATTTCACAACGATCTGCAAGGCCTGCCGCAACGATATTTTTTGCCACATAACGTGCTGCATAAGCGGCTGAACGGTCTACTTTTGATGGATCTTTACCAGAAAATGCCCCACCACCATGACGAGCTGCACCGCCGTATGTATCGACAATGATTTTACGACCCGTTAAGCCACAGTCCCCCATTGGGCCACCAATCACAAAACGACCGGTTGGATTGATGAAATATTTTGTTTGTTGAGATAACCATTCACTTGGCAGAATTGGCTTGATGATTTCTTCCATCACGCCTTCATAAATTTCTTTTTGTGACACTTCTTCACTGTGTTGTGTAGAAAGAACAACGGCATCCACGCCCACGATTTTGTTATCTTCGTATTTTAAAGTGACTTGGCTTTTCGCATCAGGGCGTAACCATGCTAATTTGCCACTTTTACGCACTTCAGCTTGTTTTTCCATTAAACGATGCGCATAAGTAATCGCCGCAGGCATCAAAACTTCCGTTTCATTTGTCGCATAACCAAACATGATCCCTTGGTCACCCGCACCTTGATCTAATGGATTCTCACGATCCACACCTTGGTTAATATCAGATGATTGTTTACCAATCGCATTTAATACCGCACAAGAATTGCCATCAAAACCCATATCTGAGTGTTTGTAACCAATATCACAAATCACTTGGCGAGTGAGATTTTCAATATCAACCCATGCTGATGTCGTAATTTCACCACCGACTAACGCCATCCCTGTTTTTACATAGGTTTCGCAAGCCACGCGTGCTTTAGGATCTTGTTTTAAAATTTCATCAAGTACCGCATCAGAAATTTGATCGGCAATCTTATCTGGATGTCCTTCTGAAACCGATTCAGAAGTAAATAAATAGCTAGACATAAGTTCTCTTCTTTTGGATGTATTGACGTATTGACGTATAGACGTCTATAATACGCTTTTTTGACTAATAAGCAAGCATTCCTATCAAGTATTTTTGAAATGTGACAAGAAGAATCTAAGCTTTACGACAGAATTCAGCTCATTAATGCATTAAATGGGCGACAAGCTCCCATTTATTTACCTGATTTTAGTTCACTAAATCCAACATTTCTTGCGCATTCGCCAAAGCAAGCTCTGTAATTTCACTGCCACCCAGTAATCTTGCAAGAGCTGGAACTCTCTCTTCTTGAGAAAGTGCGGTCATTTTAGTTTCTGTTTTATCATCAACGGTAAATTTCTCAACATTAAATTGATGATGTCCATGGCATGCGACTTGTGGTAAATGGGTCACACAAAGCACTTGGCATTTATCGCCTAATTGGCGCAACAATTTACCCACTACACTCGCCGTTTTACCGCTAATACCAACATCAACTTCATCAAAAATTAACGTTGGAATCGCCGATTGATCGGACGTTAATACTTGGATCGCTAATGAAATACGAGAAAGCTCACCACCTGATGCCACTTTTGCTAGCGGTTGTGCCTGCTGTCCTAGATTACTGCGTAAAGTAAAGACGATATTATCTGCCCCATTTGCCGTCACTTTAGTTAAATCTGAATTCACTTCAATGAAAAACTCGGCATTCTCCATTGCAAGCCCTTTGATGGAATGTGTAACCTGTTGCGCTAATTTTCCTGCAGCTTGGCAACGACTTTCATGTAATTGTTTTGCCGTATGTTGCATTTTCTCAAAGGCAGCTTTTTCTTCTAAAATCAGGCGTTCTTCACTTTCTGAAAAATCTAAAAGTGCGGTCAATTCTGCTTTTAATTTTTGATGCCACTCCACTAACTCTTCAGGTTTCACATTGTGCTTACGTGCAAGTTGTAAAACTTGCCCAAAACGTTGTTCAATCTCTTGTAATAACATCGGATCTTGCTCAATGTGAGAAGCAAGATGCTGCACTTCACTTGTCGCCTCTTGCACTTGAATAAGTGCATCATTCAACATTGTTTGAACGGAAGCATAGCGAGGATCTAAGTCGCTTAATTCATCAATATACTGTGTAGCACGATAAAGCATCGAATCGATACTCACCGTCTCATTTTCACTGAGGAGCTGTAGGGCTGATTGTGATAACTGTGTCAGCTGCTCGCTATTTGATAGACGACGTTGATCCTCTTCTAATTCTAAATATTCATTTGGACGAAGCGCAAACTCATCCAACTCTTCTACCTGATATTGTAAAAGTTGTTTCTTCGCTTCATTTTCGGCAACTTTTTGTTGGAAGGTTTTAACTTGCGTTTGAAGATTTTTCCACGCGCGATAATCTTCTCGCATTTGAACGAGCAAATCATTGTGATGCGCAAATGTATCCACCAACTGAAGTTGGTAGTCATTTTTCAATAATAATTGTGAAGCGTGCTGCCCATTAATATGAATAAGATATTGTCCTATTTCTTTTAATTGGGAAGCCGATACGGGTGTTCTATTGATAAAGGCTTTAGAACGACCATCTGCATTAATGACACGACGTAGAATACAATCAGAAGGATTATCAGGATCTTGCAATTCTTGCTCTTGCAACCATTGATAAGCGGGGTTCGTTGGTTCAATAAAAAATGTGGCGCAAATTTCAGCTCTTTCCTGCCCTTCTCGAACCATAGACGTTTCAATACGCTGCCCCAAACATAATTCTAACGCATCAATAGCAATGGATTTCCCTGCACCGGTTTCCCCCGTGATCACAGACATTCCTTTCGCCAATTCAATCTCTAATTGACGAACAATTGCAAAATTATTGATGGTAAGTTGGGTTAGCATAAAAAATCTCCTTAACTGTATATTCATATATTATAACTGATATAATATACAGTAAAGAGATTTTTAACTTTTTGGATTAGAAATTTTTAAGCCAGCCTAATTTCGTGCTTAATACATTGTAATAATTATAATTTTTTAGATGTAATAAACGTAGCTTGTGCGGGCTTTTTTCAATATGAACAATATCATCAGGAGAAAAATCTAGCGCAATTTGACTATCACAGCCTAATTCCAGCTGTGAAGTGTTATGTTCTGCAAAGCGAATTGAAATTTTACTGTCGCCATCAATTACTAATGGTCGAGAAGAAAGCGTATGCGGGAACATCGGCACAAGGGCAATCGCATTTAAATTTGGCGTTAAAATCGGGCCACCTGCGGAAAGTGAATAAGCCGTTGAACCTGTTGGAGTGGAAACAATCAAACCGTCCGAACGTTGAGAGAAAGCAAATTTATCATTTATATAAACATGGAAATCAATCATGTGCGCAATTTTAGCTGGGTGAATCACCGCCTCATTTACGGCATTACTACTGGAGATAATTTCTCCGTTTCGTTCAATTTTAGCTTCCAATAAAAAACGCTCTTCTACAAAAAATTCACCATGTTCTAAACACGCTTCGAGCTGTGAATAAGCATTTTTCGGGTCAATATCGGTCAAAAAGCCTAAGTTGCCTCGGTTAATACCAATCATTGGAATATTATATTTAGCCAAAATGCGAGCACGCCCTAGCATATTGCCATCACCACCGATCACAATCACGAGTTGAGCTTGCTCTCCAATTTCTTCAACCGTTGCTAACACCTCTTCCGGTAAACCGAATTTTTCCCCCACTTCTTTTTCAACTAAAACTTGATATCCTCGCTCTTTCAGCCATTGATACAAGTTTTTATGCATTTGCAAATTAATGTCGCGACGTGGTTTTCCCATCAAGGCGATGGTTTTAAATGATTTGACTAATTCATCCATAACTATGATTGCTCCCAAGTACAGACTTCCTGATTTTTGACCGCACTTGAATTTAAAATTTTAGCCATTATATTACATAGCAATTCAGTTTTGCTAAAATAGCACTAATTTTTGATAAATGGAGAAAAAGATGTCAGAACAAGCACAAAACTTAAATGAAAATGAAGAACTTGTTGAAGAAGTTCAGCAGGAAACCACCGCAACGGAAGATCCGTTAGAAGAAGCGATTGCCCGTGTACAAGAACTTGAAGAACAATTAAAAGCACAAGTAGAAGAAACCTCTAAAAAAGAGCAAGATTTATTGCTCCGTACGCGTGCAGAAATTGATAATATGCGTCGTCGTAGCGAACAAGACATCGAAAAAGCACATAAATTTGCGCTCGAAAAATTCTCAAAAGACATTTTAAATACCATTGATAACTTAGAGCGTGCGCTTGCCACACCAGCCAATAAGGAAGATGAAAACATCAAAGCCCTATTCGATGGTGTCGAGCTGACTTTAAAAGAGTTACTCTCAACGGTTTCTCGCTTTGGTGTCGAGCCTGTTGGTGCAGTAGGTGATACCTTTAATCCGGATCTTCACCAAGCTATCTCTATGCAACCAGCTGAAGGGTTTGAAAGCAACCAAATCACCACTGTGTTACAAAAAGGTTATACCTTAAATGGTCGAGTGATTCGCCCAGCCATGGTAATGGTTGCAGCTTAATTTCTTTTCTATGACTTAAAGAGCGGACGATTTTTCGTCCGTTTTTTTATTGCCAAAAACCTTGATATAGATCAAATTTATTAAAAAAAATAATTTGAGAATAATTCTCAACAAAAATACATATTCTTTCCAGATTTAGCAAGGTTTCGACTCAATTTCAAGCATCAAAAAATACAAAATAACACTACATATTGTGTGTTGACTGAAAAAATAAAACTATATATAGTGCCTTCGTTTTTTTTAAGTTAGCTATATAGGAGTCATAAAATGAATGCTTTCTTCGTGATTAAGCGTGATGGTTCACGAATTGGGTTTGACCTACAACGCATTACTAATGCAATCAGAAAAGCGGCAAGTGCGGTCAATATTGTTGATGAAATTTATATCCATGATCTGAGCCAGCGAATTAATACCGAGATTTTTAGTCACTATCAGCATGAAATTGATATCAACCAGATTCAAAAAATCGTTGAAGATCACTTAATGACAAGCAAATATCCACAAATTGCACGTGCTTATATTGAATATCGTCACGATCGTGATCTTGCTCGTGAAAAACGCAGCCAATTAACCAAAGAAATTGAAGGGCTGATTGAGCAAAGCAACGTCGAATTGCTTAACGAAAATGCGAATAAAGATGCGAAAGTGATCCCGACCCAGCGGGATCTACTGGCAGGTATTGTGGCCAAACATTATGCTAAACGTCACATTCTGCCAAAAGATGTCGTGGAAGCTCACGAAAAAGGCGAAATCCATTATCATGACTTAGACTACGCGCCATTTTTCCCAATGTTTAACTGCATGCTGGTTGATCTAAAAGGCATGCTTTCACATGGCTTTAAAATGGGTAATGCTGAAATTGAACCACCGAAATCTATCGGCACAGCAACAGCGGTTACTGCACAAATTATTGCTCAAGTAGCCAGCCATATTTATGGCGGTACAACCATTAATCGCATTGATGAAGTGCTTGCGCCTTATGTTCAACTCAGTTTTGAAAAACATTTGAAAAACGCTGCACAATGGCAAATTCCAGATGCGGAAGGTTATGCAAAAGCACTAATTGAAAAAGAATGTTTTGATGCGTTTCAATCTCTTGAATATGAAGTTAATACACTTCATACGTCAAATGGCCAAACGCCATTTGTCACCTTTGGTTTTGGCCTAGGCACAAGTTGGCAAGAACGTTTAATTCAGCAATCAATTTTAAAAAACCGTATTCGTGGTTTGGGTAAAAATCATAAAACACCGGTCTTCCCTAAGCTGGTCTTTACGATTAAAAAAGGCGTGAACCAAAACGAACAAGATCCGAACTATGATATTAAAAAACTGGCATTAGAATGCGCATCAAAACGCATGTATCCGGATATTTTAAACTATGATCAAGTGGTTAAAGTTACAGGCTCATTCAAAGCCCCAATGGGTTGTCGTAGCTTCTTGGGTGCTTATGAAGAAAACGGTCATGAAGTGCATGATGGTCGCAATAATTTAGGCGTAGTGAGTTTGAATCTACCTCGTATTGCTCTTGAAGCACAAGGAAACGAAGAAAAATTCTACCGCACTTTAGATGAACGCTTAGCCCTTGCGAAGAAAGCCTTGCTTACACGTATCGCTCGCTTAGAAAATACCAAAGCTCGTGTCGCACCAATTCTCTATATGGAAGGTGCTTGTGGCGTTCGATTAAAAGCCGATGATAACGTTGCCGATATTTTCAAAAATGGCCGAGCATCAATTTCTTTAGGCTATATTGGCATTCACGAAACCATCAATGCGCTGTATAAAAAAGGACATATTTTTGACGATGAACAACTACGCGAAAAAGGCATCGCGATTGTGCGTCGTTTAAGCGAAGCGGTAAAACAATGGCAGAAAGAAACCGGCTATGCATTTAGTCTTTATTCCACACCAAGTGAAAACTTGTGCGATCGCTTCTGTCGTTTAGATACCAAACAATTTGGTGTGATTGAAGGCGTTACCGATAAAGGTTACTACACTAACAGCTATCACTTAGATGTAGAGAAAAAAGTGAATCCATATGATAAATTAGACTTTGAAATGCCTTATCCTGAATTAGCGAGTGGCGGCTTTATCTGTTATGGCGAATACCCTAACATTCAACATAACCTGAAAGCACTCGAAGATGTGTGGGATTATAGCTACGATCGCGTGCCTTATTACGGCACCAACACGCCAATTGATGAATGTTACGAATGTGGCTTTACGGGAGAGTTTAATTGCACAAGCAAAGGCTTTGTTTGTCCGAAATGTGGCAACCATGACAGTGCAAAAGTCTCTGTAACCCGACGGGTTTGTGGTTATCTCGGCAGTCCTGATGCTCGTCCATTCAACGCTGGCAAACAGGAAGAAGTAAAACGTCGAGTGAAACACCTATAATGTCGCAACATTGATTATGATAAAATAACTCATCAAAAGTGAGCTATTTTTATTTCAATAAATTAAGGAAGTACCATGCCAACACTTACACAAATCACGCAATCCATCATGCAAGATCCCGATAATCAATCGTTCGCAGCAAAAGGCATTGAACCGCTTTTTGCCGCACCAACCACGGCTCGTATTAATATTGTCGGACAAGCCCCGGGAATTAAAGCCCAAGAAAGTCGTTTATATTGGAATGATAAAAGCGGTGATCGCCTACGTGAATGGCTAGGTGTGGATCGCGATACCTTTTATCACTCGGGTATGTTTGCCGTGATTCCAATGGATTTTTATTATCCAGGCAAAGGAAAATCCGGTGATTTACCACCGCGCAAAGGTTTTGCGGAAAAATGGCATCCAGCAATTCTTGCTAATCTACCCAATATTGAGCTGACGATTCTGATTGGACAATATGCACAAAAATACTATTTGCCAGAAAATAACCTTAATGTAACGGAGACTGTTCATCATTTCCGTGATTTTCTCCCTCACTTTCTCCCGCTCGTTCACCCTTCTCCACGCAACCAAATTTGGCTCAAGAAAAATCCATGGTTTGAACAAGAAATAGTACCAACATTACAAAAACAAGTGAAAGCGATTTTATCCCGTTAAACAAATATTCCACGAATAAAGAGCGGTCAAAAATATCTGATTTTGACTGCTCTTTGCTTTAATACTAATCAATTTTTAGTACCTCCCTATTTTCTGATTAAACGCACTTATGCTAGAATCGCCAACTTCTTAAAATATATAGAAAAATATATAGGAAAAAATATATGCAACAAACCCCTATTACGGACTCGCAATCTAAAGCTTGGAATAAAAATGCAGTGGTATTCCTTGCTGATGTGATTCTCTTTTTTGTTTTATTAAACGTCCTTCCTTTTGAGCCTGCAGCCAATAAAGGCTTAGCATTATTGGCATTCGTGGCGATTTTATGGTTAACAGAAGCAGTAAACGTGACTATCACGGCGCTATTTGTTCCAATTTTGTCGGTATTACTCGGATTGGTAAATAGTCGTGAGGCGCTTGTTGCCTTTGCTGATCCTACCATTTTCTTATTCTTTGGTGGTTTTGCGATTGCTACCGCATTAAATGTGCAAAAGATCGACAAAATGATTTCTAATAAAATCATGCAATTAGCAAAAGGTCGTCTCTTTGTTGCGGTGCTTTACCTTTTCTTAGCGACGGCATTTTTATCCATGTGGATGAGTAATACAGCAACTGCAGCGATGATGATTCCACTTTCAATGACCATTTTGAGTCAATTAGATCAAAAAGAAGAACATAATACTTATGTATTTGTGCTTTTAGGGATCGCTTATAGTGCGACCATCGGTGGAATGGGAACGCTTGTGGGAAGCCCGCCTAATGCCATTGCCGCTTCACAGCTCCATTTAGACTTTGCTGACTGGTTAATGTATGGCACGCCAGTGATGTTAATTTTATTCCCGCTTATTATTGGTTGGTTATATCTTGTATTTAAACCTAAATTAGTCCTTCGTTTTGCTGCTGAATTTGAAAAAATTCACATGACTAAACAACGTATTTTAACGTTGGTTATTTTTATCACAGTGGCGATTCTTTGGATTTTTGGTGGCTACATTAACCCTATTCTTTCTCAATTATTAGGCTTACCAAAACCAATTGGTAGTTTTGACAGTATGGTTGCACTCTCCGCAGCAATTGTCATTTGTGTAACGGGGATCGCAAGTTGGAAACAAGTACAAGAAAATACAGAATGGGGCGTGCTGTTCCTCTTCGGTGGCGGTTTAACCTTAAGCTCGGTATTGACTCAGTCTGGTGCAAGTAAAATCATGGCGGATGGTATTGTCTTCATCATTGAAGGCGGTCACTACTATGTGATGGCATTAATTGTTGCAGCCTTTATTGTCTGCTTGACTGAATTTACGTCAAACACTGCAAGTGCGGCTTTACTGGTTCCAATCTTTATTTCCATCGCACAAGCACTGAATATGCCACCGCTTGGTTTTGCGATGATTATCGGCCTAGGGGCATCTTGTGCCTTTATGATGCCAGTTGGTACCCCACCAAATGCGATTGTATACTCGACAGGTTTTGTGAAACAATCCGAAATGATCCGCGTGGGTAAATTTATTGATTTAACCTGTATGCTAATTATCGGGACAATCGCTTATATTTTCTGGATGTAACCTTTAAAATCGAATAAGTGCGGTTAAAAACAAGATGATTTTTAACCGCACTTTTTTTATTTTATTTACGCAAACGTTTGCCTGAAATAAAAATTAACGTATAATTCGCACAATTTTTTTACTTAGGGAAACCAAATGAATAACAACCTGCTTTATACGGTGGAAGACAAACCACCTTTCGGATTGAGTTTACTCCTTGCCGCACAACATTTACTTGCTGCACTAGGGGGAATTATTGCCGTACCATTGGTCATTGGTAACGTCTTAAAATTACCGACCGAAGATACCATTACGTTAGTTAATGCGGCACTTTTAATTTCCGGCGTAGTGACCGTTATCCAATGTAAAGGCTTGGGGCCTATTGGTATTCGTTTACCAAGTGTAATGGGGACCAGTTTTACTTTCGTTGCTGCTGCTCTTGCCATTGGTTTCAGTGAATATGGCATCGCTGGTATATTAGGCTCTTCTCTCATTGGTTCCTTAGTGATGATTATCGGCAGCTTTTTCATGCCGTATATTCGTAAATTATTCCCACCACTTGTGACGGGAACTGTCGTTATGATGATCGGCTTAAGCCTTATTCCAGTTGCCGTTGACTGGTTTGCAGGTGGTCAACGTGGTGATGCAAATTATGCGACGCCAGAAAATTTAATGATGGCGAGCTTTGTATTAGTGATCGTGGTAGCCCTCGTACAATGGGGAAAAGGAATTTTCTCTGCAGCTGCGATCGTTATTGGGATGATGACTGGTTATATCGTTTGTTTAGCCATGGGCTGGGTAAGCTTTGAAGGCGTAAAACAAGCACAAACTTTTGCGATTCCACAACCTCTACACTTTGGTTTAGCCTTCCCTATTTCAGGGATTATCGGCATGTCCATTGCCTATTTAGTGACAATTGTTGAATCAAGCGGTAACTTCTTAGCACTAGGTAATGCCACCAAAACCGAAATTACTGGCAGACATTTACGAGGCGGGGTTTTAGCCGATGGTTTAGGATCAGCCTTAGCCGCCATTATGTCCACCACGCCATTCTCATCATTCTCACAAAACATTGGTGTCATTTCTCTAACTGGCGTGGCAAGCCGTCACGTGGTTGCGCTAACCGGTGTGCTTCTAGCACTAGCGGGCCTATTCCCTGTATTCGGTGCATTAATTGTATCAATTCCATTACCAGTATTAGGTGGTGCAGGCTTAATGATGTTCGCGATGATTATCGCTGCGGGTATTCAAATGTTGGATAAAGTCGCACGTAGTAAACGCAATGGTTTAATCATCGCCATTTCTATTGGCTGTGGCTTAGCGGTAACAACTCGTCCTGAATTGCTTGATAAATTACCGCACTTTTTCAAAGAAGTGCTCGGTTCAGGCATTACCGTAGGTTCATTACTTGCCTTAATTCTTAACCTCGTGCTTCCTGAAGATAAAGTGGAAGAAACAAAAGAATCAAAATAGATAGCGAATAAGGGCAGATTAACACTGCCCTTTTCTTTTCCTGTAAAACATTTCTAAAACTGACCGCACTTTGTTAAAATCATGCATCATTTTCCATTTATGAAGGAATAAAAATGGCAGATTTACCTTTCTTCGTTGAGCTCAACGAACAAAATCTTACTGAAACGTTGCAACGTTCTGTTGAAACCCCACTTGTCATTAACTTTTATGCACCAAGCCATAAAGAATCAGCTGATTTTGCCAAAGTTCTACAACGTGTTGCAGAACAACATCAAGGACAATTTATCCTCGGCTTAGTCAATTGTGAAACAGAGCAAATGATTGCTGCTCAATTTCGTATTCAAGCGTTACCAACAACCTATCTTTTCAAAGAGGCTCAAGCAATAGATGCGTTCCCTGGTGCATTAGATGAGGCCAGTTTATTGCAACGTTTGAGTGCAATTTTGCCAAAAGAAGAAGATTTAAAATTCCAAAAAGCCTTGGATTTTTTACAAGTAGAAGATTACAACTCAGCCCTTCCATTACTGAAAGAAGCCTGGGAACTTTCGGATAAGAAAAACAGCGATGTGGCATTACTTTATGCGGAAACCTATATCGCCATGAAAAAAACAGAACCTGCGGCAGATATTTTAGCGCAAATTCCTATTCAGGATCGCGACAGCCGTTGGCATGGATTACAAGCGCAGATCGAGCTTTTAATTAAAGCAGCTGACACGCCAGAAATTCAGCAATTACAAGCGGATTATGCAAAAAATCCAACGCCTGAAATTGCGTTGAAATTGGCAGTTCAGCTACATCAAGCCAATCGAAACGAAGAAGCATTGGATTTATTATTTAGCATTCTTAAACAAGATCTTTCTGCAGAAAATGGTGAAGTAAAACAACAGTTTTTATCTATTTTATCAGCCATTGGCAATGCAGATCCTATCACCAATAAATATCGCCGATTGCTGTATTCATTGCTTTACTAATACGATCAACTATTTTTTTATGCATGAAGGCTTTATAATGAACGAATTCCAAAAGCCTCATGCTTTATTTTATAAACAAAGGATTCTTTATGTCAGACGTTAAACACAGCAAATTATTAATTTTAGGTTCAGGCCCTGCAGGTTATACCGCCGCTATTTATGCCGCACGTGCAAACTTAAAACCTGTTTTAGTGACCGGTCTTCAACAAGGCGGGCAACTTACTACCACGGATGAAATTGAAAACTGGCCGGGTGATTTTGAAATGACAACTGGCACAGGTTTAATGCAACGTATGTTGCAACACGCTGAAAAATTTGAAACGGAAATCGTGTTTGATCATATTAATAAAGTCGATTTATCTTCTCGCCCGTTCAAACTTTATGGCGATATGCAAACCTTCACATGTGATGCATTAATCATCGCAACAGGGGCATCAGCACGTTATATCGGATTAGAATCTGAAACCGCTTATAAAGGCCGCGGCGTTTCAGCTTGTGCAACCTGTGATGGTTTCTTCTAT
Organism: Haemophilus parainfluenzae; assembly: GCF_014931395.1. NCBI lineage: Bacteria > Pseudomonadati > Pseudomonadota > Gammaproteobacteria > Pasteurellales > Pasteurellaceae > Parahaemophilus > Parahaemophilus parainfluenzae. Next base: position 1,220,084 of record NZ_CP063120.1, on the reverse strand, counting down.
CGCAATAAACCGGTTGCTGTTGTCGGTGGCGGAAATACCGCGGTTGAAGAAGCGCTTTATTTAGCTAATATTGCTTCTGAAGTGCACTTAATCCACCGTCGCGATAGCTTCCGTGCGGAAAAAATCTTAATCGATCGCTTATACAAAAAAGTCGAAGAAGGCAAAATCGTGCTTCATACTGACCGCACTTTGAATGAAGTGTTAGGTGATAACATGGGCGTAACCGGTGTACGTTTAGAAAACGTGAAAACCGGTGAAAAAGAAGACGTGAAATTAGACGGTTTATTTATTGCTATCGGTCATGCACCAAACACTGAAATCTTCCAAGGTCAGCTTGAACTTAATAATGGTTATATTGTGGTTAAATCAGGTCTTGAAGGCAACGCAACAGCAACCTCTGTGGAAGGCGTATTTGCTGCAGGTGATGTAATGGATCACAACTATCGCCAGGCGATTACTTCAGCAGGTACAGGCTGTATGGCGGCATTAGATGCTGAACGTTATTTAGATGCACAAGAATAAATAAATTTCCTTATTTATTTTCCCCTCTTTAACAAAGAGGGGTTAGGGGAGATTTTAAAGAATCAATTCTGTATGAATGAACTCGCCCTTCAAACTCCCTCTCAATTGAGAGGGAGAACTTTTTAAATACTAATTCTACAAATCTATGGACAAACTTCGCCAAAAATATTTACAAAAATGGCTTCGTGCGCAGCAACAACCTGTTAAAAAATTAATGCGCACCAATATTGCCCTTGCCACACTTTCCTCCTTAATTCTTGTGGCTCAAACCTATTTTCTTGCGACATTGCTCGACAAGCTCATTATGCAACATGTCGATCGCGCTGAACTGGTTCCCTATTTTATTGCATTAATCATTACTTTTGCGTTGCGTGCGGCCATTTTATGGCTACGCGAAAAAATTGGCTTTAAAGCAGGTCGATTACTACGCAATCATATGCGCCAAAAGATCTTAGATAAAATCCACCAAGTAGGACCTGCGACTATCAATAACAAACCTGCTGGAAGCTGGGCAAGTATCATGCTTGAACAAGTGGAAAATCTGCATAATTTCTATGCACGATTCTTACCACAACAAAGTTTGTCTGCCATTGTACCAATGGTGATTTTAATTGCCGTATTCCCGCTCAACTGGGCAGCTGGACTGATTTTGATGATCACTGCACCGCTTGTACCAATTTTTATGATTCTGGTAGGGATTGCCGCAGCAGATAGCAGCCAAAAAAATATGGCTACCCTTTCTCGCTTGAGTGCACAATTCTTGGATCGCTTACGCGGTTTAGAAACCTTGCGTCTTTTTAACCGCACTTCAGAACAAACTCAACATATTGAAAACACAACGGAAGACTTCCGTGAAACGACCATGACAGTACTTAAAATGGCGTTTCTCTCTTCTGCCGTGTTAGAGTTTTTCACCTCCATTTCCATTGCTTTAATGGCGGTGTACTTTGGTTTTAGCTATTTAGGCCAAGTCGAATTTGGTACTTATGGCACCACGCTGACCTTATTTACCGGCTTTTTCTGCTTAATTCTGGCGCCAGAGTTTTATCAACCATTGCGTGATCTCGGGACTTACTATCACGATCGTGCAGCTGGTATTGGTGCAGCTGATGCCATTGTCGATTTCTTAGAAGCAGATTATTTAATTGCACATCAAGGCAATGAACAAATTCCAGCACAAAGTGCGGTCGAGATTCAGGCTGAAAATTTAGTGGCGCTTTCTCCACAAGGTCAACCATTAACGAAACCGCTTTCATTTCATATTCCGAAAGAAAGCCATATTGCCCTTGTGGGCCAAAGTGGTGCAGGAAAAACCTCTTTAATCAATGTATTACTCGGTTTCTTACCTTATGAAGGCAGCTTAAAAATTAACGGTATGGAACTGAATCAAAGCCGCTTAAGCGACTGGCGTAAACAAATTGCATGGGTAGGTCAAAACCCATTACTACTACAAGGTAGCATCAAAGAAAATCTACTTTTAGGTGATATTCAAGCAACTGATGAGCAAATTGAGCAAGCCTTGATTTCTGCGCAAGCGAAAGAGTTTACCGAGAAATTAGGCTTGGATAGCGAAATTAAAGATGGTGGGATGGGTGTATCTGTAGGCCAAGCTCAACGCTTAGCTATCGCACGCGCTTTACTGCGCAAAGGCAATTTATTATTACTCGATGAGCCAACCGCTAGCCTTGATGCTCAATCTGAAAATCTGGTACTTGCTGCCCTTGCTGAAATGAGCTATAACCAAACCACCTTAATGATCACACACCGCATTGAAGATCTAAAACAATGCGATAACATTTTAGTGATGCAAGAAGGTGAAATTGTTCAACAAGGCCATTTCAACCAATTAAAAAATCAAGGCTTCTTTGCCGAATTATTGGCTCAACGAAAAGAGGATATTCAATAATGCATGCTTTACTTCCCTTTTTACGTTTATTTAAATTCGCCAAGTTGCCTTTATTTTTAGGCTTAGTTTTGATGATTACAGGCCTTGCATCTAGCATAGGCTTGCTGACCACATCTGGTTGGTTTTTAGCCGCAACAGCTATTGCAGGTCTTGGCACGTTATTTAATTTCTTCTATCCCTCTGCTTCTGTGCGTGGGCTTGCTATTAGCCGCACCCTTTTCCGCTATTTCGAAAAGTTGGTCACTCACGATGCGACTTTCCGCATCTTGGCTAAATTACGGGTACAAGTTTTTGAGAAGATTATTCCATTAAGCCCTGCGGTGTTAAATCGCTACCGTAACAGCGATTTATTAAACCGCTTAGTGTCTGATGTAGATACCCTCGATAGCCTTTATCTTCGCTTAATTGCGCCATTTATTACGGCTATTTTTGTGATTCTAGCTATGTGTATTGGCCTAAGTTTCGTCAATACTCCTTTAGCCTTAGGTTTAGGCATTAGCCTACTTTTATTGGTATTCGTTATTCCAACCGTTTTCTACCAACTGGGTAAAAAATTTGGCGACAAACTCGTGCATTCACGTGCACTTTACCGCACACAATTCCTAGAATTTATCCAAGCGCAAGCTGAATTATTGCTCTTTAATGCCGAAGATAAATTGAAAAATAACATGGCAAAAACCGAAACTAACTGGCAAGCAGACCAACAAAAAGAAGCCAATTTAAGCGGATTTTCAACCGCTCTTTCACTCTTCTTAAATGGTTTGATTATTGCCGCAATGTTGTGGTTTAGCTCACAAGCTGAGTTTGGTAACGATGAATACCGTATGGCGTTTATTGCGCTTTTCACTTTTGCTGCTTTAGCTTCATTTGAAATCTTAATGCCATTAGGCTCGGCATTCTTACATATCGGGCAAGTAATTGCTTCAGCTGAACGCGTGACAGATATTATCGAACAGCAACCATTAGTCGTTTTTAATGGTAAGACGGAGTTCGATCAAAATGCGACTACATTAATTGAAGCGAAAGATCTTTCTTTTACTTATCCTGAACGTCAAAATCGTGCTTTAGACAATTTGAATTTAACCATTCAAAAAGGTAAAAAAGTCGCGATTTTAGGTAAAACAGGTAGCGGGAAATCCACGTTATTACAGCTTTTAGTGCGTAATTATGATGCTAATCAAGGAGAATTAAGCCTTGCTGGTAAACCAATTTCTGATTATGCAGAAGATACATTACGCAGCCAATTCTGCTTTTTAACGCAACGTGTTCATGTATTTAGCGATACACTTCGTCAAAATCTGCAATTCGCAAGTGCGGTCAATATTTCAGATGAAAAAATGATCGAGGTGTTAAATCAGGTTGGTTTAGGCAAATTGTTGGAACAAGAACAAGGCCTAGATATTTGGCTAGGCGATGGCGGCCGTCCACTATCTGGTGGAGAACAACGTCGTTTAGGCTTAGCACGTATTTTGCTTAATGATGCGCCAATTTTATTATTAGATGAGCCAACCGAAGGTTTAGACCGCGAAACTGAACGCCAAATTCTGCGTTTAATTCTTGCCCATGCTGAAAATAAAACCTTAATTATGGTGACTCACCGCTTAACGGCGATTGAGCAATTTGATGAACTTTGTGTGATTGATGAAGCGAAGCTAATTGAAAAAGGCACTTATACAGAATTATTGCAATTAGAAAAAGGGTTCTTCAAACAATTAGTTGAGCGAGTGTAAAATAAGAAAGGATAAGTTGGGTGGAAATCTTCCCAGCTTATTCTCGGCACACAGAAATTCCGACTTTGGCTGCTTTCTTCCGAACCTGACCGAGTAAACCGGACACCGTTGCGAGAGACCGAGAAGATTTCCATTGATATCGCAATGCGATTAGGTGGGCTATTATGCAAGAATTGGCCCTGTATTGCAAAGGTTAATTTATCAATTCAGTGAATTTGACGAGAAAATCAACCGCACTTTTAAGGTAAAACCATGAACTATCTCCAATACTACCCTACCGATGTTGTAAATGGCGAAGGCACCCGTTGTACCCTTTTCGTTAGCGGCTGTACACATGGTTGCCGAGGTTGTTACAATCAAAAGAGTTGGTCTTTTGATAATGGCGTATTATTTGATCAGGCGATGGAACAACAAATCATCAATGATTTAAAAGATACGCGCATTAAACGTCAAGGGCTCACACTTTCTGGTGGGGATCCGATGCATCCACGTAATGTCGAAGCCTTACTTCCTTTTGTACAACGTGTAAAAAAAGAATGTCCCGATAAGGATATTTGGGTGTGGACGGGTTATAAACTGGATGAACTTGATGATTATCAACGTCAAATGTTGCCTTATATTGACGTGCTCATTGATGGAAAATTTATACAAGAACAGGCTGACCCAAGCTTGGTTTGGCGTGGTTCAGCCAATCAAGTGATTTATCGTTTTAAGGTTTAACCAAATAAGGTTAAGCTATTCTGCCAAGCCGTTTCTTTGATCACTTCAGCATTTTCACTTCTTAAACTACATAAAGCGTCAAAGGTGTGAACAATCCGCTCTGGTCGGTTAGGTTGCCCTTGAAAGCCAAATACGGGCATATCTGGTGTATCCGTTTCTAACACCAATGCCTCTAATGGTAACTTGGCAATCGCTTGACGCGTTTTATTCGCGCGTTCATAAGTAATTGTGCCGCCTACGCCAATTTTATAGCCTAAATCCACAAATCTTTTTGCTTGCTCATAACTTCCTGAAAAACCATGCACGACACCACATTTTGGCAAATTGGCTTGTTTTAAAAAGCGGAATAATTGCTCGTGGGATTTTCGACTATGTAAATTAACCGACAGATTGTACTTCTTCGCTAAATAAAGCTGGCTCTCCAAAAAGAGCTGTTGCTTTTGCCATAATTCATCCATCAATAACTCTGGAATCGCACACTCTAAACCAATTTCTGCTACGGCTGTACAATTTTGATCACGTACAGATAACGCCGCATCCAATTTCTCTAAATCATGCTCTTGATGTTCTTTGATATAAAGAGGGTGTAACCCAAGTCCACAATAAAGATGCTCAGGGAAAAGTGCGGTCATATTTTGGATTGTTTTAAAATCCGATTCTTTTACCGCCACAATCAAGATTTTCTGCACATCAGCTTGCTTAGCGTTCTCTACGAGCTGAGCTAATGGCTCTCCCGTGTCATGATGAAGATAATCGAGGTGGGTATGAGTATCGAAGAAAGGCATAACGTTATTTCACTTAAGAAAAAAGGTGTGTAGATTACGCATCCACACACCGAATTAATTATTCAACAGAAACGGATGTAATCACCACATCTTCGGTCGGAACATCTTGGTGGAAGCCTTTATTACCGGTTTTTACTTTTTTGATTTTATCAACCACATCCATGCCTTCAACCACTTCACCGAATACGGCATAGCCCCATTCTTGTACCACTTCACGGCCAAACATCTCTTTTGAACGGTAGTTTAAGAAGTCATTATCTGCCACGTTAATGAAGAATTGTGCCGTTGCAGAATGTGGATCAGAGGTACGCGCCATGGCGATTGTGCCACGTTTGTTACTTAAACGATTGTTAGCTTCATTTTGGATCGGTGCGTTTGTTGCTTTTTCACGCATTCCGCTTTCCATACCACCACCTTGAATCATAAATCCATCAATAACACGATGAAAAATTGTGTTATTATAGAAACCGTTTTTACAATAGTTTAAAAAGTTTTCTGCAGTGATTGGCGCTTTATCAAAATCAAGTTTAATTTTAATATCGCCAAAATTTGTGTGTAATGTAACCATTTTGTTTTCCTCTTGAAAATTAAGGCATTCATTATTCCACAAATGGCGAGAAAGTGCCACAAGGAGCAGAAAAAGTACGGTCGTTTTCCAACTAGTTTTAAGAGAAAAAATATGTTAAAGATTTTTAATACCCTCACTCGTGAAAAAGAAGTGTTCAAACCTATCCATAAAGGAAAAGTGGGTATGTATGTGTGCGGCGTGACCGTTTACGATTTATGCCATATTGGCCATGGTCGTACCTTTGTATGTTTTGATGTGATTGCCCGCTATTTACGTTCTTTAGGTTACGATTTAACTTATGTGCGTAATATCACTGATGTGGACGATAAAATCATTAAACGTGCATTAGAAAACAAAGAAACCTGCGATCAACTTGTAGATCGCATGGTGCAAGAAATGTATAAAGATTTTGATGCGTTAAACGTACTACGTCCAGATTTTGAGCCTCGTGCGACGCATCATATCCCTGAAATTATTGAGATTGTGGAAAAACTGATTGCACGTGGTCATGCTTATGTTGCAGACAATGGTGATGTCATGTTTGACGTGGAAAGCTTTAAAGAATACGGCAAATTATCGCGCCAAGATCTTGACCAATTACAAGCCGGTGCACGTATTGAAATTAATGAAATCAAGAAAAATCCAATGGATTTCGTGCTTTGGAAAATGTCGAAAGAAAACGAACCAAGCTGGCCATCGCCATGGGGTGCTGGTCGTCCAGGTTGGCACATTGAATGTTCAGCGATGAACTGTAAACAACTTGGTGAACATTTTGATATTCACGGCGGTGGTTCTGATTTAATGTTCCCGCACCACGAAAATGAAATTGCGCAATCTTGCTGTGCTCATGGTGGTCAATATGTGAATTATTGGATCCATTCTGGCATGATCATGGTAGATAAAGAAAAAATGTCGAAATCCCTCGGCAACTTCTTCACTATTCGTGATGTATTAAACCACTACAATGCAGAAGCGGTGCGTTATTTCTTACTAACAGCACACTATCGCAGCCAGCTCAACTACAGTGAAGAAAACCTGAATTTAGCACAAGGTGCATTAGAACGTTTGTACACCGCTTTACGTGGCACCGATCAAAGTGCGGTTGCTTTTGGTGGTGAAAATTTTGTGGAAGCCTTCCGTGAGGCAATGGATGATGATTTCAATACACCGAATGCCCTTTCTGTCTTATTTGAAATGGCGCGTGAAATCAATAAATTGAAAACTGAAGATGCAGAAAAAGCCAATGGTCTTGCTGCTCGTTTACGTGAATTAGCGGGTATCTTAGGTTTACTTCAACAAGATCCAGAAAAATTCTTACAAGCTGGTTCTGACGATGATGAAGTCGCAAAAATTGAAGCGCTTATCAAACAACGAAACGAAGCCCGTGCCGCTAAAGATTGGACTGCAGCAGATGCGGCACGTAATGAACTTACGGCAATGGGTATCGTGTTAGAAGATGGCGCCAACGGCACGACGTGGCGTAAACAATAATCTCGCAATTTTTCACATCAATTTTCCATTTTTTCAAACTCAAGGTGTAGCTATTCCGCTCAACCTTCATTCAGGTAACTCAAAGTATGAGTCGCCTAGGTAACTGTTGGGATAATGCTCCAATGGAGCGTTGGTTCCGCAGCTTTAAATATGAATGGATGCAAGAGGGCGACTATCTAACCTTGGGGCAAGCGATGGACGATGTGAGAGCTTATGTGATGTATTACAATTTTGTTCGCCCACATCGTTACAATCAAGGTTTGGCGCCTGTTTTAACAAAAAAAACCTATCGGGGACTGTTGAATTAGCTGATCACTACATTAATCAGTAAAAGATAAAAGGGCGAAGATTATTAGAATCTTTGCCCTTAATGTTATCTGCATTTTTACAAAAAATAATATTTTCAATTTTTTGAAAAAAAGTGTAAGAAAAAAGGCTTATCTCCGACTAATAGAATAACTAGGAAGCATTTCCTACCATAATGAACTAAATAGTTTCATAAAATAGGTAATCAATCAGAGGAAAAAATGAAAGATTGTAAGATGCAAGGTATCAGCAGCGGCGTGAGTTTATTGATTTTACGCTTTTTTCTTGCGTGGGAATTTTTAGAGGCAGGGTTAGAAAAATGGAATGGTCAAAATTGGTTTACTGAAATACAAGATCGTTTTCCTTTTCCATTTAATCTTATTCCAGCCGATATTAATTGGCACGTTGCAATGGGATCTGAATTAATTTTCCCATTCTTGCTGATATTTGGGGTGCTAACACGTTTTAGTGCATTAAGTTTAACGATTTTAATCTCTGTCGCGTGGTATAGCATTCACGCCGATTCAGGTTATAACGTTTGTGATAATGGTTATAAATTACCCTTAATTTATGTGGTAACTTTATTAATCTTAATTACGCAGGGAGCAGGGAAACTCTCTTTAGACACGCTTATTAAGAAGGTTTATCCAACTAAAAGCTGGTTGAAATTCCTCTAACTATATATTCAATATCAAATTCTAGGAGATTTAAATGAAAAAATTATCCACTTTAGCCGCATTAGCAGGAGCATTAACGATGACAGTAGCTACTGTTGCACACGCTGAGCCAAAATCAAGCAGTACAGATAAAGCTGCAACACCTTGTGTGGGTGATAAATGTGTGAAAACAAAAGCAGCAGAAGGTAAATGCGGAGAAGGCAAATGTGGTGCAAACGAAACGAAAGCCGCAGAAGGTAAATGTGGTGCGAGCAAACCAAAAGCTGCAGAAGGTAAATGTGGTGAAGGTAAATGTGGCTCTAAATAATCGTATTTTAATCTAGATGCCATCCATAACACTGGTGTAAATTTACATCAGTGTTGTATTAAAAGGAGTAAATAATTATGTTACAAGGTGCAGGATTAGGGTATCGTCGAGATTTAGCGGATGATTTTTTGAATTTATCATCAAATAATGCGATTCAGTTTATGGAAGTTGCTCCAGAAAATTGGGTAAAAATGGGAGGAGCTGCTCGTTATAAATTTGATCAAGCCGCTGAAAGATATCCACTTGCGGTACACGGACTATCACTTTCATTAGGCGGGCAAGCACCACTTGATCGCGAGTTATTAAAAAATACTAAAGCATTAATGACTCAATATAATTCGACATTTTTTTCTGAACATTTGAGTTATTGTGAATGTGAAGGGCATTTATATGATTTATTACCTATGCCATTTACTGAAGAAGCTGTAAAACACGTAGCACAGAGAATCCGCTATGTGCAAGATTTTTTAGGATTACAAATTTCATTAGAAAATACCTCTTATTATTTACACTCTCCCACCAGCACAATGAATGAAGTAGAATTTTTAAATGCTATTGCACAAGAAGCGGATTGTAGTATTCATTTAGATGTGAATAATATTTATGTAAATGGCATCAATCACGGTTTACTTGATCCTTATGTTTTTTTAGATCAAGTAGATGTGAAACGTGTCAATTACATTCATATAGCAGGACACGACGAAGAACATTCTGCCGCACAAGTTGTGGAGGATTTAGAAGGAGAATCATTTAATAAAATAAAAGGGGCATATCGCTATTTACCAGAGTTATTAATTGATACACACGGTGAGGCAGTAAAAGGTACTGTGTGGGATTTATTAGAATATGCCTATCAACGACTACCTGTCATTCCGCCAACATTATTAGAGCGTGATTTCAATTTCCCTCCATTTGCAGAACTTTATGCTGAAGTTGAACATATTGCACAACTACAGCAAAAATATGCTCAAAAAGAGGTAATATCCTATGCAGCCTAAACCTTCGCTTATTGAAACACAAAAAGCACTTGCCACAGCAGTTCGATTGGCTAATGCTCAACCTCTAAATGGTTATGCTCCGAATCGCCTTGCTGTTTATGCTCGTTTAGTTCGAAATAACATCTTTGGTTTTATTGACCGTTGTTTTGTTGAAGCGCCTAAACACGTTTCTGCTGAGAGTTGGTCTCAGACAAAAGAATTTTTTGTATTAAAAGGAAAATCACATTCGCCTTATTTTCAAGATATTGCTGGAGAATTTCTCTTATTTTGTCAAGAAAAAGAGAGTTTTGACGCCAATATACTGGCATTGATGGATTTTGAAAATACTCAATTACTTGCAGAAGTTTCTTTAGCAAAAGTACCTGAAAAATTTGAGTGGAATAAGTATAGCGTAATGCAGTTATCTGATGCAGCTTATTTAAAAAGCTATGAAGTCGATTTTTTATCAAGCGATTTTAAACAATTTGATGAAAACCCTATGCAAGCTGTTATATGGCGGGATAGCGATTTTAATATTCTGCAACAACGCTTATCTGAACTTGACTTTTGGCTATTAAGTTATATACAAGAACAACCTTCGTCTTTAGAAGAGGTATTATCTGCCTTAAATACAGTTGTTGAAGATAGCACTCCCTTAATTCCATTATTGGAAAACACCTGGGTGAATTGGATTAATGCTGAAGTGCTTTATCCCAAAGTATGAGTCGCCGAGGTAACTGTTGGGATAATGCCCCAATGGAGCGTTGGTTTCGCAGCTTTAAATATGAATGGATGCAAGAGGGCGACTATATAACCTTGGGGCAAGCGATGGACGATGATTTCAATACGCCGAACGCTCTTTCTGTCTTATTTGAAATGGCTCGTGAAATCAATAAATTGAAAACTGAAGATACAGAAAAAGCCAATGGTCTTGCTGCTCGTTTACGTGAATTAGCGGGTATCTTAGGTTTACTTCAACAAGATCCAGAAAAATTCTTACAAGCGGGCTCTGACGATGATGAAGTCGCAAAAATTGAAGCGCTCATCAAACAACGCAACGAAGCGCGTGCTGCTAAAGATTGGGCTGCTGCAGATGCGGCTCGTAATGAACTCACTGCAATGGGAATTGTGTTAGAAGACGGCCCTAACGGCACGACGTGGCGTAAACAATAATCTCACTTTGATACAAAAACTGCGGTCAAATTGACCGCAGTTTTTCTTTTAAGAAGAAAGCATTACATTTTCGGTTTTTCCATTGTTTTTGCTTTTTTCTTCATTTCTTTTGCTTTCATTTCTTTTGTTTTCATATCATCAGATTTCATTCCTTCTGATTTCATATTATCCATTTTCATGTCGTGAGATTTCATATCATGAGATTTCATCATCCCATCAGATGCCATTTTGTCATTTTGCATTGGCATAGCGTCTTTTGTCATCGGCATGGAATCTTTTGTCATCAGCATGGAATCTTTTGCCATCGACATTTCATTAGATTTCATATCGGTCGCATAAAGACTGGTTGCGAAGAAAAGTGCAGCAATAGCAGTAAAGGTTGTTTTTGAAGTAATATTTTTCATTTTGAATCTTCCTTAATTTGTGAATAATTAGCATTGGATGGAAAGGTTTCCCCTTTCATTATCATTAGACGAATGAGAAATCTATTTCTTACACTTTTTTCAAGGAAAAAATATGGACACTGGAATTTCCAATAAAGACTTGGCTCAAATTAGAGAGCAAATGCTGAAATTTGCCACATTACAGGTGGGCGATTCTGTATTAGCTGAAGATTTGGTGCAAGAGAGTTTTTTAAGTGCATTTAACCATCTTGAGCAATTTAAACGACAAGCGGCATTTAAGACCTGGGTCTTTGCTATCTTAAAAAATAAAATCATTGATTTTCTTCGCCAGAAAGGCAAATTAGTGCTAGAAACCGAAATTGAAGATGAAGAACAAACTAATCATTTCTTTGATGAAGGGGGCCACTGGAAAGCTGAACATTCTCCACTCGATCTCGAACTGAGCGAAAGTGCGGTCTATTCTGAAGAATTCTGGCTGATTTTTGAAACTTGCTTAACTTGCCTGCCAGCCAAACAAGCCAAGATTTTTATGATGAGAGAGTTTTTGGAATTATCTTCCGAAGAAATTTGCCAAGAAAATCAACTAAGCATAAGTAACTTGCACACGACACTCTATCGTGCTCGCTTACAACTTCAAAACTGCTTATCTCATAAACTTTAAGGAGTGATTTTATGAAATGTCGCCAAGCGACTCGACTCATTTCAGATGCGCAAGAACGCTCATTAATGACTAAAGAAAAAATTGGGCTCAATTTGCATCTTGCCATCTGTACACATTGCCGTAAATTTCAACGAAATTGTGGCACATTGAGAAAATTAATGAAGGATTTCAAAGGATAAAAAAGCGGAAGAGAACTTCCGCTTATTACTCTATTACTTCGCCATTAATGCTGTTGCACGTGAAATCACTTCTTTGACTTCATCATCCGTCAATTTACCTTCTTTCACAAATTGCACCTTGCCGGTTTTATCAAGCAAAATAATCACGCTGTCTTTTTCACGTAATCCCCACGCATTTTTAACCGCACTTTTATCATCTAAAATCACTTGGCTATGGGCATTTTCTTTTTTGCCTTTTTCTGCGCTACTTTTCACAAACATACCCGTGCCCACAACGGCATCATCAGCATTAATAATGGTCGTGGTTTGATATTTGGCTTGGTTAAAATGAGCTGCTTTGATGGCTTCGATCATCGCTTGATTTTTCTCTTTTGCCGCACTTCTGCCTGCAATATGCTGAATCACACGGACTTTGCCAGGTAATGCCGTTGAGCTCCACGATTTATACGCTACATCATTGCCATTTAAAGTGATTTCGCCTTTATCCGAAACCGTTACATTGGCTAAAAGTTGATTAGGTTGAATATTGTGAGCGAATGTATTGGCTGAGATTAAACTCCCCATCACAGCGCTCAAAAGCATGATTTTTTTCATAAATACCTCATAAATTCCGTGAAATGCCCATTTTTTGGCGAATAGTCACTTTTTTGTTATACTCCGTGCGCATTATACTTTGCTTAAATCAGATAAAGAAGGAAAAAGAAATGGATCAAATGCCAGCTTGCCCAAAATGTAAAGGTGAATATGTTTATCACGATTCTGTGAATTTTGTTTGCCCTGATTGCGGTAATGAATGGAATGGTAACGAAGCAGTTGAAGCCGATGAAGATCAACTGATTGTTAAAGACAGCAACGGTAATTTATTAGCCGATGGTGATGATGTACTTTTGATTAAAGATTTGAAATTAAAAGGTTCATCTGAAGTGTTGAAGAAAGGCACGAAATTCAAAAATATCCGTTTAGTTAACGGAGATCACAATGTCGATTGTGGCAAAATCATGTTGAAATCAGAGTTCTTGAAAAAAGCTTAAGAATTCTCAATAAAAAGAGCGGTCGATTTTAACGTTGTTTTAAATCGACCGCTCTTTTTTTATTTTCGTTATACCTTCGCAGGCTTCACTATTTCACTTGGATAACAACCAAGCACTTTCAGATAATTACTGAATTGCTTAAGCTCTTCCAAGGCAATTTGGGTATCTGGATGATGAATATTTCCTTCAATCTCCAAATAAAACATTTCCTCCCAAGGCTTGCCATAAATAGGACGAGATTCAAGCTTGGTCATATTAATACCGTGCTTTTTAAACACAAGTAAAGCATCCACCAAAGAACCCGCTTGTTGCGATGTTGTCATCAACAATAAAGTTTTCGTGTGAATTTGCGGTGAAACTTCTCGAGCTTGTTTTGCCACTACAATAAAACGAGTAATATTGTTTTCTTGATTCGCAATATTATGTTTTAACACATGTAAGCCGTAAAGCTTGCCGCCATCTTCATTGCCCAGTGCCGCAATATTCGGTTTATTCAAGCTTGATACAAGCTGCATTGCATGAGAGCTACTTTCGCAAAACTCAATATGAACACGCTCAAGGCTTTGAATAAATTGACTACACTGCTGGATTACCTGTGGATGGCTATAAAGCGTATCAATTTTGCTTAAATCATCTTGCTCATTCACTAAAACACAGTGCTTGATAGGATAAGCCAGCTCGCCTACCAAAGATAAGGTGGTATGTTGAAGCAAATCATAAACTTCATTAATTGCACCTGACGTAGTGTTTTCTAAAGGCAGTACACCATAATCAGCTTCTCCACTTTCAACCTTTTCAAAAATTTGAGCAAAGGAATCACAACTGATTTCAGCAAACTGCTGATTATAACGAGCCGCATAATTACGTGCAGCCAAATTAGAGTAAGAACCACGCTTGCCTAAAAAAGCAATATGTAACGTTTCTTCTCGTTGCTCATTGAGTTTTTTCTGCAAATACACTTGCTGTGTGAGCACAGAATCTTCAATGATTTTTTGGAAGACTGATGTAATATACTGTGGTTCAAGCTGATAATTTTGACTTTCAGCAAATTGCACAAGCTCTTGTAAGAGCTGTTGCTCACGCTCTAAATCGCGCAATGCTTTTTGCGTCACTTCTTTACTTCTTACTACATCATATGCCAGTCTATGGCGCTCTGAAAGCAGCTTTAACAAGCTGCGATCAATTTGCGTAATTTGCTGACGAATTTCTGATAAATCTAATGCCATTTCATTCCTTATTTAAAGGTTACTTCATTATGAGGGATGTATTTTTCAGCATTAATAGGTGAATTTTTCTCAAAAAATTCTTTTAAAACATCCGCATCAATAAAACCAGTGTTTACGAAAGTTGGATTTTTTGTCATGACTGGATAACCATCTCCACCCGCCGCATTATAACTTGGTAAAGAAATACGGTAAGTTTTATTTAAATCTAATGGTTTACCTTGAATTTTCACATTTTCAACTTTCTTATCTGCACGATTCACTGTCATGCTGATACCTGAATATTGCGCATAGGCACCAGAATCTACTTCTTTCAATGCCACCACATTTAAATAATCCAGTAATTCTTTACCGGTTAGTTCAAAATAACTCACAATATTACCAAATGGATGGATTTTTAAAATATCTTTATAAGTTACATCACCTTCTTGGATAGAATCACGAATACCACCTGAGTTCATGATACCAATGTCTGCTTTCGCTTTTTGACGTTGTGCTTCTGCAATTAAGTGACCAAGGTTAGTTTGTTCAAAACGAATAATGGTACGGTCGCCTTCTAACTTACCTTTTAGTTTACCCACTTTTTGGCTTAATAAAGCATCACCTTTATCTTGGTAAGATTTTAAAAGTTTTTCCATTTCTGGATCTTGTGGAATCTCTTCTGCGTAATTTACGTATTCCGTTTTACCGTCTTCTTTTTTCACTTTCTTCTTCAAGTTCACTGGAATTAATTGATAATTCACTAATTTTAATTCACCATTTTTGAACTCAAAGTCAGCTCGACCAACATATTTGCCCCATTCAAAGGCCTGCATAATCCAAGTACCATTTTGGAAATCTGGTTTACATGGCTGAGTAGGTTGATAATCTTTAATCCATACGCCTTTTTCATCCACGCAAATCGGATCATGGCTATGGCCACCGATAATCATATCGAATGCGCCTTTATCTAAATTACGTGCAAGGCTCACATCACCCGGCGCATTTGAACCATGTTTCGCATCATAATAATAGCCCATATGTGTTAAAGCGATTTTTACATCTGGCTTAACTTTTTCATTTAGCTCTTTTAATGTGGCTTTTGCTACCGTTGTTGGATCTTCAAACTTCACATTGTGAAGGTATTCTGGGTTACCTAATTTTGCAGTATCTTCTGTGGTTAAACCGACCACTGCAATTTTAAGATCTTGTTTATTTAAAATCGTATAAGGCTTAACTAAGGTTTTACCTGTTTTCGTATTAATCACGTTTGCAGATAAGAATGGGAAGTTTGCCCATTTTTCTTGCATATCAAGAATTTGTAGTGGATTATCAAACTCGTGGTTACCTAATACAGTTGCCTCATAGCCCATTGCGTTCATTGCTTTAATATCAGGTTCTGCTGTTTGCATATCTGACTCAGGTACACCAGTATTAAAATCACCTGCATTTAATAAAATGAGCGAGCCACCTTTTTGCTCGACTTCAGCTTTTACGCGATTAACAATTGTTTTGTGAGCAGGAAAGCCATATTCACCTTTTGCATTCGGCCAAAAATGTCCGTGCGTATCATTCGTGTGCAATATGGTAAATTGATAGGTTTTATCCTGTTCATATGCCATTGCCGCAGAAGTTGCTAGCACAAGAGGAAGCACGGTAAATAATTTTTTCATATAAAAATACCTCTATTTTTGACCGCTCTTTACCTTCGCATAAAACAAAAATAACAGAGCAAGATAGGAAATAAAAAAGCTATACTCCCGAAAGAAGTATAGCTTTTCAACAAAACATTGTTAGATGAGTACCTGTGCAGGTGCAACATAACCTTGTGGAACTTGTTTCTTATCTTCAAAGGTAACAAATTCCCACGCTTCCTGATCAGCTAGTACTGCACGGAGTAACTTATTATTTAAACCGTGACCCGATTTATAAGCTTTAAAATCACCGATGATGTTATAGCCACACATATAAAGATCACCAATTGCATCAAGCATCTTGTGACGAACTAATTCATCTCTGAAGCGTAATCCGTCTTCATTTAAGATTCGGTAATCATCTAATACGATAGCATTATCTAGGCTACCACCCAACGCAAGACCTTGAGATTGAAGATACTCAATATCTTTCATGAAACCAAAGGTTCTTGCACGACTGATTTGATGTACGAACGCTTGTGCAGAGAAATCCATCACATAATTACGTACATTTTTACTAATCGCTGGATGATTAAAGTCGATTGTGAAATCTAAACGGAAACCATTGTAAGGTTTAAATTCTGCCCATTTATCACCGTCTTCTACTCGTACATTTTTCTTAATACGAATAAATTTTTTCGGTGCATTTTGTTCTTCAATACCTGCGTCTAAGAGCAAGTAAATGAATGGGCTTGCACTACCGTCCATGATTGGAATTTCAGGTGCATCAACTTCAATAATAATATTATCGATACCTAAACCTGCTAATGCTGCGTTCAAGTGTTCTACGGTTGAAACACGCACACCTTGTTCATTCACAAGTGCAGTACAAAGCATCGTATCACGCACAGAATCCGCATTCGCAGGAAAAGTCACCGGCGGATTAAGATCAGTACGGCAATAAATCACACCAGTATTCGGCATAGCCGGGCGCAACGTTAATGTTACTTTTTTACCGCTATGTAAGCCTACACCTGTGACTTTAATGCTTTGTTTTAATGTTCTTTGTTTAATCATCTCTTTTACCTTATTGCTTCACAACAAGATTACTTCTACTCTTATTTCTCATCACGACCAAATGATGCCGGATTAAAGAAATTAGGATTATTTCTTAACTGTTCTAAACGGCTTGGATCAAGCGGTTTATTTAAGTTACCGTATTGCGGATTTTGTTCCTGTGCTGGTTCTGGCTGTGGATTATGTCTTAATGCATCTAAACCATGTAAACCAACTGGCGGTTGTGGTTGAATCGTTTCTTGTGCTACTGGTTGTTGAACTGGCGCTTGTTGTACTGCTGCTTGAGGACGAGCAATAACAACTGGCTCAGCCGCAACAACATCACCTAAACCTGTTGCAACGATCGTGACACGAATTTCATTGCTCATTTCAGGAACTAAACTGGTACCCACAACGATAGTTGCGTCTTCTGATGCAAAGCTACCTACTGTGTCACCCACCACGTTAAATTCGTCAAAGCCGAGATCCATACCTGAGGTAATATTAACAAGAATACCTTTAGCATTAGAAAGATCGACTTTCTCTAATAAATCATTTTTAATCGCAAGACGCGCCGCTTCTTCTGCACGACCTGCACCTGGTTCACTTTGAGCTGAACCGAAACCAATCATTGCTTGGCCCATTTCCGACATAACGGTTCTTACGTCTGCAAAGTCCACGTTGATTAAACCAGGAGAGGTAATCATATCGGAGATGCCCATAACAGAGTTACGTAATACGTCATTTGCAGCAGCAAAAGCATCAATTAACGTTGCATTTTTCGGGAGAACTTTTTGGATTTGTTGGTTAGGAATAATGATCATTGAATCCACGTATTGTGAAAGATCTTTAATCCCTAATTCAGCAAATTGCATACGTTTTTTGCCTTCAAAGCTAAATGGCTTAGTAACAACAGCAACAGTTAAAATACCTAATTCTTTCGCAACTTTAGCGACGATTGGTGCGGCACCAGTACCTGTACCACCGCCCATACCGGCAGCGATAAAGACCATGTCTGCACCTTCAAGCATTTTACGGATTTCTTCTTGGTCATCTTCAGCCGCTTTACGACCTACATTTGGGTTTGCCCCCGCTCCAAGACCTTTCGTTGTTGCTCCACCGATTTGTACAGTTTGTTGAACTTGGCTTTTGCGTAATGCTTGCGCATCGGTATTCACCGCATAGAATACGATTTTACCGTGTTCTTCGCTATCAATTGCACTTTCGCCCAAGAAATTACCATTGAATTCTTGTTGCACCATGTTAGCAACCATGTGGTTAACTGCGTTACCGCCGCCTCCACCGACACCGACAACCTTAATCAGTGCACCTGTTTGCTCTTCAAAATCACCATACTCTGGGTATAACATTTGCTGTTCTCCGTTACTGCTAATACTCTGCTAGCACATTAATAAAAGTTAAATTTTTTCTATTGTAAATGAAAAAGCCAAAATGATCAAAATTCTGATTTCACTTTATTGAAAATATTTTTAAGGCCTTTCCAGAATTTTTTGCCTAATGCTTCATCACCATAGTTACTATCCACAGGATCATTATCACTATTTTGATGATGGTATTGTAGTAATCCCACTACAGTTGAATATTGTGGGCGATTCACATAATCGGTTAACCCCGTAATATTTAATGGACTACCAATACGTACCTGACAACCAAATACACTTGATGCACAATCTTTTAAGTCTTCAATCTGTGCACCACCACCGGTGATAACAACACCCGCAATTAATTCAAATTTAATATGTTTGGTTTCTAAATCTGCTTTGAGCTTATCTAATTCGTCCTTAACAACGCCTAATAGTTCAATATATCTTGCTGAAGTGATTAAAGATAAATCACTTTTTGTTAAAGCGCGTGGTGCTCGACCACCAATGCTTGCCACTTCAATTTTCTTATCACCATGTAAACGTGCCGGATACAATGCACTCGCATAATTCACTTTAATGCGCTCTGCCTCTGCACGAGAAACGGTACATGCATGAGCAATATCGTTCGTTACAATATTTCCTGCGTAAGGAATAACCTTGCTGAAACGCAATGAGCCATTAGTGTAAACCATCATATTCATGGTGCCTGCACCGAAATCAACTAAGCAAACACCAAGATCTTTTTCATCTTCAGTTAAAACAGAATGTGTTGCTGCAAAGCCGGAGAACACAACTTTATCAACTTGTAATCCGCAACGCTCAACTGCTTTTTTCAAATTATTTTGCCAGTCTTGATGACAAGCAATTAAGTGTACGTTTGCTTTTAAACGAACACCTTGTAAACCTAATGGATTTTTAATATTAACTTGTTTATCTACGGCATATTCTTGTGGAATGATGTGTAATAAAGAAAGACCCTCAGGTAATTTCACTGAGCTCGCTGTATGTAAAGCATCATCAATTTCATCTTGAGTTACTTCATTTTCAGAAATAGCAACAAAGCCGCTCTCATTCAGGCTTTGAATATGTTCACCTGTAATCGCAAGAGTCACGCTCATAATTTGGCAATCGGCCATTGATTCAGCTGCTTCAATGGCACGTTGGATAGAATTAACAACGGCATCTAAATCAGTAATACTGCCACGATCAATCCCTTTTGATGGACAACTGCCCACGCCAAGTACATTTACTACGCCATCAGGAAGGACTTCCCCAACGACAGCAACAACTTTTGATGTACCAACTTCAAGACCTACAATTACTTTCGGTTCCAACTCTTTTGCCATTTTCTTATTACACCCAATGAATTATTTTTTATTTCTCTGTCAATCCAACCGCTGCTGATGCAGATGCATAGCGCAAATCTACATAATCAATTCGTTTACCTTCAGGCACTTCAATTTGTGGGTAAATCGTTACAAATCGATCTAATTTTGGTTTCCAATCTCCACGCCCAAGTTTCAATACTATATCATTATCTAGCGTAACTTGCCACGCACCGCGATCATCAATTCGAACACCTTTAACCACTAAATTTTTGGCTTTAAAATCGGCGAAAATTTGATTCCAAGCTTCTAATACTTTCAAGCTCTGATAATCTGGGCCACCTAAATAAGGTAAAGCTTTTTCTTTTAACTTATCCATTGGTAATTGGAAAACCGTTCCCTCTTTTGTGACGAACTCTGTTTTATTCCAAATTGCAACTGGCTGATATTCTGATAGCCAAATACTTAAACGATTTGGCCAAATTTTACGGACTACCGCACCTTTTACCCAAGGAATCGTTTCAAGCTGCTCTTGAATTTGCTTAACGTCTTGTCCCCAAAAGCCCTTGAGAGAGCCCATTTTGAGCAACACATCTTGCACATCCGGATAAGTGGTAAATTCATTTTGGCCCACTAATGCATAGGCAGTAATTTTTCTATCACCGTCTAAGCTTTCAAGCCAACTCTGCCAGTTTGAATAAACGAAATACCCTAGCCCCGCACAAAGTAACACCAAAGCAAGTTTAATCTGCAACATAAAACGGAATTTACTTTCTCCGTTAAATGAGCGACCAAATTGCGTTGGCGGTGTATTTTTGCGCTTAATTACATTCATTACGCACTCAACTCCAAAATTTTCACGACGAGTTGTTCAAATGAAATACCGACTGTTGACGCAGATTTAGGGAACAAACTGTGACTTGTCATGCCAGGGTTCGTATTTACTTCGACTAAACGGAAATTACCTAGTGCATCAGTCATCACATCAATGCGGCTCCAGCCACGACAACCCACGACGTCATAAGCTCGTTTAACTAATTTCGCTAATTCTTCTTCACCTTCAGCTGAAAGGCCGGCAGGACAAAAATATTGAGTATTATCTGAAATATATTTCGCATCGTAATCATAAAACTCACCTTCTGGCACAATGCGAACAGCAGGCAATACTTCGCCACCTAAAACAGGTACCGTTAATTCATCGCCAGCCAACCATTCTTCAATCAAAATGGTATTATCAAATTTAAGTGCATAATCGACCGCACTTTTTAATTCTTCGACTGCTTTTACTTTCGTTAAACCCACACTTGAACCTTCAAGAGATGGCTTAACCATCAAAGGTAAACCTAACTTTTCGACCACAGCTTGTGGGTTTAGTTCGTGAGCGTTTTCTTTGGTCACGATCTCCATATCGGCAACAGGTAAACCGAAGGCTTTCCATAACATTTTGGTACGCATTTTATCCATGGTTAACGCTGAAGCCATCACGCCACAACCAGTGTAAGGCAAACCGATTTGTTCTAATAAACCTTGCATGGTGCCATCTTCACCACCACGACCATGTAAAATGTTAAAGACACGATCAAAACCATCAGCCTTTAAATTCGCGACATTATATTCTTTAGGATCGATACCATGTGCATTATAACCTTGGCTCACTAATGCGTTTAACACGGCTGCGCCAGAATTAAGAGAAACTTCACGTTCAGCTGATGTGCCGCCTAACAACACAGCAATTTTTTCTTGTTTTAAATTCATTGTTTTATCCTGTTTTCTTTTTATTCTTCATCAAAAGTGCGGTTATTTTTCAGTGTATTTATGCTTTCCAACGCTCAGCTAAACCACGAGAAATTTTGCTTACACTTCCCGCACCTTGGGCAAGAATTAAATCACCATCTTGAATAATTTGATCTAATACATCGCCAAGTTGTTCCGTATCAGAAACTAAAATAGGATCGACTTTTCCTAGATTACGAATAGAACGACAAAGTGCTTTACTATCTGCACCGACAATCGGCGCTTCACCTGCCGCATAGACGTCTAACATAATCAATGCATCCACTTGGGATAATACTTGCACGAATTCATCAAATAAATCGCGAGTACGTGAATAACGGTGAGGCTGGAAGATCATGACTATACGTTTATCCCCCCAACCTTCGCGTGCCGCTTTAATTGTTACATCAACTTCTGTTGGGTGATGGCCATAATCATCTACTAAGCGTACTTTACCATTTGGACGAATAAACTCACCTAATTGGTCAAAACGTCTGCCCGCACCTTGGAAATCAGCAAGTGCTTCTAAAATCGCATCATTACCAATGCCTTCTTCTTTTGCTACTGCAAGTGCTGCCGTCGCATTTAACGCATTGTGTTTACCTGGCACATTCAATAATACATTGATGCGTTCACCACTTGGGCAAACTACGGTGTAATGGCCTTGGAAACCCGTTTGTTCATAATCTTCGATACGATAGTCTGCATGTTCACTGAAACCATAGGTTAACACTTGGCGTCCAACTTGAGGAACAAGTTCCATTAATACCGCATCATCTGCACACATAACCGCTAAACCGTAGAATGGTAAGTTATGTAAGAACTTCACGTAGGTGGCTTTCATTTTTTCAAAATCACCGCCGTACGTATCCATATGATCCGGTTCAATATTGGTTACCACAGAAACCATTGGTTGCAAGTGTAGGAAAGACGCATCACTTTCATCTGCTTCTGCGATTAAATAACGGCTTGCACCTAAATGCGCGTTTTTACCGGCAGATTTAACTAAACCACCATTAACGAAAGTTGGATCCAGTTTCGCTTGAGTATAAATCATCGAAATCATGGCTGTCGTTGTGGTTTTACCATGGGTACCAGCTACTGCAATACCATGACGGAAACGCATAATTTCAGCTAACATTTGTGCTCGCTGAATCACGGGAATACGATTTTGTTTAGCGGCAATTAATTCTGGATTATCTTCATGGATCGCGCTTGATACAACAACAACACTTGCCCCTTGCACATTTTCCGCTTGGTGACCAATGAAAATTTTTGCGCCAGCTTGAGCAAGACGCTGAGTCACGACACCATCTGCAATATCAGAACCAGAGATATCATAACCTTCATTTAATAAAATTTCGGCAATCCCACTCATACCGGCACCGCCGATACCAATGAAATGAATTTGTTGAACCCGACGCATCTCAGGAATAATTTTTCTAATCTCGTCCGAAATATGTTTCATATTATTTCACCTTTATTTTTAACCGCACTTTTAGGTTAAGGGTTTTTATTTACTATCCCTCAACTTCTCTGTTCTTATTTCGCATTCTCTACAATGACATCAGCTACACGTTTAGCCGCTAATGGTGCTGACATTTCTTTTGCCTTAATCGCCATCGCTAACAAGGTTTCACGATCTGTTTTTTCTAAGAAATCAACTAACACATCCGCATTTAATTCATTTTGCTGAACGATTTTTGCTGCACCGACATCGGCAAGATATTTTGCATTTAAATATTGTTGTTGATCTTTGTGCTGGAATGGCACAAAAATTGCTGGAGTCCCCACTGCAGCTAATTCACATACTGTTAAGGCACCAGAACGACAAATCACCACATCCGCCCACGCGTAAGCTTCTGCCATATCATCAATAAATTCTGTAATTTTGACCGAACCAGCGTGTTCACCATAAAGTGCGGTCACACTTTCAACTGAACCTTTACCCACTTGATGACGCACTTCTAATTTATCGGCTAAACGCGCAACCACTTGTGGAATCGTTTGATTGAGTACTCTAGCCCCTTGGCTTCCCCCCACGACGAGCACTCTCAATTTTCCACTTCTTTCTGAAAAACGCGCTTGTGGTGATGGCATTTCAAATAAATCTTGGCGAACCGGGTTTCCTACCACTTCAGCATCTTTGAATGCCGTTGGGAAAGCTTGTAAAACTCGGGTTGCAATTTTTGCTAACCATTCATTGGTTAAGCCAGCTACGGCATTTTGTTCATGTAAAATAACCGGCACACCACAAAGTTTTGCCGCGATGCCACCTGGGCCAGATACATACCCCCCCATACCTAATACGGCATTAGGTTGATATTCTTGAATAATTTTACGAGCTTGCAATACTGCTCTTAAAATAGCAAAAGGCGCGCCAAGTAATGCTTTAATGCCTTTACCACGCAACCCTGAAATTTGAATAAAACGAATTGGAATACCATGTTTTGGTACAAGTTGTGCTTCCATTCGATCTTTTGTGCCTAACCAGCAAATTTCCCAACCTTCTTTTTGTAAAGTTTGAGCAACCGCGATGGCGGGGAAAACATGTCCACCAGTACCACCCGCCATAACTAATAATTTTTTACTCATAAATATTCCTAATCATCTCTCAAACGAGCTTGACCACCTCGTTGTAATCTATTTTCATGGTCAATACGCAATAAAATCCCTACAGTCGCCGACATAATAATGATACTTGAACCACCGTAACTCACTAATGGGAAAGTTAAACCTTTTGTTGGTAACATCCCTAAGGCCATGCCTAGATTGACAAAACCTTGGAAGAAAATCCAGAAACTAATACCTAAAGCAAAAAAGCCACGGAAACGTTGTTCTAACATGAGTGATTCTCTTCCGATTTTCATCGCTCGGAAAATCAGTAACCCTAAGAGAATCACAACCACTAAAATACCAATAAAACCGAACTCTTCACCAATAATCGCCATGATAAAGTCAGTATGTGCTTCAGGAAGATAATCGAGTTTTTGAATCGAGTTACCGAGTCCTTCCCCACTAATTTCACCACGACCAAAGGCCATCAAAGAGTTAGTCAGCTGAAATCCTGTTCCGTAAGGATCTTTAAACGGCTCTAAGAAACCGGTAAAACGTTTTAAACGATAAGAGGCGGAAAGAACCAACCAAACAAAGAGAAGTATGCCTGTACCAATTAGCAAAATAAATTGCCAAAAATTTGCACCGACAATAAAAAGCATGCCAAAGGTAATAACGAAAAGTACAACAGTACTCCCTAAGTCTGGTTGAGCTAATAAGAATACCCCTAATACCCCCATCACAATGAAAGGCTTAGCTGCACTGAATTTTTTACCACGTACTTCATCATAACGACGCGTAAAATAGCTCGCGAGGAAACAGGTTAACGCTAACTTCGCAAATTCTGCGGGCTGGAAATTTAAAATCCCTAAAGAAATCCAACGTTTTGCCCCATTAACAGAAGTACCAATACCAAGAACCAGTATTAATAAAACAATGGCTAATAAGAAAATTTTAGCGTGCCACTTTTCCCATTGAGAGGAAGAAATTTGGAGCGTTAAATAGCAGGTTGCAAAAGAAAGCAAAACATAAACGGCATCACGTTTTGCAAAATAGAATGTATCATTAAATACGCGTGCACTGTAAGGCATCGAAGCAGAAGTTACCGCCACTAAACCAATCAGCAAGAGCACGACAAAAAGCCAAAACAATGCGCGATCGTAAAGTAATCCTTGAGGAGTCACTCTCGCCCATTGTTCATAATGTTGTTTAATTTTATTGATAAATTCCATTACTACCCTAATTCTTTAAGCTAATTTTGCTAAACGAGTAAACTCTTCGCCACGTTTTTCAAAAGAGGCAAATTGATCCAAACTTGCACAAGCAGGAGATAATAACACCATATCACCTGATTTTAAACGTGGTCGTAAAAATGAAATGGCTTGTTCCATGGTTTCAAACAAATGGCTTTGACTTGAAAGTGCTGCAAGTTGTTTACCATCACGACCAAAACAATATGTTGAAATATGAGGTTGATTGATTAAATCAGCGAGTTCAGAAAAATCTGCGCCTTTACCATCACCACCTAATAAAAGATGTAATGTTCCTTCAACATATAAACCAGCCAATGCCGCAACGGTACTGCCGACATTAGTCGCTTTAGAATCATTGATCCAACGAACACCATTCGCTTGATGGGCCAATTGGAAACGATGATCTAGGCCTTTAAATTGACGAAGTGCGGTTCGAATTGCCTCTAAATTTATGCCTACTGCTTGCGCTAATGCTGTTGCGGCTAAAATATTCATGTAATTATGACGACCAACTAAAGTGGCTTCACTACAAGGTAAAATCACTTCTTCTTTCGCCATTAAGTACTGTTTACCGTTTTCGGTTTTTAGCCAGTAATCAGCTTGATTTTCAGCAAAAGACACTACTTTCTTAGCTTGATTTTCACCTTCGCCAAAAGTGAGTTTGTCTTCTAAATTCACCACCGCAGTTTCTGCATTGTGGTAAATGCGTAATTTGGCTTGACGATAATCTTCTAAATCCACATAGCGATCCATGTGATCTTCAGTCACATTAAGCACAGTCGCTGCAGCCGCTTTCAAACTGTAAGTAGTTTCAAGTTGGAAACTGGAAAGCTCTAATACATAAAGATCGCAATCTTCATTTAATAATGACAACGCAGGGATGCCAATGTTTCCACCCATGCCCACTTTTATTCCCGCAGCTTTCGCCATTTCATAGACTAATGTTGTTACAGTGCTTTTACCGTTAGAGCCTGTAATCCCGACAATTGGCTTGGTGGCAGCTCGACAGAATAACTCAATATCCCCAATCACTTCCACACCCGCTGAAAGTGCGGTCTGAATTTCAGGTGTTTTTACTGCGAGCCCTGGGCTAATGACAATAATATCACTTTCAAGTAACCATTGTTGATTTAGGCTACCTGTATGTAAGGGAACATTTTTAGGTAATTTATCCGCACCTGCTGGATGTTGGCGTGTATCAATCACACGAATATTAGCTTGTTGAGATTGAAGATATTCAACGCAAGAAAGGCCTGTTTTTCCAAGGCCTATAATGGTGATAGTTTTATTTTGATATAGAGTTGTCATGTTGTTTTTCTTCTCTCGTATTCTGGGATCACGCAGGGTGCAACAAGTGCACCCTACAAAATTATCTTAGTTTGAGCGTTACAAGCCCCATCAACACCAACATCAAGGAAATAATCCAAAACCGGATAATCACTCTAGGTTCTGGCCAACCTTTTAATTCAAAGTGGTGATGAATTGGTGCCATTCTGAAAATACGTTGTTTTCTTAACTTGTAAGAACCTACTTGTAAAATTACAGACAAGGCTTCAACAACAAATACACCGCCCATAATCACTAATAAGAATTCTTGACGAACAAGGATGGCAACGACACCAAGTGCACCACCTAGTGCAAGAGAGCCGACATCGCCCATAAAGACTTGAGCCGGATAAGTATTAAACCATAAGAATCCTAAGCCTGCACCTACGATTGCGGTACAGAACACCACGACTTCTGAGCTATATTTGATATAAGGGATATGTAAGTATTCTGCGAAATTCACGTTACCGGTCGCCCATGCAATCAAAGCAAATGCACCAGCCACTAACGCTGTTGGCATAATTGCAAGACCATCCAAACCGTCGGTTAAGTTTACCGCATTCCCTGTGCCCACAATCACAAAGTAAGACAACACAATATAGAATAGACCTAATTGTGGCATGATATCTTTAAAGAATGGAATTACTAAACGAGTTGCATCGGTATCATGACCTAACCAATACAACCAAATGATCGCCACTAATGCCACCACTGACATCCAGAAATATTTCCAACGCGCAATTAAACCATCGGTATTTTTACGTGTAATTTTACGGAAATCATCCACAAAGCCAATGGCACCATAGCCAAACAATACAAATAAGCAAATCCAGACGTAAGGATTCGCTAAGTTAGCCCATAATAAAGTACTAACACCGATGGAGAATAAAATCATCACACCGCCCATGGTTGGCGTACCTTTTTTCGCAAAGTGACTTTCAGGACCGTCATTACGCACTTCTTGGCCAAATTTTAAAATTTGAAGGCGTTTGATCACTTTCGGACCAATCCATAAAGAAATAAAAAGTGCGGTTAATAATGCCAAAATCGCACGTACGGTAATATAGGAAATGGCATTGAATGCCGTTTCATAGCGAACTAAATATTCAGCAAGCCAAACTAACATAAGCTATCCTTTAATGAATAAATCGTCTCTTCCATTTTCATTGAGCGCGAGCCTTTCGCTAATACGACGACTTTTTGGTTTTCTTGTAATTTCTGTTTAATAATATCTAACGCATAAGCTGTCAATTCAGCTTTATCTGTAAAATGTTTTCCCAAAACAGCCTCAGAAATGACCGCACTTTCTGTTCCATAAGAAAGCACTAAATCTAATTTAGCTTGTTTTGCATGCTCGCCCACTTGTTGATGACATTTTAGGCTATCCTCGCCTAATTCTTTCATATCGCCCACAAGTAGAATACGGAAAGCATCGTAACCTTTTAAAACATCAATCGCCGCTTGTAAAGAATCCACATTTGCATTGTAAGTATCATCTAATAGCAACAGATTTTCATTCACTTGAATCGGGAATAAACGCCCTTTTACTTGAGAACGGTGTTCAAGTCCTTCTTTAACATCAGCAAGACTTGCGCCGACATTCATAGCAAGTGCGGTCGCTGCCAAGGCATTTTTTACATTATGCTCACCTAAATAAGGTAAATTAATTTCAATGCTGCCTTTGGGTGAAACTAGCGTAAACGTTGAGCCATTAGGTGAATGTTTGACATTTTCAGCTTTGTAATCGCCACCATTAAAATATTGAGTAGCATGTGAACCAATTTCTTTTTGCCACAATTCAATATAATTATGTTCACTGTTAATAATGGCTACACCATTTGGGGTTAAACCACGATAGATTTCCCCTTTCGCACGAGCAACACCTTCAATTGAACCAAAACCTTCTAAATGTGCGGCTGCTACATTATTCACTAATGCGGCTTCTGGTTGCGCAAGATGCGTGGTGTAATCAATTTCGCCTTGATGATTTGCACCTAACTCAATAACAGCAAATTTATGTTGTTCTGTTAAGCGTAATAACGTTAATGGTACGCCAATATCGTTGTTGAAATTACCGTTTGTGAATAACATAGCTTCAGGATTGCCTGCTGTTTGTTGCAGTATGGATGCTGTCATCTCTTTCACCGTAGTTTTACCCGATGAACCTGTCATCGCCACGGTACGAGGATTAATTTTTTCACGTAACCATTTTGCTAATTGACCAAGAGCTAAGCGCGTATCTGCAACAACTAATTGTGGCGTTGCAATTTCGGTGTTGGCTTGTTGCACAACTAAGGCTGTCGCACCTTGCTCAACGGCTTTATCTAAGTATTGATGTGCATCAAAATGCTCACCTTTTAATGCAAAGAAAAGCGAGTTGGATACCGCTTTACGCGTATCCGTATTGATATTTTCAACAACGACCTGCTCATCGCCAATAAGATCAGCATTTAAAATTTGGGTAAGTTGTTGGGTAGTAAGTTTAATCATTCTGTTTTTATTTTTTCGTTAAATAGGCTTCAGCCACTTCTTGATCAGAGAAATGAAGTGTTTTATCCCCAATGATCTGATAGTTTTCATGACCTTTACCCGCAATCACAATCACATCGTTTTCAACCGCATTCTCAATGGTAAATCTGATGGCTTCTTCGCGATCCGGAATCACACCAACATCTTCCATTCGACTAAAACCCGTAAGGATATCAGCTTCAATTTTATTTGGATCTTCTGTACGCGGATTATCTTGGGTTACGATCACTAAATCTGCAAACTGCTCAGCCGCTTTTGCCATCAACGGACGCTTGCCTGCATCACGATCACCGCCACACCCAAAGATACACCAAAGTTTACCTTTGCAGTGTTCACGCGAAGCATTTAATGCCTTTTCTAATGCATCCGGAGTATGGGCATAATCAACAATAACTGTTGGTTTTCCTGCTTTTTTAATCAATTCCATTCTTCCATTTACCCCTTTTAGCTGTGAAACCGTACGGATAAGATCGTCGAAAGAATAACCTAAAGCCAATAAAACAGCCGTGGCTAACAGCAGATTACTCACGTTAAAAGCACCAATTAATGGGCTATGTAATGTGCCATTCCCCCAACTTGAAGCAACATCAATCACCGCACCTTCGTGAGTAAAACGAATCTGTGTTGCATAAAGCCATTGTTTAGAAGTTGGATGGAAATCTGAGCGGCAGCTAACTGCAATACCATTTGGTAATTCGCTTAACCACGCAGCTCCAATTGGATCATCAGCATTAAGAATTTGTAATTCGGGCGCCAAATCAATGAAAAAGCGTTTTTTAGCTTCGGCATACTTTTCCATTGTCTCGTGATAATCCAAGTGATCTCGACTTAAATTGGTAAAAATAGCAGCCTTAAATTTAAGGGCTTCAACGCGATGTTGAACTAAACCATGTGAAGATACTTCGATAGAAGCAAAATCTGCCCCTTTCTCTACAAAATCAGCGAGGTTTTCTTGAACTTCAACGGCTGAACCTGTGGTGTTTTTTGCTTCTTTGACTTGACCTAATAAACCATTGCCAATGGTGCCCATGACAGCTGCTTTGTGGCCTAATAGCGTAGCCCATTGAGCTAATAATTGAGAAACCGTAGTTTTACCATTTGTTCCAGTGACACCAACTAAAGTCAATTTTTCGGAAGGATTGTCATAAAATTGACCTGCCAATGCAGAAAGATTGGCAGATAAATGATAATGATGAATCACAGGCACATTATTTTGCCATTGGATGTTCAAATGCTCGTTTTCTAAATCTGTTTCTAAAACGATCGCACTTGCACCAGAAGAAATGGCTTGAGGAACAAATTGACTCGCATCAAAACGATGCCCTTTTACTGCCACAAACAAATCACCTTGGGTAACCTTGCGGCTATCTAACACCATCGCCTTCACATTAATGTCTGAAAGCACCGGAAGATCAAAAAGTGCGGTCAATTTTTTCATTGTTTTGCCTTTTCTTAATTCATTTTTTCAAATTTTTGATCGCTTAAGCGAACAGTACGTCTTGCTGTTTTTTCTGTTGGTTCTGCATCTGGTGCAATACCGTTAGCACGTAAGGTATAACCCATAATGCTCGAGAATACTGGTGCTGATACCGCACCACCATAGTACTGCCCTGCTTTCGGATCGTTAATCAAAATAACTAATGCATAACGTGGATCGCTAATTGGTGCAATACCCGCTGTAAATGCCACATATTTCTTAACATAGTGACCATTTTCAATTTTACGCGCTGTACCTGTTTTCGCACCAACACGATAACCTTCAACCATCGCACGTTTATTTTTGATCGCGACTTTTTCTAACATACCCACTACGTCTTTCGTGATTTTCTCAGAGAATACACGTTGACCAATGACTGGCGGATCGACTTTTGTGATAGAAAGCGGACGATAAATCCCGAAGCTGCCTAAAGTGGCATAAGCGCGTGCAATTTGTAATGGTGTAGAAGTGATACCATAACCATAAGCCACAGTAGCACGTTCAATATCTGCCCAACGTTTACGGTTTGCATTTAATACACCACGTTGTTCACCAATTAAGCCTAACTCTGTATCTTTACCTAAGCCCGCATTTTGGTAAGTTTCCATTAATGCAGAAGGTGGCATACGTAACGCAAGACGACTCACACCACGGTTACTGGAGTTAATCAAAATTTCATCTAAGGTTTGTTGTGGGCGAGGTGCCACGTCGACAATTTCTTTACCACTTACGGTAAATGAACCTGTATTAATTACCTCATCACGTCTCACTGCGCCACGTTGAAGTGCGGTCAATACAACAAAAGGTTTTACGGTTGAACCGGGTTCAAAGGTATCGGTAATCGCACGGTTACGTTTTAATTCATCTTTGACATTAGCCAAATTATTTGGGTTATAAGAAGGTGCAGTTGCCATAGCTAATACTTCACCCGTACGTACATCCACCAATACGGCGGTGCCTGATTCTGCTTTGTTCTCTGTTACCGCTTTTTTGATTTCACGATACACCATGGATTGTAACTTTTCATCAATACTTAAGGTGACATCTTGTGCATCGTATTTTTTCTCATCAGCAATATGTTCAATCACGTTACCACGTTTGTCTTTACGTACAACACGCGCACCGTCTTTCCCCACTAACATTGAGTTGAAACTTGCCTCAACGCCTTCAATCCCTTTACCATCAATGTTGGTAAAGCCGATTAATTGAGCCGCTTCTTCTACACGTGGATAAAAACGACGTGGTTCAGTTTCTAATGAAATACCTTTAATTTTGAGATCGCGGATATAATTTGCTTTGCCCGCTTCTACTTGACGTGCTAAATACAAGAAACCTGATTTTGGATTTTTCTCAATTTTTTTCACCAACTCAGCAGGTGTCATATTTAATTCGTTAGCAAGCGCTTTGATACGTTCTTTATCCTCTAATGCATTTTCTTTTAACATTAAGCGAGGTTCAGCCACAATTGCACTCATCGGCACACTCACCGATAACAATTGGCCATTACGATCTAAAATTGAGCCACGAACAGAGAGGACATCATCTTTACGTAGTGAACGTTTGTCCGCTTCACCAGAAAGGGTTTCAGAATTAACAGATTGCACATAAGCAGCACGAGCCACTAATGCGCCTAAGCCTAAGAAAATAAAACTTGTCGCGATGAGATAACGACCACGAAGGAAGCATCTCTCAAACACCATCTTCGGTTTGTTTGGTTTTACTGACGCAGGTTGAGCCAATTTTCTAATTGTTTTCTTTGGCTTTCCTGGTTTCTTAGAGGAATTAAATCTAACCATTTTATTCAAAATCCCTATTCAAAAATAACTACTTCTTGTTCACTTTGAACACGTTGCATTTTTAATGTACCAATCGCAATGGATTCAACTCTTGTATTATCACTTTCGGTTGCTTCTTGTAATTGTAAATTGCGATATTCGTTTTCAAGGGCTTGGTGTTGTAATACCAACTGCCCGTTTTCAGAAATTAGGCCCCGTGTTTGATGCGTCATCCAAATTGTGCCCATTGCAGAAGCTAAAATTAATAAAAGTAAGACGACAATTAATTTATTAGAAGAAAAAATATCTTCCACGAGAATATGTTGTAAAGGATAACGTTCGCTATTTTCTAACATCTTATTTCACCCTTTCCGCAATACGTAAAACCGCACTTCTTGAGCGTGGATTTGCCGAAATTTCTGCCTCACTCGGCTGAATAGCTTTACCAATGATTTTTAATTTTTGATTACGTTGAATTTGATCTTCACGTAATGGTAAGCCTCTTGGAATATCCTCGCCTTTGCTTTGCTTACGCATGAAATGTTTTACCATTCTGTCTTCAAGTGAATGGAAACTGATAATCGATAAACGTCCTTCAGGGGCCAACATATCTAATGCAGAATTTAATACACTTTCTAACTCATCTAATTCCGCATTAATATAAATTCGAATTGCTTGGAAGCTACGAGTTGCTGGATGCTTATGTTTATCTTTAAATGGCACAGCTTGAGCAATTAACTCAGCGAGTTGAGAAGTACGACTTAAACATTCTGTGCCATTTTTGACCGCACTTTTATTAAATTCTACGATGGCAGTGGCAATTCGTTTTGCAAAACGCTCTTCGCCGAAGGTTTTTAACACCCAAGTTAAATCATCAACGGATACTTGTTTTAGCCACTCTGCTGCTGATAAACCTTGTGTGGTATCCATGCGCATATCTAACGGACCATCTTTCATAAAACTGAAACCACGCTCAGCTTCATCAAGCTGTGGAGATGACACCCCTAAATCCAGCAAAATGCCGTCAATTTTACCAACTAAATCGAGTTTTTGACAGATGTCTGGGATGTGAGAAAAGCTATTATGTTCAATATGAAAACGAGGGTCTTGAATTTTTTCGGCTTCAGCAATCGCACGCGGATCACGATCAACCGCAATTAAACGACCATTTTCAGAAAGTTGGGAGAGAATTAGACGAGAATGACCACCACGACCAAAGGTACCATCGATATAAATTCCATTTTCTTTCAACGCCAAACCATTCACCGCTTCGTGAAGCAAAACCGTGATATGTTCAGGTGCAGAAAAGGAATTTTGCATAGTCATAAGTAAACGTTAAATCAAAATCGATAAAGAGAAGATAGAGCGGCGCAAGCACCGCTTATCCTGCTAGTGCTGCTGTTCTATAATGACAGCATTTTTAGTTCTTCAGAAGCTCCGAATTCAGCACTTGAGCCAATTTCGATATCTTCATCAATTTGTGCATACCATTCGGTATCACTCCAAATTTCAAATTTATTCAACTGCCCTACCAACATTAAGCCTTTTTCTAATTTTGCGTGTTGACGTAATGGACCACTTAATAAGATACGACCTTGCGCATCCATTTCACATTCTGTGGCATAACCGAGCATTACACGTTGTAAGCGTCGTTGATTTGGGTCAAAGTTGGAAAGTGAAAGTAGTTTTTGTTCGATTTTTTCCCATTCATCTAAAGGATAAAGTAATAAACAAGGCTGACGAATATCAACGGTACAAACCATTTGGCCTTGGTTCTTTTCCATGATTTCAGCACGATAACGAGTAGGGATCGCTACACGACCCTTCGCATCTAAATTTACCGCTGCTGCACCACGAAACATTTCTCTACCTTTAAACGTCTATTTTTGTAAAAATTTGGCAGAATTTTCCACAAAATTCCACTTTTCACCACTTTGCGTAAGTTTATCGGTTGTAGCCTTAACTTGCAAGCAATTAAAACGTAAAGATTGGTAAATTTTGGCAATAAATAAACAAAAAAACCGTTTAAGGTTTCCCT
Source organism: Haemophilus parainfluenzae (assembly GCF_014931395.1). Classification (NCBI taxonomy): domain Bacteria; kingdom Pseudomonadati; phylum Pseudomonadota; class Gammaproteobacteria; order Pasteurellales; family Pasteurellaceae; genus Parahaemophilus; species Parahaemophilus parainfluenzae. Next base: position 1,185,318 of record NZ_CP063120.1, on the reverse strand, counting down.
CAAACGGTTTTTCAATTTTTAACTCAATTTAATTAGTTATTTACATACGCTTCTTCGTCACGATCACCTAATGGTTTAAGCTGTGTGAAGAATAAAACTAAACAAAGAACTGTTAAGCCTAAGCCGATATAAACAGATAATTGATAGTCTAAACCGAAACCGATTTTGTTGTATGCAAGATAAGTAAAACATACAGTACTGATAAATGCCGCAGGGATTGTACATACCCAGTGGAATTTATTATAACGGTATAAGTACGCTGCTGCAGTCCATAACATAACCATCGCAGTAGTTTGGTTCGCCCAAGTGAAGTAACGCCATAAGATAGAGAAATCCACTTTTGATACGATATAACCAACCACGAATAATGGCACAGCAATAATTAAACGTTTAGCTAAGGTTTTTTGTTCTAAATGGAAAAATTCTGCAATAACAAGGCGTGCTGCACGGAATGCCGTATCGCCTGATGTAATTGGAAGAACAACCACACCTAATACTGCAAAAATACCACCAACAAGACCTAAGAAGTGGATTGAAGAATCATAAACCACTTTAGAAGGCGAACCCGCTTTAATCGCAGCTAACAAATCTGGTAAAGAATCATAGAAACTTAAACCAACTGCACACCATACTAATGCAATCACACCTTCACCGATCATGGCACCGTAGAAAATGAAACGCCCTTCTTTTTCGTTTTCAGTACAACGCGCCATTAGCGGGCTTTGTGTTGCGTGGAAACCAGATAATGCACCACAAGAGATAGTTAAGAACAAGAGTGGCCATAATGGTAAATCTGCACGAGTTTCAAAGTTTTGGAAGAATTTCTCAAAAGACATACCGTCCACAGAACGATAGAAAGAAATTGGATCTGCTGAGCTAAGATCTGCACTTACTAAACCATATACCATACCTACAGACATAAAGAGTAATAATGCACCGAAGAATGGGTAGATACGACCGATGATTTTATCAACTGGAAGTAATGTCGCAAGAATATAGTAAATGAAGATGATACCAGTCCAAACACTGATAACTGTCGCTTTATCCATACCCCAAACTGTAATACCACCTGCTTCAGCTACTTGATGGATTTCTTCCGCATTGCTAATAGAAATGCTACCTGATGCGGCACCGAACACATCCATTGTAATCGTACCCATTAATTGAGCTGGACTTGCAACGAATACCACACCCACTAATAATAAAAGTACAACTGCTAGGATGTTAATAAATGCTTTAACTGGACGACCTAAGTATTTACCTGCTAGGTTAGGCATAGATGCACCGCCATTACGCACACTTAACATTCCGCAGAAATAATCGTGTACCGCACCAGCAAAGATACAACCCACTACAATCCAAAGCATTGCAACTGGTCCGTATAACGCACCAAGAATCGGACCAAAGATTGGACCTGTACCAGCAATGTTTAATAATTGAATTAACCAAATCTTAGTTTTAGACATTGGCATATAGTCAACGCCATCATTCATGGTATAAGCTGGCGTTTGACGGTTTGGATTGATCACAAAAATGCGCTCAATTACACGACTATAAATGAAATAACCTGCTAGCAATAACGCCACGCAGAAGAAAAACCACAACATAAAAAATACTCCTCAGGAATAAATGAATACCGAAATTTAGTCATATACTAGACTTCGTCGGCGGTATTCTAAGTGAAAATCATCAAAATCAAAATTTTAATTTTTACATTGTTTCAATTTTGTGATCCATGTCACGTTTATCATTCCGTTTTTTTCACTTACAATAGGCATATAAATTAAAATAATTAATAAAGGATCATCAATGGCTCTCACCCGCTGCCCTGAATGTCGTAAAAAAATCAGCGAATCTGCTCAATTTTGTCCAAATTGTGGGTTCTCTTTTAAAAAAGAAGATCTTGAAATTTACAAACAAAAACTCGAACAAAGACGCCAAAAAAATGCCGAAATTAATCGAAAAAGCACTAAACTTCACCTTATTTGGTTGGCTATTTTTACTATCGTTATCTTATTGGCAAGTTGGCTAACTGGAGAATAAAAAGTGCGGTCAAAAAACAATGAGAATTTTGACCGCGCTTTAATCAGAACCCTATCCGCCTTGTCGTTGCAGAAAACGCTGGTTTCACTTCACATTCACCTTGTAATGCGCTCAGCCAATCTTGCACCTTTTGAAAAGGAGAAAATTGATGACGACGAGCCACTGCAGCAAAATCTCCAGGTGTCAGCAGATTAAGCGATTCAATCTGAACTAAATCCTCTTCCGATAACAACGGCAATCCTAAAATTTCAGCCTGTTGTTTAGCAAAATCTAAACGTTGTTTCAGTGTTAAATAATCAAACTTCAATTTTAAATCAAAACGGCGTAAGGCTGCAGGATCGAGTACCTCAATTAAATTTGTCGATACCACCATTAAGCCCTCAAAGCGTTCAATCTGTGTCAACATTTCATTCACTTGTGAACGCTCCCAGCTTCGGTTTGCCCCTTCTCGAGAAAATAAGAAGGTATCCACTTCGTCCAGCACTAACAAACAATTATCACGCTTTGCTGATTCAAATGCCTCAGCAATATTTCGTTCCGTTCCACCTACATAAGGATCGAGCAAATCAGACCCTTTGCAAAGCAACAACGGCATATCTAACTGCTCGGCAAGCCAACCTGCCCAAGCGGTTTTCCCTGTGCCCGGCGGACCATAACAACAAATTCTGCCTTTTTTGGTTCGCATTAATCCTTCGGTGATTTTATGAATATTTTCATTGCAGGAAACCCACTCAAGCTGATAACTCAGTTTACTTTCCACCAACGGCTCAATTTTCTTTTTGCCTTGTGCCTGTAAGGCTTCATTAAAGAGCGTAAGCAAGACCTCAGGAAAAGCTTTTTTGCCGTTATCAACCGCATTTGCCACATTGAACACGCGCGTTAAAATCGCCGGCGAAAGTGACCGCACTTTGGCAAAATGTTGCACATATTCCGCCGTTAATTTACCGCCTGCCAACTGCGAAATTAACGCCGATTTATTTTTCAACGGCAAATCCGGCATTTCAAATACAAAATCAAAACGACGCAAAAAAGCCGCATCTATACTGTTTACAAAATTGGATAACCAAATCATCGGCACGTTATTGTTTTCCAACAACTGATTTGTCCACGCTTTATTTTTTTGTGCAACAGAACGCTCCATAAACGAGCCGTTAAACACATCTTCAATTTCATCAAAAATTAAAAGCGCCTGCTTCCCGTTCAATAGCGTTTGAGCAAGACGACTATAGTTCAGGCGTTGCTCTGCCTTCACAACATCTCCGTCAGAATCCATATAAGTAATGTTATACGCCGAAATCCCTAATGCCTGTGCAAGCAACCCGGCAAATTCGGTTTTACCGGTGCCGGGCACGCCATAAATTAAAAGATTCACGCCTTTCCGATGATGTTTTATTGCCTGTTGTAAATAGGTCAACATCATCTCTTTCATGCCGGCAATATGGGCAAAATCATCCAGTTCCAAACTTGGCACTTGAGCGACTTCCGTACAAGATTTTAATAGGACGTTTTCGTTTAATGGTTGTGTCACAAATTCATCAAAATCTAAGGTTTCGCCCCAATCTAAATAATCATGCACACTATCGGGGCGATAATCGCGATCAATCAGACCATAAGCATCGAGTTTACTGCCTTTCTTTAAGGCGGATAGAATCTGATTTTTCGGCTGCTTCAGTAAATCCGCCATGATCGCAGCCGTTCTTTGCAAATCCGATTTCGGCAAGTAGCCAAACAAATCTCGCATAGCTCCTTCACTGCGTAAATGCATGGCAAAGCGGAGAAGTTCCTGTTCAACGGGATTCAGTTGCAAAAATTCTGCCAACGTTACCAAATTTTCATACGCCTGTTTCCATAACTCCGGTAAAAGTGCGGTGGATTTTTGGAGTGTTTTATACCGCGCTTTTAAAAGCCGACGAGCAACCGTGCGTAGATTTTTATCATTCTCTAATTCTTCAGGCAGTCCAAACGCACTGGCAATTTCATCACTTCGCCAGCTACTCTCCCGAAACACTTCAGAAAAACCTTTATGCTCAAATAAAACTTTAAGCATCATATTTTCAGTATAAGAAGACACTGTTGGTGGATTTAATTTATATTCGGACATAAAAAATACTCCTTACTGGGTTGGTAAGGAGTATTTTAATGAGGGGTGCGACAAAAGGTGTCGTTAAGAATCAGTTTTGGATAAAGGTTGATTTAGAATTTCGAGCATTTCTTCTCCATGCTTTAATATCTCCTCGTTTTTCCAATTATTAAGCTCTTTTGTTTTTTCCATCATTAAAGCCTGTTTTAGGCTATCATAATTTTTATTCTTATAATAACTACATTTAGCTTCAGGTGTTAAATTGCTTAAACGAGAATTTTTACTTTGAGATAGCAAATATAAGTTTCCAAAATTATCTAGAATCTTTTTCTCTAATCTCTCTAATCCATATTCTTCAGATGGATGTTGGGGATAATGATGCTCAACAGAACTTCTAAAAGTAAATCGAAACTTAGGGTACTTTTCTTTATACTTTTTCCATAGTTGGTAATCTAATCGATTAAATACAAAGTTAGGAACCAGAACTCCATCATTCCATTTTTTATTATTTGAATAAAAATTAATTTTCTCTTCTCCTAAGATAATATCGGTAATATCTTTTTCTTGGCAATTATTACCAAAATAGAAGTTATCGCATAATTTCTCTAAAAATCTTATATAACTATTAAATCTAATTTTCTCCCTATGCGTATATAATGCTCGTAGCACTGCATATAGCCAGTTTTTATAAATACGAGATGGATTAGAAACATGAAACATTGAAAGTAACATTATTGCAGTTTTTGTTTGCTCATTACTTTCAGTGTCATTCGATTCATTATTATCACCACCAAAAGTATTTTTATAGTAATAATTATTTGAACTTCCTTTTACAATCTTCCATAAAGACCAATGCTCATCTTCTGAACGTAATGTGCTTGATTTAATAACATATTTATCAAATAAATATCTGCAAGATAACAATGTATCAATAAAGTCAATAACATTTTCTTTGCTCCAGTCTTTACCAAATGAATTTAATAGTTCTCTTTCATCTAAAGAAACATCTTTAAATCTACTGTCATCACAACGCAGTTCTAAATAAATTCTTAATACATGCATCAAGAAGTTAGGAAAGTCAATAACAGAGTTAAAGCTACCTTCAGAAAATTCGTTATTTTGTATAGGTTGAACGATTTGCTCGTTAGATTTATCAATTAAATCAAGAATCGATAATTGGCCTCCTGTACTATCTGCATCTTGTTGAACCTTTACCTTTTTATTAGTATTTTCAACATTAATCTTATAATCTTGAATAATGTCGTTAAATAATTTCGGAATGCCCTGCCAATCTTTACCAAAAATATTACTTCTAAGACCTGATTCTATTCCAATTAAAGCATACCGACTCATGTCAGAACAGGCATCCCAAATCTGGGCAAAAACAGAACGTTGGATTCCTTCAGGTAAAATCTCCAATAAACGAGCTTTAAGAATTTCATGTTTCTCCAATTGCTCTCCTCGTATATTCATAATCTCAAAATAATGATTGAGATCTGTATCCTTAGGTACTTCTGTTCTAATAATTTCAACTTTTTCAAGCAGAAAATAGGCTAAGTCTCTTTCTTTTCGCTCAGTAGCTTTTACTGCTATTTCCCAATGTTTTTTAATTAATTTTAAAGCATTTTTAAATATAAAAGGAATATTATCTGATTCTAAATATTCCAAAGCCAAATCAGAATCCTTTCTATGCTCGAAGTATACATTTCTAGCGAAATTAGTCTCGTGTAAATAATTCTTGCACAAATAGTACATAATCAACGTTAGAGTAGTTAATCGCTGCTGACCATCTATAACCTCAAAATCTCCATTTTCTCTTTTATAGACGACTAAACTACCAATATAATAATTTTCTTTAGATTTTTGGCAAGCATTACCAAGATCTTGAATAAGAAGGCTAATCTCTTTATCTTCCCATGCATAATTACGTTGATAAATAGGAATAATATATTTATCGTTATCTAAGAGTTCATTTATCTTTAACGGTTTTACATAATTATTATTTTTTCTCATCTCTAACTCCAAAAATTTCTTTTATTTTTCTATCTACATTATCAAATCTAACTCCATCTAATTTTGGAATAAATCGCAGAACTTGTACTGGTGTAATAGATTTTTCAATGTAAGATAGAAATCCATTACTATCGTGGGCCGCATCTTCTATTGTTTTAAAACTAATACGTTGATATTCAAAACGAAGACGATAAACCCAAAGAAAAGCTTTTGTCATAAACTCAGAAAAATTATTATCTCCAAACTTATCAAAATAGAATAAAAGTGTACATTCAAATAAATTTCTAAGGAATTTATCACCAACTCGATCACTATGTTCATAATTATTTAAAAAGCTTATTAAACCAGTTTCCAAATCAATACCATTAATTTCATTAAACCGTTCTAGAAAACCAGTCTCTTTTCTAAATAACTGCTCATAGATAACAGAATAATGTTGAATATAATCAAAAAAATACTTTCCATTAACTAATCTTTGATTAGCTTGAAATGGAGATATTGAACGATATAAGAAAGGATTCTCTGCAGACATTTTTTGTATCGCATTTGTAGCTAAAACACCATTCAAATAAGGGTATTCAACATTTTCACTAACACCTTTAAATGTATCCAATTCATTAGCCGAAAATACTTCAGCATGTTCTTGATAATGCCAACGGCGCAATCTAAATAGAATAAAGTTAATAATTTTATTTAAATTATTAATATCATCAGACATTGCTGCTCTTTCCCAGCATTCAACACACTGATGAATAATTTGGTCTGGCTTGTTTCTCATCTCTCTTAAATGGTATGCCTTTAAGAGATCATATGATTGAAGAGGTTTTCCTCTTGCATTTTGTGAATCAAAAAACTGAAAAGCCTCATCTAAATCATCAAGTTCAATACGAACCATTTCGCATATTTTTAAGATGTACTCCTCAAATCCTAAAGGAAATTTATAGCCATTAATAAATTTATAATTCTCTATAATATTAAATTTACTAATACTATGACTTAATTCTTCCTTCAAAAATAAAATATCTTTCCTACCTAATTTATGAAGCACTAACGATAATGTAGTAAGTCTCTGTTGCCCATCAACTATTTCATACTTGCCACCATTTTTATATAAAACAATTGTACCAATTCGATAAACTTTGCTATCACGGAAATGCGTAAGCAAATCATCTATAAGTTGCTGAACATTTTTCACAGTCCATTTGTATGGTCTTTGATAATCTGGAATACTCAAATTTAATTTGAATACATCATCAATCTTGAGTATTTTTGCTTTTTCTTCACTCATAATAATTAAGGTTCCTTAGAATATTTTTAAACATAAATCAAAACGTACAGATTATAACCGACAAATCATCATAAAACCTTTGTTTCTCAATTAATTTACGATATACCGTCAATCTAGATTTATCATTATCATATTGTTTCCAAATCTTTTCTCTTACTTCAGCAGAAAGCCCATCTGTTAATCCATCAGAACACAGTAATAAACTTTCCCCTTGCTGAATTTCAATTTCTTGATAAAAAATTTTATCTTGGAATTCAGAATAATCCGCGACTAAACAAGAAGAAACACCGCCATAAATCGTGGCAAAATCTTCTTCTTTTTTATCGGGGAAATCAGCTAACAATTCAGAAAGAATTGAATGATCTTGTGTGATTTGTTGCCATTTTCCTTGAGCGTCAATTAAATAAGCACGGCTATCGCCTACGCTGAGAATTTTGGCTTTACGGGTCATTTGATCAATTTCAGCCGCCACAAAAGTGGTTGCTGCGCCAAAATAATCCTCCGCTAATTCTGCTGATAAACTGGATTGTAAATCGTAGATCGTTTGACGACTTATACTTTCCATTTGGCTTAATAACTGCATAGCCAACTTGCTCGCTTTTTCAGGTCGGTTACTATTGGAAATACCGTCTGCCACGCCCACAATAAAGTGCGGTCGGTTTTCAAGGCGTTTTTCAGCCGTTTTGAGTTTATATTGAAACACCGCCTCGCCATTAAAAAGGGCATCTTGATTGTGTCGCTTGTTGCTGCCAATTTGTTGGCAGAAGGTAATTTCACAAAAATTTTCCATTATTCAACCGCTTGTTGAGAAGGATTTAGAAGGTTATCAATCGCTTTTAGCGCATCTAACGCCTTCATTTCTAGACTTAAAAAGTGCATTTTCGGCACGCCTGCATCTTGCGGGTTAATACGGATAAGTCCGCCCTTTTTTGCTTTCGCCGTACGCTCAGAAAATCGACGCACAGTTGGAATGGCTTTCCCTGCCCCCAGTTCGATGACGACGAGATTTTGCACTTCTTTTAGCCATAAATCGAGCTTATTTCGTTTTAAATTTTGATAATTACTGCTGTAAAAATAATCGTCAAACATAAGCACATTTTGTCTTGCCAAACGCTGACAATAAGGGCAACGAGGCGGCTCACTCAATAAGCGCAACTTTTCGTTATCCACCACAGGTTGAAATTCTTTTGCTGACCAACTTAAATCGCGGCAATTATGCGCACACTGCAAACGCTCTAGTGTGCCATGCACTTCATAAATGCGCCCTTCTTCAAACCCCGCCTTCTGAAAATGCCCATCTACATTACTTGTAAAAACAAAATAACCATGCGGTTTGCTTTCTGCCCAACGTTTTAAAATTTGGTAGCCCTCATGCGGGATTGTTGCGCGATATTGCAATAAACGATGCCCATAAAACCAATAAGCTAACTCTTGATGGGTTTCATAAGCCAATGGCGTCGCAATATCTTGGAAATTGATATTTTGCCCTTTAAACATTGGGTAAGCATTCCAAAACCCGCCGACACTTCTAAAATCCGGCAAACCTGAATCCACACTCATTCCTGCACCAGCAGTAATTAAAATGCCATCAGCCTTATGGATAAGTTCCACTGCATAATTTAAGTCATTTTTCATAATACTTTTCTCTGTCCATTTTTCATTGATGAAATAACGCCTGCTTCTTCTAGTTGTTCTACAATTCTCGCAGCTCGATTAAAGCCTAAACTAAATTTGCGTTGAATCCGTGAACCAGATGTAAATTTTTCTTGTTGCACGAATTTTTTTACATCCTCAAAAAGCGGATCTCGTTTAAAAGTGACTTTCATTGCCATAAGTTTTCTCCTGTGTTGTTTCTATAAAAAGGGCTTAAGCGTGTTGTAAGAGGTAAAAAACTCTCTTTTATGGAAAAATTATAGGGAGGAGAGCGACAATGCGTGTCGTTAGTGAATATTACAAGCGGTTATTTTTAGGACTGGTTCAGATAATATCTGCCTACACTTTAAAAATATTTTTAATAAAGCTAAGCTTGATGACTATTTAACTACCGAGGATTTCTCAGTAGTTTACCAAGATATGCACATACTTAAGAAAGATAAATAGCGACCAAAGTCGCTATTTATCTATCAACGTTAAACTTAAAAAAAAATTATTTACATAATTCTTTTACTGACTCCACTAATGCTTCCATTTTATCGTAAGAATTAATACCACTTGGGCCACCAAAAAATGGGCAAACACAAATTAAAGTATCATTATACTTGCGATAGAAGATATTAAATTCTTCCAATGCTTTAGTTTCATATAAAGCTTCTCCAGTAAAAAACTTAAAGAAGTTATCTTTTTCAGTGACTCCTGTGCAAATAATAACTTTAGGATTACATTCATCTATAAGTTGACGATAAAAAGCACCGCGATTTTGAACGCACCACTCTCTATATTCATCGAATGTTTCAAATCCAGTCATCTTAATAAATTGTTCATTCCATTTAATCGATGCTCTATTTTTAAAATTGATTGGTAACATATTTAACTTGAAACCAATACCTTGTGGGTAAAGCACATTGTATGTTCTAACAAAATGGTCCGTACTTTCTCCATTTTTCCAATCTAAATTGTAGTAGTACCACAAAAACCAACATATTTTCCGATTATATTGAGTAGTCCAACTACCATCAAAATCATCCTCTATCCAAGAATGCGGTATTAATTTCGGGCTTAAACTAAATTTCTCATAAAAATCATCAGGAGAAGCTTCATCACCAATTCCCCATTCTAGCCCGCAAAACCATACTTCAGACTTAGGATTTCCACCATCGCCCCCAGCAAAAGATACCGCTATTTTTCTAAATTCATCTGTTACCATTATTCTATCCTCATTATTTAAGTAGATTCGTCCAAATCCCTATGGTTTCTTCTTGAATTACACCTTTTTCTTGACCTAGTTTTATCGCCAGTTGTTGTAAACTTTTGGCTAGTTCTGGATGGCCGCAATAATTTAAACTACGAATGATGCGAGAAATTTTCTTACTTTCATGCCCAATATTCCGTAGCCAAACTTTTCGCTCCGTTAATTCTGATTTAGGGAAAATTTGATTGCATTCACGGTATAAACTGAAATAATCCAAAATAAAATCAATAGAATGTAAATATTTATTTTGAATTGCTTCATCTCCAATAAAAATAGCCAGATCTTCTTCATTAAAAACTGGTACTGAACGATTCCATTTGGAACTTTCAGTGACAGGTAAAAGCCAAGGAATATATAAATAAGCATCACCAATCATTCTTTTGGGCATTGCCCACATATCTTGCAAAGATAAATTATGCTGGCTTTTTCTTTGTTCTAAATAAAATTCAATTACTGGGTGCATATGTTTCCCGTTAATTCATCAGTTATGTAGTATAGCGATACAAAACTTATTATTTATGTAAAAAGTGCGGTCGATTTTCTATGATTTTTTAATTTTATCCAATAACTCGGCGACCACTTTCGGTACGCCCTCACCCGCTTTTTCTTTGATTGCAGTCACTTTCTTACGGACAAATCCTGTATTGGGATTAGGATCGATCAAATAGATAAGTGAACCATATGGAGCGAGATTTACCAATCCATTAGCAGGATAAACTTGTAATGAAGTGCCAATAACAATCACAATATCTGCCTTTTTCACTAACTTTTCTGCTTTAGGAAACATGGGTACATTTTCCCCAAAAAAGACTATATGTGGACGCATTGGATGACCGTGATTATCCTTATCCTCTAATAATTGATCGCCCAAACATGGAACAATGTAATCGGTATTAAAACTGCTGCGAGCTTTATTCAATTCACCATGTAAATGGAGTACGTTAGTACTTCCTGCTCGCTCATGTAAATCATCCACGTTTTGAGTGATTATATGAACTTCATAAAACGCTTCCAATTCAACCAAAGCCAAATGTGCTGCATTAGGTTCTGCCGCTTGAGCATTACGACGTCGTTCATTATAAAACTCTAATACTTTTGCTCGGTTTTTCTTTAAGGCTTCAGGTGTGCAAACTTCCTCTACTTTATGCCCAGCCCACAAGCCATCTTCCGCTCTAAAAGTAGGAATACCACTTTCGGCACTAATTCCTGCCCCAGTTAATACCACGCAAATTGGTTTATTTTTCGCCGTCATTTTTCAGGCTCCTTTTTCTTCTAAAATTTCATCAATCTGTCTATCTCTAGCCATCATGCCAAAAATATTCCCTGCTTTATAAAGGGGTTGATAAGCATAGCTTTCAATGTGCAAGAATGGCTTATCTGAAAGGCGTTGGAAATATTGTTTTAGCTGTGATTTTGAGCGTAATAACTCGTCATATTCGGCTTGAATATGGGCACTCATTGCTTCAATACGCATTTTAAATTCATCACTGAGATAAGGGCTGATAATTAAATAGACCGTTTTGTGTTCAGTTGCTGTTTCATCCGCATAAACACATGCCAAATTAAACACTTGCCATTTATAACGATCGGCAAAAGCACCAATGATTCGGCTTTGCTCCTCATTTTCAACTTGCACGAGGGCTGCTGGCTTTTTCAAGCAATCTTGCAAAATATCACTTGGCGTAAAAGGGCCACAGTCCAAATAAGATAGTACGCAGTTCCAGTTAGCAAATTGTTCAGTACCAAAATGTAAGTGTTTACCTTCGAATTTATCCGCCCCATTTTTAGTGCGATCATCAATTAAATAATCGCCTTGGTTTAAGTTTTTATGGTGAGATAAAATTAACCGCTTGTATAATGCTGAGCCTTTTTCTTCGCCGAAATAATGCTGGATCCATTTTACTTTATCGCTCCAAGCGGATGGATTATGCCAAGGAGCGGTAGAAAGTGCGTAAATATGATATTTCTTCATCAATTTATGGACGGCAGAAATCGCGTTTGGCATGGGTTCCATTAAGCTAAAAATGCCCTCAACCTCATCATATCGACCTTCATACTCTTGCTTGGTTTTCTCATCTAATTTTGCAATACCCGACGGAAAATCAACCATCACATTATCCATATCAATATAAACAATTTTCTTCATTTTAATGCCCTCTATGTTGATGGCTTAATGATAAAAGATGAAGCGACAATTCATGTCGTTAGGTATTTTTGTCTAAATAAGTGCGGTCAATTTCTTGGTAATCTTCACCAAAATGGGCAATCCACCACTCCAGCATGGCGCTCTCAATCACGGTCGCTGAAATTTCATATTCAGAGCCATAATCTTTTACTGTTTGATCAGTTGATAATGGCGTTTCTGTCAAAAATCTACCTGTTTCTTTATCAATACGGAAAGTTAGGCGAATTTTCTTACCCGAACTGAAACCAAAGTTTTGGCTTTCAATATGCATTTTTAGACTAAATTTCGGGCGTTCAAATTGCATCGTACTGACATTAACTGAAATAAATCGATGTAATGCAAGATGTCTAATCGCCCCACTCTCATATTGAACTACCAAATAAGTACTTGGTCCTTGTTGCACTAATGCAAGAGGTTTAACTTGAGCATCACGTATATTTCCATCATTCTTACGATAGCTCATGTTAATGTATTTATTATGATAAAGAGCAATACTTACTTTATTAAATACTTCAGGATCAATCTTTGCAGGTAATAATGGCTGGCTAGTTGGAGCAATCCCCGCTTTATTCAACCATTCAGAGGCTTCCTTTTTCTGATTTTTGCCATAAGCTAAATTATATTCTGCCTGTTTAAAAAAACCGTCCATCGACTGCATAATATTGGTTGGTAAAATACCGGTTAAATATTGTTTTGCCAGCATCAACACTAATGATTGCTGTTCATTTAAAATTGGCATATCCAACCCTTTTGCATCAGGCTTCCAACGATAGCTATAGGGTTTATCATTGGTATTGCAATCAATTTCAAACTGCTCACATAATGTATTCAATGCACGCTGAATACTGCGCAAATCACGCTCAATACCTAATGCGAGCAATTTTTCTCGCAGTTCTAATGAGCTGATGGAATAGTTTTTCGGAATTAAACGTAATAGTTCGAGGTGGAATTTTAGGGAAGATGATTCGGACATAATTGCCTCATAAATAGAAATATTTTCTTTAATCATATAAAAAATCGGGCAATTTTTAAACTGCCCGATTTGTCTCTATTTTTGACCGCACTTTATGCTTTGGCGGTATCAATACGTTCAAATGCTAACACTTTATTTTCTAACTGACGGAGTAATAAAGTGGCAATACCAGTAATGATGAGGTAAATACCGCCTGCGATACCATAGATAGTCAGTGCATCATATTCTGTTCCATAAAGTTGGCGTGCATATCCCATGATATCCATAATCGTAATCGTCGAAGCCAACGCTGTACCTTTAAATACCAAGATAATTTCATTGGTATAAGAAGGAAGTGCTCGCTTTAACGCATAAGGAATTAAGATTTTTAACGTCTGCATACGACTTAACCCTAATGCCGCACAGCTTTCCCATTGACCTTTAGAGATCGCTTTTACTGCCCCATGGAATAATTGGGTTGAATAAGCGGCACTATTCAATGCTAAAGCTAATGCTGCACAGAACCATGCGTTGGAGAATAATCCCCATAATGGACTGTCTACCAACCATTGGAATTGGCCAGGGCCTGCATAAATTAAGAAAAATTGCACTAAAAGCGGGGTCCCTGTAAATAAAACAAGGAATAAATTGACCGCACTTTTCACCAATTTATTGCCGATAGAAAGCAAGAAGGTTAGTCCCAATGCTAAGAAAAAGGCAATAAACAAAGATACGACTGTAAGCAACAGGCTAGTCGGAATGCCTTGAGCAATCACTGCTAAATACTCTTGAAACATTATTCGACTCCCCGTTCAAATCGAGTGAAACGTAATTCTAATTTGCGAATACCCGCTTGGCTGATCAACGTAATCACTAAATAAATCAACGCAGCAATACCATACCAAGTAAAAGGTTCATGAGTATTTGTATTAATGTATCCTGCCTGGCGCATTAAATCATCAACACCAATTAATGACACCAATGCCGTATCTTTTAATAACACGAGCCATTGATTGCTTAAGCCTGGTAAAGCGTGTCGCCATACTTGCGGCATAATCAAATGAATGAAAGTATAAGGTCGGCTTAATCCTAATGCTGCACCTGATTCCCACTGTCCTTTTGGAATAGCTTGGATCGCACCACGTAAGGTTTGTGAAGCATAAGAGGCAAAAATCAAAGACAATGCAAATACACCACAACCAAAGGCGCTGAATTCGATATACTCACCCGTCAGCATTTCCACAACTTGGGTTGAACCAAAATAAATCAGTAGAACCACCAAGATTTCCGGTAAACCACGCAATAAAGCGATCACAACAGAAACTGGTTTCGCAATAAAGACATATTTATTCGCTTCTAAAGCCGTAAAAATAATACTGAGCAATAAACCGACAATTAACGAGCAAATAGCAAGCCCTAAGGTCATTAGGGCTGCATGTCCAATTAATGTAAGATAATCATAAAACATAGATTATTTTGTCATCCATTTGTCATAGATTTTTTGGTATTCACCATTTGCTTTCACGGTTTCTAAACCTTTATTTAAGCTTTCTAGCAATTCTTTGCTTGATTTATTCACCGCGATACCTAAACCATTACCGAAATATTTTTTGTTAGTCACTTTCTCGCCAACAAATTGAATTTCAGGCTCTTTAGAAATCATATCAGACAATACGGCTGTATCACCGAAGATGATATCAATACGACCATTTTTTAAGTCTAAGATCGCATCTTGTAAGCTTGCATAAGATTTTGCATTATATTGCTTGGTTTCTGCTGCGGTATATTGTTGGAATGTTGTTCCGTTTTGAACACCAATTGTTTTTGCTGAAGCTAAATCTGCTTTGCCTTTTAAAGCGACATAACTTGCTGTGCTGTCATAATACGCATTAGAAAATGAAACTTGTTTTGCACGCGCTTCAGTAATATCCATTGCAGAAATCGCTGCATCAAAACGTTTTGCTTTCAAGCTTGGAATTAATGCATCAAAAGATTGGCTTTTGAAATGACAAGTCGCTTGGATTTCTTTACAAATTGCATTCGCTACATCCACATCAAAACCGATAATTTCACCTTTTTCATTTGTTGTTTCAAATGGCGGGTAGCTCGGCTCCATCGCGAAAGTGATTTCTTGTGCATTTGCAGCAAAAGCTGAGCCCATTAACATTGCGCTTAAAAGTAATTTTTTCATGTTGTGTTTCCTTATTCTGAGTGTGAAAGATATTGTTTAAATTGTTCGGTTTTTGGATTATCAAAGCAATCTGCACTGCCCATTTCAATAATCTTACCTTGTTCCATATAGACGACCTTGGTCGCCACTTTTTGTGCCACGTTCACTTCGTGGGTCACAATCACCTGAGTAATACCTGTTTGTTGAAGCTCTTTAATGATATCAACAACTTGAGCTGTAATTTCAGGATCCAGTGCTGCCGTTGGTTCATCAAACAGCAACACTTGTGGTTTCATCATTAATGCTCGAGCAATAGCAACACGTTGTTGCTGACCGCCTGATAAGTGAAGAGGAAAACGATCGGCATGCTCTTCCAAACGTAAACGTTTTAAAAGTTCTAATGCATCTTTTTTCGCTTCTTCTTCGCTAATGCCTAATACTTTTTGGGGCGCTTCAATTAGGTTTTCAATCACCGTTAAATGCGGCCAAAGATTGTATTGTTGAAATACCATGCCGACATCTTGACGAAGTTGACGAATGGCTTTCGGATTATTATTCGCTTGAGACAAATCAAAATGATTATTCGCAATATGCAATTCACCAGAGGTCGGCACTTCTAATAAATTTAATGTACGGATTAACGTACTTTTTCCTGCACCACTTGGTCCAAGTAACACCACGGTATCGCCTTCTTGTGCATCAAGATTGATATCAAACAATGCCTGTGATGAACCATAAAAGAAATTCAAATTTTTAACACTAATCGCCATACTAAGTTTACTGCTATCCTCTCTTGATTTCTAAGAATGAATAAATATTACTTTTTAATGATTAATTATGCAAGTGCTTTTGTAAAAAAATCCCAAAAAACTTTTTGGGATCTTTAAATCATTGAATTTTAAACCGCACTTATCGTGAATTAGGCCTCTTTCGCCATCTCAAATTCAACTAGCATCATCAAAATATGAATCACTTTGATGTGGATTTCTTGAATACGATCTGCATAACCGAAGTGTGGCACACGAATTTCAACATCCGCTAAGCCTGCCATTTTACCGCCATCTTTACCAGTCATCGCAATCACTTTCATGCCTTTTGCTTTCGCGGCTTCAATCGCATTTAAGATATTTTTAGAATTACCTGATGTCGATAATCCAAATAAAACGTCGCCTTCTTTACCCACTGCTTCAACAAAGCGAGAGAAAACATATTCATAACCAAAGTCATTACTTACACAGCTTAAATGACTCACATCTGAAATTGCAATCGCAGGATAACCTGGACGATTTTCACGATAACGACCAGTGAGTTCTTCTGCAAAGTGCATGGCATCACAGTGAGAACCACCATTACCGCAAGATAATACTTTACCGCCATTTTTAAAGCTTTCCGCTAACAATTTAGCTGCTTTTTCAATGAGTTTGATGTTGTTATCATCTGAAACAAACTTATTTAATACATCTTGCGCTTCCACAAGCTCAGCTTTAATTTGATCAAAATACATTTTATTCTCCTTAAAAATTAAAATTCGAAATAGCGTTGGCATTGTATAGCGTTCATTTCAAATAATCTAGCGCTCTTTCTTATCTATCTATTTTCCAGCCTACTTCTCATTATTTTGCGATATCTATCGCAAATCCAGTTAAAAACACTTCAAAAAATGACCACACTTTTTAAACTCAATAAATTTAAAAAGGAGAGATTATGCGAGTAGTTTATTTATTACTTTACCTTCTATTCAGCCAAATAACTTGGGCGAACGAGCGTGATTTAATGCTATTAGGCACTTATGAAAACCAAGATGTTCAAGGTTGGGTGATGTCTGAAAAATTAGATGGGATACGAGGTTATTGGGACGGCAAAACATTATTAAGTCGTCAAGGGCTGCCCTTGCCTGCGCCGACCTATTTTACCGCTCAATTTCCACCTTTTGCCATTGATGGCGAACTTTTTAGTGAACGTAATCAATTTGAAGAAATTGCTTCTATCACGAAATCCTTTAAAGGTGATAATTGGGCAAAATTAACACTTTATGTTTTTGATGTGCCTAATGCATCAGGCAATCTCTTTGAGCGTCTCAAAATCTTAGAAGATTATTTGAAAGATCATCCTACGCCTTATATCAAGGTTATTCCGCAAATTCCAATTCGAGATAAAACACATTTATTCGAGTATTTGCATGAAGTAGAATCGAAAAAAGGTGAAGGGATTGTGTTACGCAATCCTCATGCGCCTTACGAAAGAAAACGCAGTACACAAATTTTAAAGTTAAAAAGCACTTATGATGAAGAATGCACCGTGATAGCACATCACAAAGGGAAAGGACAATTTAAGAATATACTCGGCTCGCTCACCTGTGAAAATCATCGTGGGAAATTCAAAATTGGTTCAGGATTTAATCTGAGTGAGCGCGAAAATCCACCACCTATTGGCAGCACGATTACCTACAAATATCGTGGATTAACTAATTCTGGAAAACCTCGTTTTGCCACTTATTGGCGAGAGAAAAAATAAGAGCGGTCAAAACATCGCTATTTTTGACCGCTCTTTATATTTGATAACTCAATTATAGGTGTTGATTAATAAACGCCGCTAATTGATTTTTTGGTAATGCACCCACTTGTGTAGCAACAAGTTGGCCATTTTTGAAAAGTAGTAAAGTTGGGATACTACGTACACCAAATTGACCTGCCACTAATTGGTTGTCATCTACGTTGATTTTAACGATTTTTGCTTTACCTGCAAATTCAGGTGCGATTTCATCTAAAATTGGCGCAATCATTTTGCAAGGGCCACACCATGGCGCCCAGAAATCCACTAATACTGGAATATCAGATTGCACAACAGTAGTTTCAAAATCTGCATCATTAATATGTAATACTTCGCTCATTTTTGTTTCCTTATTTAATAAGGTGCTGACGAATCAACACCTAACGTTAATTAACGCTGTGCATAATAACACAAGGTATATTGGATTGCACAGATTAGTCCGATTGATAAAAACTAATTACTTAAGCTGTGCAAATGCCTGTAATAAATCGGCTTTGATGTCTTCTACATCTTCTAAGCCAACAGAAAAACGCAATAATGTGTTTGTAATACCACGAGCGACGCGTTCTGCTTCTGGAATATCCATATGGGTTTGGGTCGCAGGATAAGTAATAAAACTTTCTGTACCGCCTAAGCTTTCAGCAAAGGTAATCAACTTGATCGATTTTAAGAACGTATTTACCCAATTTTCATCTTTCAAACGGAAAGATAGCATTCCGCCTTTGTTTGGATATAACACGCTATCAATTTGTGGCTGTTCGCGTAAAAATTCTGCAATCGCCTTCGCATTATCTTGATGGCGTTTCATACGTAATGAAAGGGTTTTCATTCCACGCACGGTTAACCAAGAATCAAACGGCGAAAGTACGGCACCTGCACCATTTTGAATATAGGCGATACGATCACAAAGTTCTTGCCCTTTCGCAATAATCAAGCCCACTAAGCTATCATTATGACCCGCAATATATTTTGTACCGCTATGAATGACAATATCTGCGCCTAAATCTAATGGACGAGATAGTACAGGAGTTAAGAAAGTATTGTCTACAATCATTAACAAGTTGTGTTTTTTCGCTAATTTTGAAATTTCTACCACATCACACTCTTCCATTAATGGATTAGATGGAGTTTCAATAAAAATCGCTTTTGTATTCGCTGTAATCGCAGCTTCAATTTCAGCTAAAGAAGCTGTATTCACATAAACGGGTTTTACACTGTTGTTATTTTTATAGGCAAAATCCAATAAACGATAAGTCCCACCATATACATCACTTGACACAATCCATTCATCAGGGCCTTTAAATAGGTTCATTAACACTTGAATTGCCGCCATGCCGGAGGAAAAGGCAAAACCACGATCTCCATTTTCTAATTTTGCTACGGTATCTTCCAAAACACTACGCGTTGGGTTTTTCGTACGTGTATAATCAAACCCGGTACTTTCACCAATCCCGTGGTGGCCATAAGCCGTTGAAAGATAAATAGGTGTAGAAACCGCACCAGTGCGCTCATCACTGCGATTTCCCGCTTGGGCTAATAATGTATCGATAGAATATTGTTGTGTCATAATTTACCTCTAAAACATGCAAAAATTTGACCGCGCTTTTCTTGATTTAATGGCGAACAAAACGCTCCAATTTTGTCACAAACCCAATCACGATAAAAGTAGAAATTGAAAACTAAGCTAAAATTATATTCTTGTGTCAAATTTTGCTGTAATTTCAACCGAAACGAAGATTTTTTCAACATTTGAATTTTTTTTTAAGATCTTCGATTGACAGAATTTCAAATTCCCGTAAAATGCACCGCACTAACAGCGTATGCGGGAATAGCTCAGTTGGTAGAGCACGACCTTGCCAAGGTCGGGGTCGCGAGTTCGAGCCTCGTTTCCCGCTCCAAACTAACGGCGTGTTAGCAAAGCGGTTATGCACTGGATTGCAAATCCATGTAGCTCGGTTCGACTCCGGGACACGCCTCCATAACCACGCAGTTAGTTAATCACTCGATGCCCGAGTGGTGGAATCGGTAGACACAAGGGATTTAAAATCCCTCGCCTTTCGAGGCGTGCCAGTTCAAGTCTGGCTTCGGGCACCATTTTAAATATAAAAAGAAGATTGTCGCGTAAGCGGCTTTTTTTTATGCCTAAAATTTAGCTTTTCTGTTTTTTGACTAAGTCATTTATGATTTGTATCTAACTAAAACGCACAAAAAAACGACCGCACTTGCGGTCGTTTCTATTTACAGTTAAAGGATTATTTTAATTTTTCACCTTTAAATTCACCTGTTAAGCTTTCTAAGAAAGATGTGATATCTTCAATATCTTTTTGAGCTGGCTGTTTCACATTACTTTGGTATTTCAACATTGCACTAACCGCATCTTTTAATTCTTTTGCAGAAGCATCATGGAAATACGGTGCAGTAAGCACGACATTACGTAAAGTTGGCACTTTGAAGCGATGCATATCGAATGGATCTTTCGTTTGAGCAAAGCGACCTTCATCGGCATCAGTTAATGGCGTACCACGATCTTTAAAGTAATCGCCGTAGAGTCCCATGTACTCATAAGATTGTCCACCCATTGCTACACCTGTATGGCAAGTATCGCATTTATGCTGTTTGAATAACTCATAACCGCGAACTTGTTGCTCGGTTAAAGCTGTTTTATCCCCTTTTAAATAACGGTCGAAATCACTATTTGGCGTAATTAATGTTTTTTCATATTCACCAATCGCGTGAGTTAAGGTTTCTTTCGTCACTTGTGGATATTCTTTTAAGAATTCTTTTTTAAATTCTTCATCCATTTCAAAACGTGCAACGATGTCATCCCAAGAATGCGACCCCATCTCTACCGGATTTGTTGGAGGACCTTTAGCTTGATCCGCTAAATCTGCTGCACGGCCATCTCAGAATTGCACAAAGTTAAACGCAGCATTAAATACGGTTGGTGCGTTAATTGGACCTTTTTTACCTTCAATCCCTGTTGAGGTTTCAAGTCTATCCACACCACCTTTATCTAATTGGTGACAAGTGTGACATTGAATAGAACCATCGCCTGATAAACGACCATCAAAGAAAAGATCATGACCTAATGCAACCTTTGCTTCATCAGTCGCAATACTGTCTGGAATCGGTTGAACTAAACGATCGGCATCAACATTGGGTGTTTCTTTTGGTAAAGACATTTTACGTGCTTCACGAATCCAGTTAAGCAATGCCACTTTTTCTTGCTCATCTGGTTTACTTCCCCAGTGAAGATGTCTGAATTTAGCAATTGGCATTTCATTATTTTCAAGCACACGCTGTAGTTTTGCTAAATCAGCTTGGGATAATTTGCTCGGATCTTTTAAGCCTTCAAGTAAACGATCTAGGCGGAAAGCACGAAGCCCACTTTGAATATCCGATTGCATTTCATCACCCACAATCGGGAATTTTGAATAAAATGGAAGAGGTGTGTTTGGACTATGGCAATATTGGCAGCTATTATCAAATAAGGCTTTTGCCACTTTTTCTTGTTCGCCAGTATAGCGATTTTCCATTAAAAGTTGGGTCGCATTCTCTTTATCAAATTGGTGTAGATACCCCACAACGCCCAAATAACCTAAGATAGCAATGGCTGCACCGCCAATAATCAGTTTTTTCATCTAATAATCCTCCAAACGATCAATAAACATAAAAAAGAAACGTAAATCTTAAAGTAAGGTGATTATGCCAAAAAATTGACTTATATTTTGTATGGATTTAATTAACTTTGGCTATGGATTCGATTGATTGCATTAAAGACTGTTTTACTTTATAAATGAAAATTCCCTAAAAATTAAGCAATAAAAAATGCGGTTATTTCTAACCGCACTTTACTTTTCATTATCTCTTGTTTATTTCTTTGGCGCTTGCATAAAGCGGAAGAAATCACTGTCTGGTTTCAAAATCATCATATTATCTGAACCTTCAAAGCTGCTTTCATAGGCTTTTAAGCTACGAATAAAGCTATAAAACTGGGGTTCTTGTGCAAAAGCTTGAGAATACAATTTTGCTGCAGCTGCATCACCACTACCTCGTAATTCTTGTGCTGTTTTATTTGCATTCGCTAAGATCAAGGTGACTTTACGATCCACATCCGCTTGAATGAACGCCGCTTTTTCTTTACCTTGCGAACGATGTTCACGGGCAACCGCATCACGCTCTGCACGCATACGTTGGTAAATCGAAGAAGAGACTTCATCCGGTAAATTGATTTGTTTTACGCGAACATCAACGACTTCAATCCCTAATTCAGAGGTACTATCCTGCCCTGAATTTAGCGCTTTTTTCGCCCCCGCCATTAATTCACCACGCGTACCTGAAACGATATCTTTAATTGTACGAGTACCAATTTCTGAACGCAGACGGTCATTCACTTTACGGCTTAATAAGCTTGAAGCTTGGTTATAATCACCACCACCCGTTGCAGTATAGAAACGACCGAAATCGCTGATTCTCCATTTCACATAGGAATCCACCAACAAGTCTTTTTTCTCGACTGTCACAAAACGAGTAGCAGAGCCATCAAGGGTACGAATACGCGCATCAAGCACTTTAATGCTATCAATTAAAGGCAATTTAAAATGCAAACCTGGTTCATACACAACCACTTTGTTTTCTGCATCACGTTGTACTTTGTTAAAACGCAACATGATGCCACGAGTGCCTTCAGTTACAACCACCATGCTGGAATATAACACTGCAGCAATCACCACAATAATCGGAAGTAAGAATTTACGCATTAGTTAAATCTCCCTTGGCGAATGCCTTCATTTGGTTGAACCGGTTGAACCGCTTGTGTTTCTACACGACGTTCCTGTGTTGAAACAGGCGCAGAACTGACCGCACTTTCAGAAGTAGTGGTCACTGGCTTAGTCGTCTTTTTACCCATTAATTGCTCTAATGGCAATACGGTTAAATTGTTACCATTATTGCTATCTAGCATCACTTTAGGTGTATTTGCCATGACTTTTTCCATGGTTTGAATATAAAGACGCTCTTTTAACAAATCAGGCGCCGCTTTAAATTCAGGTAGAAGACGTTGTAAACGTTCTACTTCCCCTTGAGCATCAAGTACAACACGATCTTTATAAGCCGTTGCTTCTTCCACGATACGCTGAGCATCACCACGAGCGATTGGCTCTTTCTCACGAGCATAAGCTTCTGCTTCACGAATGTAACGTTGTTCGTCTTCCTGTGCTTTAATCGCATCATCGAAAGCATCTTTCACTTCTTCTGGTGGACGTGCAGATTGGAAGTTCACGTCAATCACTTCAAGTCCCATATCATAAGGTTTGATAATATCGTTCAAGGCTTTCCATGTATCTTCACGTACCACGGCACGACCAGTTGTCAGCACATCATTCATAGTCATATGACCAATCACATAACGAAGTGCACTGTCTGTCGCTTGCCCAAGGCTATTATCCGCATTGCTTACGCTAAACAGGTATTTTTCAGGATTTTGCACGCGATATTGTACGGTCATTTCCACTTTAACCATGTTTTCATCTTTGGTTAACATTGCACCTTGCGTTTTAAGCTCACGAACTTGTTCTACATTCACTGGAATCACTTTATCAATAAAGGTTGGTTTCCAGTTTAAACCGGGTTGAACGATAGAATGAAACTCGCCAAAACGTAACGTCACGCCACGTTCTGCTTCTTTAATAGTGTAAAAACCGCTTGCGCCCCAAATAATCCCTCCGATTACTGCGGCGATCGGTAAAATTTTACCTAAATTAAATGAAGGCATATTAGGCGAAGTATTATTTGAACCGCCTTTTTTATTGCCACCACCTAGTTTTTTCAACAGATTATTAAATACCTCTTCAATATCTGGCGGTGATTGCTCCTGATTCTTATTGTCTCGCGCGCCCCAGCCATTTTCATTTTGCTTATCTGATGAATTATCTGACTGTTTTGGACCGCTACTCTGTCCCGGTTTACCCCAAGGATCTTGATCTGGACCGTTTTGCGACATTACGTTCTCCATTTGTCTAAAATTTTTAATGAGTTTAACGAAATTAATGGGGTTAGTCTATGAAAATACAAGTGACAATGCAAATTTTACAAAATAAAAAATCCTTGAATATTTTCAAGGATTTTCTTTTATTCATTTACTTGGTAAATCAAGGATTTTTTTATATTTTTTTCTTCTAATTCTTTTCCATTCCATTGATAAAAGTGCGGTTGGATTTTTGACTGATTAATAAATGCCGCAAAGTAAAAAGGTAATTCATCGGTAAAAAGCAACTGCCCTTTCGGACAATAATCTGAAAAGATCTGTAACCGCGCTGGTAAATGTACCACACTTGAAAGTTTTACAATCCCAACACCTTGTGATTTCAATACCGCCTCACGCAAACACCAACAGCGATAAAAAGCCTGCTCCTCATTAAGTTGTTTAGCAAACCATTCTTGCTCTGCTTGTGGCGCAAAATGCGCCATGAGTGCAGAAAAATTTCGTTTTTGGGGAAATTCAATATCAATACTGACCGCACTTTTTTCTGATTTATTAATATGCAGCAATACAGCGACCCAATCGCCCGAGTGACTAATATTAAAATCAATATTCTCCACTGGAAATTGTGGTCTACCACTTTGCGTACGATAAATTTGCCCTAAAATTGCGGTTGATTTTCCCGCTTTTTTTAGCAACTTCCAAAGTAAAAAATGAGCCAATCGACGACATTGATGACGTTGCGTTATCCGAGAATTTCCCTGCGGTTCAGTACGCAAATTTTCAGGGACAAGATCCGTAGGGATTTCATCAAAAGGAAAAGGTTGTTGAATATTGGCATAGGCAATAAAAGTTGTCATAAAATAATGAATAAACACGCAAGTTTTCTTGCATTATAAAAGGAAATCCACCGCACGCCAACGGAACCCAAAAAGAAAGGGCGTTTATCCCGCCCTTTTGAGCAATAAAACAAAAGTGCGGTCAAAATCAACCGCACTTTTTTATTATTTCAACAAATATGCACGTAGTTGTGCAAAATCGTCATCCATTTCATCAGAAAGTAATGGCAATTTATTGTGTTTATCCAACGCTTCTGGCAATGGAAGATCGAGCGAAAGAATACGCTCAACAGACTCTTTAAATTTCGCTGGATGTGCCGTACATAAGAAAATACCGGTTTCATCCGCTTTAAGTTGATCTTTCAATACTTGATAGGCGATCGCGCCGTGTGGTTCACATAAATAACCTTTTGCATGCATCGCTTTTAAGGTTTCTTCTGTTTCGCTATCGCTTAACATACCAGAACCTAAATCACTTAAATTCCAACCGTTACGTTTAAATAACTCTTCGACACGAGGCCAGTTGTTCGGGCGACTAACATCCATCGCATTAGAAAGCGTCGCTACGGTCGCTTTAGGTGCCCAATTACCTGATTCTAAATAACGTGGCACGGTATCGTTCGCATTGGTTGATGCAATAAAGCGTTTAATCGGTAAACCCAATGTTTTTGCGATTAAACCTGCCGTTAAGTTACCGAAGTTACCACTTGGTACGGAAACCACGACATTATCACGTTTTTCTTGTGGTAACTGTGCGACCGCTTCAAAGTAATAACAAACTTGAGCCAATAAACGGCTGATATTGATGGAGTTCGCTGAGTTTAAACCAATCGCTTGACGCAGTTCTGCATCATCAAATGCTTGTTTGACTAACGCTTGGCACGCATCGAAATCGCCATTAATCGCCACAGTGCGAATATTGCCACCTAAAGTACAGAAGAGTTTTTCTTGTAATGGGCTGATTTTGCCTTTCGGATATAAAATCACCACATTGATATTTTCCAACCCGTAAAATGCGTGGGCAACCGCTGCGCCAGTATCACCAGATGTTGCCGTTAAAATGGTAATTTTGCCATCACCACGCACTGCAGCGAGCGCTTGCGCCATAAAACGACCGCCAAAGTCTTTAAATGCTAAAGTTGGACCATGGAATAATTCAAGCGCATAAATATTGTCTTCTACTTTTTCTAATGGTGCCGTAAAGGTGAACGCATTTTTCACCATTGCATCTAAAGTGGCTTTCGGTAATTCTTCACCGATTAATGCGCCAAGAATTTTTTGGCTACGTTCAACCAATGGTAAGGATAATAACTCGTCAATATTGGTTAAAGCGGGGATCGTTTCCGGAAAGAACAAACCTTGATCTTTGCCAAGTCCTTGACGTACTGCTTGCGCAAAATTCACTTGTTCTTCAGGGTGTTTGATGTTGTACAAATTCATTGTATATCCGTTAATTATAGAGTTTTAATAAAATGTTATTCCCCTCTTATAAAAGAGGGGATAAAGCGATTAGTTATTTAACCGAGCTCTCTCGCGCCATCATTATCGACCTTACAAACGTGCACAAAGCCTTCATTGTTTTGTAAATAATGATTTTCTAAATAAGTCGCCAGTTTTGTTGCCGTTTGTAAATCGGGTGCAATGGAGAAAATCGTTGGGCCTGAGCCTGAAATCCCCGTCGCTAACGCGCCTAAATCACGCGTAGCTTGTTTCACTTCTGCGAAGTTGGGTAATAAAGCCTCACGGTAAGGTTCTGCAATCACATCTTTCATCATCATCGCAGCAAGGTTTTCTTGATGCGTGTGACATGCGTGCACAAAGCCACCTAAATGACGACCATGAAAAATCACATCTTGACGCGTGTAGCTTTTCGGTAAAATTGCACGCGCTTCAGCAGTTGAAACCTCAATACCTGGATAAGCTAAGACCCAATACCAATTATCAAAAAATGGCAGTTTTTGGCAAATGTTACCGAGGGATTGTACCATAAATTGTACACCGCCTAAGTAACAAGGTGCCACATTATCATAATGGATAGAACCTGAAATACGACCTTCTAGCTCTCCCATCATTTCTAACAGTTCCATTTTTGAGAATGGTTCATCGTGGAATTTATTTAATGCCACTAATGCAGCCACGATAGAGCACGCACTTGACCCCAATCCCGAACCAATCGGCATATTTTTTTCAAGGGTTAAACGCAATGGTTTAACTCTCACATTGCGTAATTTTAATTGCTCACTAAACAGTACATAAGCCTGATACACGATATTTTTTTGCGGCTCTTTTGGCAATTTACGCACAAAATAGCCCGCACTTTCGAGCTCAAAACCACTTGGAATAGACTCAATCTGTACGACATCACCTAATAATGAACCATCAATCGGTGAAATGGCTGCACCTAATGTGTCAAACCCTACACTAATATTGGCACTCGATGCCGGAGCATAAATTCTTAACATGTTATGTCCTTCTTAGTGGTGTAATGTTCTTAAAATATCAGCAAAGATGCCCGCTGCAGTCACTGCATTACCCGCACCGTAACCACGTAATAACAATGGAATTGGTTGATAATAACGCGTGTAGAATGCAAGGGCGTTTTCACCGTCTTTCACCTTGTACAATGGATTATTTTGATCCACAGCGATGATTGATACCTTGCAGTGACCATCTTTAATTTGTCCTACGTAACGCAGTACTTTGCCTTCTGCTTTCGCCGCTTCAACGCGTGCTTTAAATTCCGCATCTAATTGTGGCAACATTGCCATAAATTCATCTGCAGATTTACCTTCAGAGAAGCCTTTTGGCAATACCCCTTCCACTTCCACATCGGAAAGCTCAAGTTCTAACCCTGCTTCACGCGCTAAAATAAGCAATTTACGTGCCACATCTTGCCCCGATAAATCATCACGAGGATCTGGCTCAGTAAAGCCTTTTTCACGTGCAAGTGCGGTCACTTCTGAAAGAGAAAGTCCTTCTTCTAATTTACCGAAGATGAAAGAAAGTGAGCCCGACAAAATGCCTTCGAAATACTCAAGCTCATCACCCGCTGCCAATAAATTCTGTAAGTTTTCGATAACCGGTAAGCCAGCGCCTACGTTGGTTTCGTACAGGAATTTATGTTGGCTTGCTTGTGCATTGCGACGTAATTCGTGGTAATAGGCTAATTCACGCGTATTCGCTTTTTTATTTGGGGTTACCACATGGAAGCCTTCTTTTAATGCGCGCGCATAAAGCCCAGCAACCGATTCAGCTGTTGTACAATCTACAAAGACTGGATTCACTACGTGATGCAACTTAATGAAAGATAACAACACATCGAAATCAGAAGGTTGGGTCGCATTTTCAAGATCTGCTTTCCAATTATCTAAATTCAATCCGTTTTCATTCAAAAGCATTTTTGTTGAATTCGCTAACGCACAAACTCGGATTTCAATGTCCTTCTTTGCGAGATATTCTTTTTGGTGTTTGATTTGTTCAATTAACTCACCACCAACGCCACCAACGCCGACTAGAAACATATCAACAACTTTTTTGTTATTAAAAAGCGCTTGGTGAGTCGCTTTTACAGCTTCAATCGCTTTATTTTGCGCCACTACGGCTGAAATTGAACGCTCAGAAGAACCCTGTGCAATTGCGACTAAGCTGATATTCGCTTGTGCCAATGCAGAGAAGAAACGAGCCGCGATACCTTTAGCTTGTTTCATACCATCACCTACAACTGAGATGATAGAAAGATCTTTTGCGACTTCAATAGGTTCTAAGTCATGCGCTTTTAATTCTGTCGCAAACTCTTGTTCTAAAACCGCTTTTGCTGCATCCGCTGATTTCACTGGTACACAGAAACTAATGCTGTATTCAGAGGACGATTGCGTAATTAAAATAACTGAAATACCGGCTTTTGACATCGCTGAGAATACGCGAGCTGCCATCCCCACCATACCTTGCATACCAGGACCTGAAACATTGAACATTGCCACGTTATCAAGGTTAGTAATCCCTTTTACTTGTAACCCTTCAGATTTCACATGGCCATCGATTATTGAACCCGGTGCAGATGAATTACCGGTATTTTTAATCACACAAGGGATTTGTTTTGGTAATAATGGACCAATTGTACGTGGATGGATCACTTTCGCACCAAAATAAGAAAGCTCCATCGCTTCACGGTAAGAAAGGCTTGGTAATAAACGTGCATCTGGTACTAAACGTGGGTCACAAGTATAAACGCCATCCACATCAGTCCAAATTTCACAAACAGATGCATCTAAACAAGCCGCTAAACAAGCCGCTGAATAATCAGAGCCGTTGCGGCCTAATAACACTAATTCACCTTTATCATTACATGCAGTAAAACCAGCCATTAGAACCACTTTATCTTTACCGATACTTTTCGCATCAACGCGTTTTGTGGATTCGTCAATATCAACTGAAGATTCTAAGTAACCACCTTGTGCTAATAATTGTTTAACAGGATCAACAATGTGAACACTATACCCACGTGCTTCAAACCACGCTTTCATCATCGCAATCGATAATTTTTCACCACGGCAGTCAATGGTTGCTTTAACTTTATCTTCTACTTTTCCTGCTTGGCGAATTTCTTCTAATAAACCTTTAATTTGAGCAAATTCCGCATCAATGAGGGCTTTGGTGCCCGCAAGATCAAATTTATTATTTTCAGCGTGTAAACCATTAATGATGTTATAGAAAATCTCAATGGCTTCGTTAAAGTGGGTATCAGTAGGTTGGTTTAATGCGGCTTTTTCAGAGAGGGCAACAAGATGGTTAGTAATTTTAGCTGGAGCGGATAAGACACCAGCCGCCTGCTCTTCTAAATGAGCTTTTTCGATTAATTGAGCCGCTTGCGAGAAACGCTCAGGGTTGGCTAATGAAGTGCCACCAAATTTTAATACGCGCATGATAATATCCTCAGATGTTGTGATTTTTAAATACTAAAAAACCCGCACTAGACTGAATGCGGGTTTTCTTGATCCTGTTTGTTATGCACTAACCCGCCCCATTAATTGTCGTAATGGTCATAATAATGGTGGTAATCGTGAAAGTGCGGTTATTTTTCATTGTATTTTTACCTTGAAAAAAAGATGTGTTTAGAAATACCGAAAAAGCGCAGGCTTGTCAAACACAAAATCAAAAAAATGAAGATTTTTTCTAAAAATCATCGCTTTGGTGTAGAATGAAGAGAGTTTCACATTGGTCAGGAAGGGAATTATGACAATTCAACAAGCACTCGAAACCATCCATCAAAAAATCCAAGACGCCACACAACTCGCTCATCGCCCTGAAAATGCGGTCACTTTATTAGCGGTTTCTAAAACGAAACCCAATGAAGCGATTTTAGAAGCCTATCATGCAGGACAAAAAGCATTTGGGGAGAACTACGTTCAAGAAGGTGTAGATAAAATTCAGTATTTTGAAGCACAGAATATTCAGCTTGAATGGCATTTTATTGGCCCATTGCAATCCAATAAAACGCGTCTTGTGGCTGAACATTTCGATTGGATGCAAACGTTAGAACGTGCAAAAATTGCCGATCGTTTAAATGAACAACGCCCTGCCAATAAAGCTCCGCTGAATGTTTTAATTCAAATTAATATCAGTGATGAAGCGAGTAAATCAGGCATTCAACCAAGTGAAATGATTGAGCTTGCAAAACACATTGAAAATCTACCGCACTTACGTTTGCGTGGATTAATGGCGATCCCTGCTCCAACAGACAATATTGCTGAACAAGAAGCGGCTTTTAGCCAAATGGAACAATTATTTGAGCAGCTTAAAGTCGCTTTCCCTCATCAACAAATTGATACGCTTTCGATGGGAATGACCGATGATATGCAAAGTGCTATAAAATGCGGTTCAACCATGGTTCGCATCGGTACGGCCATTTTTGGGGCGAGAGATTATTCGAAAAAATAATGAATAGAAAATAAAAGAGCGGTCAATATTGACCGCTCTTTTTTTATCTGGATTTCATTAAACTTCTTCGCTCTTTTCAGAGAAACGTTCAATCTTCGCACCTAAACAACGAAGTTTATCTTCAACGTGCTCATAACCACGATCGATGTGGTAAATACGATCTACGATAGTTTCACCACTTGCGATACAACCGGCTAATACAAGGCTGATTGATGCGCGTAAATCTGTTGCCATCACTTCGGCACCAGAAAGATGCTCAACACCATGACACACTGCAGTATTGCCTTCAATCTCCGCTTTACCACCCATACGAATTAATTCTGGAATATGCATAAAGCGGTTTTCAAAGATGGTTTCAGTGATGATACTTGTACCTTCTGCCACCATGTTTAACAAGGTGAACTGCGCTTGCATATCAGTTGGGAAACCTGGGTGTGGTGCAGTACGAATATTAACAGCTTTTGGACGATTACCGTGCATATCCAACATAATACTATCTTCTGTGACTTCAACTTCTGCACCTGCTTCACGAAGTTTATCAATCACAGCATCCATGGTATCCGCTTTGGTATTTTTACATACCACGCGACCACCTGAAATAGCACCTGCAATTAAGAATGTCCCGGTTTCAATACGATCTGGCACAATGCTGTGCTCGCAGCCAGTTAAACGCTCAACACCTTCAACGACAATGTGATCCGTACCGGCACCTGTAATTTTTGCGCCCATTTTGTTGAGGAAATCAGCTGTATCGACAATTTCTGGCTCACGTGCGGCGTTTTCAATCGTTGTTGTACCTTCAGCAAGCGTTGCAGCCATCATGATAGATAAAGTCGCACCAACGCTCACTTTTTCCATCACAATACGTGTACCCACCAGACGCTCTGCGACAACGGCTTTTACATAACCTTCATCAAGCTCAATCGTTGCGCCGAGTTTTTCTAAGCCGCTAATATGAAGATCAACCGGACGCGCTCCAATTGAACAACCACCTGGTAAAGAAACTTGACCTTGATGAAAACGAGCCACCAAAGGTGCTAATGCCCAAATAGAGGCACGCATGGTTTTTACTAATTCATATGGCGCAACGAAATGATCAATTTTAGAACAATCTAATAATACTGCACCTTCAGCATCACGCTCTGCCACCACGCCAAGTTTGCGTAAGATTTTTAAGGTGGTATCGATATCTTTGAGTTCCGGTACATTTGTTAATTTAACCGGCTCAGTCGCCAAAATGGCGGCAAAAAGAATAGGAAGTGCAGCATTTTTTGCACCAGAGATGGTTACAGTACCACTTAAGCGAGATTGCCCGCCATAAACACGAAATTTTTCCATAGAAAATCCTAGCTTGCTTGATGTAATAGACGATCCATTTTCCACTTTGCAGTGGTATAGGTTTTAATGGTTAAAGCGTGAATTTCGCCAGTTTGGAAATAAGGCATTAATGGCGCGTAGATAGTTTGTTGCTGTTTTAATTTAGAAAGTGCAGCGATCTCATCGCTCACCACAATCACACCAAAGTGTGCATTTTCACCTTGAGCATAAACCTCATCTACATTCAGGCTTTCTTTTAAAATACGTTCAATTTCTTGCAGTTCCATTAGGATTTCCGTTTTAATGATGATCAATAAAAGTGCTAATCCAATGAGATAAATTCACTAAATCAGCAAGGGTTAATAGCTGTTCCGGCGGATTTATCAACCGCACTTTTTTATTTGGTAACTGCTGACTATCATGTAGAAAATCACACAATAATGCAAAACCAGCTGAATCAATTCGTTTAATATTCGTTAAATCAAATTCAATGGTACTTTGATTCGCTAGCTTTTCTGATAAAAAAGAAGCACGTTGCTGCCATAATGGTAACAACGTGTTGCAGGATAGCTCCCCAGATAATTGGAGAGCTATCTTATCATTATTTTGGATTAAATCCCACTTTAACGCAGTCATTCGCTTATTTGCTCAATGTCACAGGTGCTGCAGCAGATTTTTGAATTTGAGCTGTTAAAGCATCAATACCTTGTTGACGTAAAATACCGCTCCATTCGTTTTGTTTGGTGACAACCATGCTCACGCCTTCTGCAACCATGTCATAGGCTTGCCATTCGCCCGTTTTACTGTTTTTACGCCATTTGAAATCTAATTTAATTGGCGCTTGTCCACCATTTTGCACGATGTTTACACGAATGCTTACAAGGTTTTTGTCGCCTACTTCTTTAGCCGGTTCAATTTGAATATTTTGATCGGTGTAAGCGGTTAACACTTGCGCGTAAGCTTGTTCGATAAAATCGCTGAATGCTTTAAAGAATTTTTCACGTTGTTCTGGTGTGGTTGATTTAAAGTATGAACCCAACACTAAAGAACCTGCATAGTTTACTTGCACGTAAGGTAATAAATCATTACGCACGATTGTACGTAAATAGTTTGGATCCTTTTTAATTTTTGCCTGATTGTTTTTGATATCGGCAAATAACTTATCTGATGCTTGTTGCATCAACACATAAGGGCTTGTTTCTGCACGTACAGTTTGAGTCACAAAAAGTGCGGTCACTGCAAATGCCATTACGCTAAACCATTTTTTAAACTGAGTAAATTTCATCATAAATCTCCTAAATAAAGATTATTATTTTACATCTGATTCTGCTTTGTCAGCATTACCGTCTGCTTTTTTATCACCGTAAAGGAACTGGCCGATTAAATCTTCCAATACCATTGCGGATTTAGTGTCTTGAATTTGGCTACCGTTTTTTAACATCGCGGTTTCACCATCATCAAAGCCCATACTTAAGGCGATATATTGTTCGCCCAATAATCCCGATGTTTTGATCGATAACGAACTGTTTTCCGGAATTTCTTTATATTCTTCATTAATCGCAATGCTTACTTTTGGCAAGTAAGATTTTTCGTCTAACGTAATGTCAGACACGCGACCAATGACTACCCCACCAAGTTTAAGTGGTGCACGGACTTTTAGTCCACCAATATTGTCAAAAGTTGCAGTTACTGTGTAAGATTTTGTTTCACCAAAACCTTGTACATTTGCCACACGTAAGCCTAAAAATACTAACGCAGCGATACCGAGTAGTAAAAATAAGCCTACCCAAAATTCATATTTAATTGTTTGTCGCATAAAAATACCCTATTAGCCTGCCCCAAACATAATGGCAGTTAAGATGAAATCGAGCCCAAGTACCACAAGTGATGCGTGGACAACCGTTCTGGTTGTAGCCTGACTGATACCTTCAGATGTTGGAATACAATCATAACCATTGAATAACGCAATCCACACCACCGCAATGGCGAAAAATACGCTTTTAATAAATCCGTTTAGAATGTCATAGCTCCAGCTGACGGCATTTTGCATCACAGACCAGAAGCTACCTGCATCCACACCTTTCCAATCCACGCCAACAAGCGAGCCGCCCCAAATACCAATCGCGGTAAAGAGAATCGCAAGAATTGGCATCGCAATCACGCCTGCCCAAAAACGCGGTGCAATCACACGACGTAGTGGATCGACTGCCATCATTTCAAGGCTGGAAAGTTGTTCTGTGGCTTTCATTAAGCCAATTTCAGCCGTTAACGCAGAACCTGCTCGCCCCGCGAATAAAAGTGCGGTCACTACTGGGCCTAATTCGCGTAATAAAGACAGCGCTACAAGTTGTCCAAGGCTGGTTTCAGCAGAAAAATCGACCAAAACTACATAGCCTTGTAAGCCCAACACCATTCCAATAAATAAACCAGAAAGCAGGATAATCAATAAAGACTGTACGCCTAATACATATAACTGCTTCACTAATAAAGGAAAATGTTGACGAATTTGTGGCTTACCCACTAATGCACCAAACAACATAAAGCCTGAGCGGCCTAATGCACGGAAAAATTTAATTACGCTTCGTCCAAGTGAAGAAATCATATCAACAATCATTTAAATAATTCCTCCACATAATCACCTGCCGGATAATGGAATTTTACCGGACCATCTGCTTCACCTTTCAAGAACTGCACAACTTGAGGATCTTGGCTCGCGAGCAGTTGTTCTGATGTTCCTTCTGCAATCACATGTTTATCCGCAATAATATAGGCATAATCAGCAATGCTTAATACTTCCTGAACATCATGGGAAACCACAATAGAGGTTAAGTTCAGCGCTTCATTTAAGCGTTTAATTAAGCTCACGATTACGCCCATGCTAATTGGATCTTGCCCCGTAAACGGCTCATCAAACATGATTAAATCAGGATCAAGTGCAATCGCTCGAGCCAATGCTGCACGACGCGCCATCCCACCAGAAAGCTCTGAAGGCATTAAATCTGCCGCACCGCGTAAGCCTACTGCTTCTAATTTCATCAACACAAT
Organism: Haemophilus parainfluenzae; assembly: GCF_014931395.1. Classification (NCBI taxonomy): domain Bacteria; kingdom Pseudomonadati; phylum Pseudomonadota; class Gammaproteobacteria; order Pasteurellales; family Pasteurellaceae; genus Parahaemophilus; species Parahaemophilus parainfluenzae. The sequence continues at coordinate 1,150,011 of NZ_CP063120.1, read as the reverse complement.
TTGACGAATTAGACTTTCCGGCAAACGGGTATGCTCGCGAATCGGAAATGCCACGTTATCAAACGTGGAAATATCCGTAAATAAAGCGCCTGATTGGAATAACATTCCCATGCGTTTACGTACTTCGTAAAGCTCGCGATTTGAAAGACGACAAATATCTTGTCCATCAAACAAAATCTCGCCTTGTTCAGGATACAACTGACCACCAATTAATTTCAGTAGCGTAGTTTTCCCGATCCCTGATGGCCCCATAATGGCCGTAATTTTGCCCTGTTGGACTTTCAAATTCAGGTTATCGTAAATCACACGCTCACCTCGTTTAAAGGTCAGGTTTTTGACTTCGATTAGATTTTTATTCATTAAAATCTCATTGGTTTTACAAGAAGAAATTTATTTTCCTCTCACGTTAAAAAAGTGCGGTCGTTTTGACTGCTATTTTTGTGAAAGGTTCAAGCGGCGCTTTAATAACGTCGTGAAGCCACGTAATAACACAAAAATCAATGACAACACATAAATAGGTAAATTACCTAATGCTGCATAAGGTGTTTTGCCTTCTGTTGGCACCATTTTATGGGTCAGCGTTGTTTCCTCAAATTGAGGCGCTTGGGCTTCAATATTGCCTTTTGCATCAATAAACACTGAAATCCCTGTATTGGTTGCACGAATTAATGGTTTACCTAATTCGAGCGCACGCATTCTAGCCATTTGTAAATGCTGCCAAGGGCCAATACTATCACCAAACCAGGCATCATTAGAAATCGTCAGCAAATAATCCGTCTCTTTTTTCAGATTTTCACGAAGTTGCTCACCAAAAATAATTTCATAACAAATAGCCGGTGCAAAAGCATGTTGCTTCGCCATAAATGACGGTTGTACCGCATCGCCACTTTGGAACGCAGACATTGGCAAATTAAAGACAGAATTAAGTGGGCGCAACAAACTTTCTAACGGCACATACTCACCAAATGGCACGAGATGATGTTTACTGTAACGATTTTTTGTCGTTAATTCATAAGGGAAATCAGGATTCCCTGCCGTCACAATGGAATTTAATAATTTACCGCTTTCCTCATCACGATACACGGTGCCAATCATCACTTCCGTGTTTTTCTCTTTTGCGACTTTATCTAAAGCTTCAAAAAATGGCGTAATAGAATTTTCCAGAGTTGGCAATGCAGACTCGGGTAAAATAATCAAATCAGACTTGCCCAAATGTGCCAAAATTTGTTTTTGATAGATGTCTACCGTGGCATAAAGATATTCAGGATCCCATTTTAAATTTTGCTCAATATTGCCTTGTGCAAGCGTGATAGTTAGCCCTTTATCTTCTTTTGGTTGAACAAAATTCACCTTACCGGCATAAGCACTTAATCCGCCCACAACCAATAATAGCAATGCATTCACGCCGACTAAATTCCATTGTTTTTTCGATAATGAAAAAACAAGATTAAAAATGACCGCACTTGTCCAAACAGTAAAGAATGTCATCCCCGTGACACCAAAGATCGGCGCGATCCCATAAAATGGACTGTCGATTTGAGTATAACCAAATTGTAACCAAGGAAAACCGGTAAACACCCAACCACGCAAGAATTCTGTCAACGTCCAAATCGCGGCAAAAATGACTGCACTTTGCACCTGAAAACGTTGCACTAAATAAGTGAAAAGCATTGGATAAAGTGCAAGGTAGGCAGAAAGTAAGCCCACCAGGAGATAACTCACGCCAAGGGAAGCACCACCAAATTGATGAATGCTGACATTCAACCAGCTCACACCAAAACAGAAAAAGCCCATCGACCACAAAAAAGTGGCCAAAAGTGCGGTTGATTTTTTGGCATTTTTCGCCACAAACAGCAATCCACCCAAGGATACGTAGGCTAATCCCCAATAATCAAACGGCGAAAAGGCAAATACGCCAATCACACCAGAAATCAGAGCAATAAGATAAATCACTAACTTATTCATTTTATCCATATTATAAAAAAATATTCCCCCTCTTTAGCAAAGAGGGGGCTAAGAATACGGTCAAACTGAGTAACTTACTCAGCTTGCTCTTCCACGCCTTCCATATCCGACAAATGCTCATCTGGCACAGTTACGCGTACCTGAATCAAACGACGACTATCGGCTGAAGTCACTTTAAATTGAATATTTTCTAAGGTGATTTCTTCACCTCTTTTAGGCAAATACCCAAAGGCTTGCATGATTAAACCACCAATGGTATCTACTTCTTCATCATCAAAATGCGTATTAAATTGCGCATTAAAATCATCAATGTCCGTTAGCGCACGCACAGCATAAGTGTGACGAGAAAGCTGACGAATATCCGCAACATCTTCCTCATCGAACTCGTCTTCAATATCACCGACAATTTGTTCGAGAATATCTTCGATGGTCACCAAACCTGATACTGCACCAAACTCATCCACCACAATCGCCATATGGAATCGCTCAGAACGAAAATCTTTTAACATGCGATCGACACGTTTACTTTCCGGCACAATTACAACTGGACGTAACAACTTGGAAAGTTCAAACTCTTCCGCATCTTCACGTAAAAACTTAAGCAAATCTTTTGCGTGCAAAATACCTTCAATATTATCGCGATCATCCGTATCTGCAATCACAGGAAAACGAGAGTGAGCGGATTCAATAATCGTATTCAAACAGGCATCGAGATCTTGATTCGATTCAATAAATACAATTTGCGAGCGCGGGATCATGATATCGCGTACACGAAGCTCGGCAATTTCCATTACCCCTTCAATCATCTCACGAGTGTTTTGATCGATTAAATCGTTTTGTTCTGAATCGCGAATCACTTCCACGAGTTCTTCACGGTTTTTTAGCTCACCTTGGAAAAAGCGCCCAATAAGTGATTGGAAAAAAGACTTTTTAGTTGTTTCAGTTTGATTACTCGAATGTTCTTCGTTCATAAAATTAAATGTGTTACTGTCGGATTGACTGCGTAAAAAGTAGCATATTTTGACAAAAATCGCAAAAAACTTAAGCTAAATGGCTGAAAATAAAGTGCGGTTAAAAACACAATAGTTTTTAACCGCACTTTCAAGGATTACCTATTTAAACCTAAACTCTGTCCACTGGTAATAGCGTTCATCTGCTTTTTGAATACCGCCATAATTTTGCCATTCGGGATGGTTAGGGGTATCGGGAAGGCATTGCGTTTCAAGGGCTATGCCGCTGAAATCTTGATAAGTGCCACCTTCACGAGTTGGAGTGCCTGCAAGATAGTTTCCCGTATAAACCTGTAATGCAGCTTGGGATGTGAGCACTTCAAGGCTTAAATCTTCATTAGGGGAAGTCAATAATACGCAAGGTTTTTGCCATGCTTTATTGACGATAAAGGAATGATCATAACCTTTCGTTACCACTTGATCGCCTTGTTGGAAATCTTGTGCGATTGGTTTTGCCACACGAAAATCAAAGCTGGTATTCACCACATGTTTAAGTGGTGAATTCGGGATGCCTTCGCCATCAACCGGCAGATAGAAATCCGCATTAAGGCGTAGTGTATGATTTCGTACATCACTGCCCTGCTCTGTATTTTCTAAATTAAAATAAGCGTGGTTCGTTAAGTTCAGCGCAGTATCTTTATCGCTTTCTGCTTCATACTCAATTTTTACGCTATTTTCATCGGTCAGCGTGTAAAGCACATTAACTTGTACATTGCCTTCAAAACCTTGATCGCCATCTGGAGATACAAGGGAAAAACGCACAAAATTCTGACCGCACTCTTCCACTTTCCAACGGCGTTTATCAAAGCCTTCCTTACCACCATGTAATTGATGTTTGCCTTGATTAGCGACCAGATGGATTGTTCGCTCACCCAATTCAAATTGGGCGTTAGCAATACGGTTCGCATAGCGCCCTATGCTTGCACCCAAATAGGCAGTCTGATGAGGATAATCTTCCACTTTGCAGCCGAGTAACACTTCTCGCAACTCACCATTCACAGGGACTTTACAAGAAAGCCAAGTGGCTCCCCAATCCATAAATTGCACAGTCATGCCATTTGAATTGGTGAGTTGAACAAGTTGATAAGGCTGTCCATCTGGTGCATTGAACGCCGTTTTTTCTAGCATAGACTCACTCCTTGTGAGGCTGTGCAAACATAGAAATCTTCTTTTAAGCCCGTTTGTTTTTCATAATTATCGGCAATGATTTTACGCACGGCTTCGACTTTATCATGAGGAGCAAGGGCAACAATGCAACCACCGAAACCACCGCCGGTCATTCTCGCACCACCGGTTTTACCAATGACTAATTGAGCGAGTTCCACAAGATAATCAATTTGTGGCACGGTAATCTCGAAATCATCACGCATGGACTCGTGAGATTGCCCCATTAATTCGCCTAATTTTGTTAAATCGTTATGTTTTAATGCTTCAACGGCATCAAGTACTCGTTGGTTTTCAGTCACCACATGGCGTGCGCGTTTAGCCACTAAAACATTAAGTGCGGTCAATTCTGCTTCTCTTTTTTGGAATTCTTCTACTGACACATCACGTAAGGCTTTTACGCCAAAAAACTCTGCGGCTTTTTCACATTGCCAGCGGCGTGTGTTGTATTCACCTGTCACCAAATCATGCGGTACATTTGAGTTCACAATAATAACAGCGACATCTTTCGGTACCGGTGTTGGCTGTGTTTCTAAGCTACGGCAATCAATCATTAAGAGATGATCTTTTTGTCCTAAAGCCGAAATTAATTGATCCATGTTTCCACAATTTGCGCCTACAAATTTGTTTTCAGCTTTTTGACCAATTAAAGCAATTTCTGTATGTGTTAAAGGTAAATCACTGAGTTGTTGGCAGAACTTACCCGTCGCCACTTCAAGCGCTGCCGAAGAACTTAAACCAGAAGAATGTGGCACATTTCCTGAAATGACTAAATCAGCGCCTTGTTTAAATTGCGGGCAGCGTTCTTGAATAAATTTCACGACACCGCGCACATAATTCGCCCATTTTTGCTCACTTTGAGGGAAATCTTCATTAAGAGAAAAGGTATCCTCAAGATCAAGATCTGCGGCATAAACATTCCAAATATGATCAGCACGTTTTGATCCCGCAATGGCTGTACCATAATTGATCGCACAAGGCATCACAAAGCCATCGTTGTAATCCGTATGTTCGCCGATAATGTTTACACGACCAGGCGCATACACGGTCAGTTCTGGTTGCTTGTTATATTTTTGCGTAAAAATGTGTTGGGATTTTTGGATTGGAATCATAGCATTTTCCTTTATCTTTCACACCCCTCTTAACTCAAGAGGGAAATTATTTCTTAACGTTCTTTGTAATGCACTTCGCTTAACGCACGTAATCTTTCTGCAGCTTGTTCTGCGGTTAAATCACGTTGGCTTTCACCTAGCATTTCATAACCAACCATAAATTTACGTACTGTAGCTGAACGCAATAATGGTGGATAAAAATGCGCATGAACCTGCCAATGTTCGTTATCTTCGCCATTAAATGGTGCAGCATGGAAGCCCATCGAATAAGGGAAAGACGTTTCAAATAAGTTATCGTATTTTGTTGCCAATTTTTTCAAGATCACGGCAAGATCTTTAGCTTGAGCTTCAGTTAATTCTGTTAAGCGTTTTACATGCACTTTAGGCAACAACAAAGTCTCAAACGGCCATACAGCCCAATAAGGCACCACCGCAATCCAATGCTCGGTTTCCACCACAATACGTTCTTTTTTCTCTAATTCTTTTTGAACGTAGTCCACTAAAAGTACAGAACCGTGCTTTTCATAATAATTTCGTTGAGCAACATCTTCACGCGCGACTTCATTCGGTAAAAAGCTGTTTGCCCAAATTTGTCCGTGCGGATGGGGATTGGAGCATCCCATTGCCGCACCTTTGTTTTCGAAAATCTGAACCCACTGATATTTTTGACCCAGTTCACGCAATTGCTCTTGCCACACTTTAATCACTTCTTCAATTTCAAGTTCGGTCAATAATGGCAATGTTTTACTGTGATCTGGCGAAAAACAAATAACACGGCTTTCACCACGTGCTTGGCTCATTTGAAAAAGCGGATCGGCTGATTGTTCTGGCGCTGGTGTATCTTCTAATAAAGCCGAGAAGTCATTTTTGAATACATAAGGTTTATGGTAATCCGGATTAAGTTCACCGGTAATACGCTTATTACGTGGGCAAAGATAACAATTTGGATCGTGGCTTGGCTTTTGTTCCTCACCCACTTTTTCTTGTTGCCCTTGCCATGGACGTTTAGCGCGATGTGGTGAGACTAAAACCCATTGATCAATTAACGGATTATAACGACGATGCGGATGATCTGTCGGTTCAAATACGGTTTCGTTCATATTTTTGCTCCTAAAATGTAAACGATTACAAAATTTTCTTCATAAGATAACAAATTAAAAAAAATAAACCGTGATCATTATCACAAAATCAGGAAATAAGGCACTAGTCTAATCTCTTTTTTGTGACGAATGTAGCATTTTTGAAAGTAACCGCTTTCAATTTTATTCAAATTTACTATGATAATTACCATGAAAAAATGAATGAGAGCCCTGTTATGCCTACAATTCGAGATGTTGCTGAATTAGCTTGCGTGTCGGTTGCCACTGTTTCCCGGGTGATTAATCACTCTCCTTCCGTAAGTGAAAAAACCCGTTATTCAGTACAACGCGCGATGGAAGTCTTAAATTATCAACCCAATGCAAACGCACAAGCTCTAGCAGTACAAAATACTGATACCATTGGCGTGGTGGTTACTGATGTAACAGATCCGTTTTTTGCTATCTTGGTCAAATCAGTCGATAAAGTTGCTGAAGAGCATCAAAAAACGATTTTGATCGGTATTGGCTATCACCATGCTGAAAAAGAGCGTGAAGCGATTGATACCTTGCTACGCAAGCGTTGTAGCTGTTTGGTTGTTCATTCCAAAGCCCTTTCAGACGAAGAATTACGTCATTATCTCGAAAATGTACCGGGTATGGTTGTGATTAACCGTGTAATTGCAGGTTATGAAAATCGTTGTGTCAGCCTCGATAATCGCCAAGGTACCTATCTTGCTACTGAAATGCTGATTCGTTATGGCCATAAGCACATCGCCTACATTGGATCTAATCACGGTATTTTAGATGAAACTGAGCGCAAGGAAGGCTACTTAGAGGCCTTAGAAGCACATAACTTCCCCATTGTAGAACAAGCCATTGTGCATAATTCGCCTGATTTTGAGGGCGGTGAGAAAGCCATGATTGATTTATTGAGCTACAACTCCAATTTAACCGCAGTGGTGGCCTATAACGATACGATGGCAGCGGGGGCAATTTCCGTTTTAAATGAAAACAATATCAAAGTCCCGAAACAATTTTCCATTGTGGGATTTGATGATATGCCGATTGCTCGATATTTAATTCCGAAGCTCACTACTGTTCGATATCCAATTGATTTAATGGCAAATTATGCAGCAAAACTGGCATTAAGTTTAGTCGATTCATCTATTGTCACACCTACTGTTGTCCAATTTAATCCAACATTGGTGAGACGTTTTTCCGTAGAAAATGCAATAAAACCGTGATGGAGATCACAAATTTAAACATTGCTATGTAATCGTTTTCATTTATGTGAGTTTGATCACAGATTAACGGTTTTGATTTCGTTATGATGGATTCAGTTGCAATAGATGTACGCAACATTCCTCTATTTGATATATAAAAAATCAACAATAAAATCTCTTTCTCTACATAGGAGCGTTTTTATGAAAAAAACAGCAGTATTAAGTGCAGTCGCTTTAGCAATCGGTTTAGGTTCAGCAACTTCAGGTTTCGCAGCCGATAACCGTATTGGTGTTACCATTTATAAATATGATGACAACTTCATGTCATTAATGCGTAAAGAAATCGATAAAGAAGCGAAAGCGCTTGGCGGCATTGAGTTATTAATGAATGACTCTCAAAATGCACAATCTATTCAAAATGACCAAGTAGATGGTTTGCTTTCTAAAGGTGTAAAAGCTTTAGCGATTAACTTAGTAGACCCAGCAGCAGCTTCAACTGTTATCAAGAAAGCTAAACAAGATGACATTCCTGTTGTTTTCTTCAATAAAGACCCAGGTGCAAAAGCAATTGGTAGCTACGATCACGCTTACTATGTTGGTACAGACCCGAAAGAATCTGGTTTAATCCAAGGTGACTTAATTGCAAAACAATGGAAAGCAATGCCAGCCTTAGACTTAAACAAAGATGGTAAAATCCAATATGTATTATTAAAAGGTGAGCCAGGCCACCCAGACGCAGAAGCACGTACTAAATATGTAATTGAGCAATTAAATGCTAAAGGTATCCAAACCGAACAATTATTTATTGATACCGGTATGTGGGATGCAGCAATGGCTAAAGATAAAGTGGATGCATGGTTATCTAGCTCTAAAGCTAACGAAATTGAAATGATCATTTCAAACAATGATGGTATGGCGTTAGGTGCATTAGAAGCAACCAAAGCACACGGTAAAAAATTACCAATCTTTGGTGTGGATGCATTACCAGAAGTGCTTCAATTAATTAAGAAAGGCGAAATTGCTGGTACTGTGTTAAACGATGGTGTTAACCAAGGTAAAGCAGTTGTTCAACTTTCTGCAAACCTTGCTAACGGTAAAGCAGCAACAGAAGGTACACAATGGAAATTAGAAAACCGTGTGGTACGTATCCCTTATGTTGGTGTAGATAAAGATAACCTAAGTGAATTCTTAAAATAAGAAAATCTATTGCTTTTCTTTAATTTTAGGGGGAAAGGAAACCCAAATTCCCTTTCCCCCTTTTTGATGAGGTTGGATATGACAACTCAAACCCAAGACAGTGATGTACTACTGACAATGACGGATGTCAGTAAGTCTTTCCCCGGTGTAAAAGCCCTTGATCACGCCAATCTAACAGTTCGTTCTCACTCTGTTCACGCCTTAATGGGCGAAAACGGGGCGGGTAAATCTACATTATTAAAATGCCTCTTCGGAATTTATGCAAAAGACGAAGGTGAAATTTTATTCTTAGGCAAACCTGTTGATTTTAAAACATCAAAAGAAGCCCTTGAAAATGGGATTTCAATGGTTCACCAAGAACTTAACTTGGTGCGTCAAACTAGTGTAATGGATAACTTATGGTTAGGTCGCTACCCACTTAAAGGTCCTTTTGTGGATCACGCCAAAATGTATCGTGATACCAAAGCGATTTTCGATGAATTGGATATTGATGTTGATCCAAAAGAAAAAGTGGCCAAACTTTCCGTTTCACAAATGCAGATGATCGAAATTGCGAAAGCGTTCTCTTATAACGCTAAAATCGTAATTATGGATGAACCAACATCCTCACTTTCAGAAAAAGAAGTGGAACATCTTTTCAAAATTATTCAAAAATTAAAAGATCGCGGTTGTGGCATTATCTATATTTCACACAAAATGGATGAAATCTTCAAAATTTGTGATGAAATCACCATTCTTCGTGATGGTAAATGGATCAATACCGTTGAAGTTAAAGGCACCACCATGGAAGAAATTGTTTCAATGATGGTAGGCCGTGAATTAACACAACGTTTCCCTGAAAGAACTAACGTACCAAAAGAAATCACACTTGAAGTGGAACATTTAACTGCGGTGAACCAACCTTCTATTCAAGATGTTTCCTTTAATTTACGCAAAGGTGAAATTTTAGGTATTGCAGGTCTTGTTGGTGCAAAACGAACCGATATTGTGGAAGCCATTTTTGGTGTACGCGAATTAAAAGAAGGGACGATCAAGCTCAACGGAAAAATCGTGAAAAATCATACCGCACTTGAGGCGATTAACCACGGTTTTGCTTTGGTGACTGAAGAACGTCGTTCAACCGGGATTTATTCAAACCTAAGTATTGAATTTAACTCTTTGATTTCAAATATGAAATCTTACCTCACTCCTTGGAAATTGCTCAGCAACAAAAAAATGGCGAGCGATACACAATGGGTGATTGATGCGATGAACGTAAAAACACCTTCTCACAAAACAACAATTGGCTCGCTTTCTGGTGGTAACCAACAAAAAGTCATTATCGGCCGTTGGCTTTTAACCCAACCAGATATCTTAATGCTCGACGAACCAACTCGTGGTATTGATATTGGGGCAAAATTTGAAATTTATCAGCTCATTCAAGAACTCGCTAAAAAAGATAAAGGCATCATTATGATTTCATCAGAAATGCCGGAATTATTAGGCGTAACAGACCGAATTTTGGTCATGAGTAATGGTCGTGTTGCAGGCATCGTTGAAACGGCAAAAACGTCTCAAGAAGAAATTTTGCAACTTGCCGCAAAATATTTATAAATCATAAAGGAACAAATTATGAGTGCCTTACCAAAAAATAAATCATTCGATTTCTTAAAACAAAATGCGATTTATTTTGTGTTGTTGATTTTACTTGGCATCATCATCGCACAAGATCCAACATTCTTGAATGTTCGCAACTTTAGTAACATTTTAACTCAATCATCCGTCCGTCTCATTATTGCCCTAGGTGTTGCAGGCTTGCTTATCACTCAAGGTACCGACTTATCTGCCGGTCGCCAAGTAGGTTTAGCAGCGGTTATTTCTGCTACCCTCTTGCAATCAATGGAAAACATGAACCGCGTGTTCCCTGATTTAGGTGAAATTCCTATTCCAGTAGTTATCCTGACTGTTTGTGCAGTAGGTGCTGTAATCGGCTTAGTGAATGGTTTAGTTATCGCTTATCTCAATGTAACCCCGTTCATTGCAACCATGGGTACCATGATCATCGTTTACGGTTTCAACTCACTTTATTATGATGGCGTAGGTGGTTCACCAATTGCAGGTTTCAGTGAATCTTTCTCTAACTTCGCACAAGGCTTCTTCAGACTTGGTTCGTTCAAATTATCCTACATCACTATTTATGCGGCGATTTGTGCATTCTTAGTTTGGGTAATGTGGAATAAAACACGCTTCGGTAAAAATATCTTTGCTATCGGTGGTAACCCTGAAGCAGCAAAAGTATCTGGCGTAAACGTAGCACGTAACCTTGTTGTGATTTACATGATTGCAGGTATGTTCTATGCATTCGGTGGTATGTTAGAAGCTGGGCGTATCGGTAGTGCAACCAACAACCTCGGTTTCATGTATGAATTAGATGCGATTGCTGCCTGCGTAGTAGGTGGTGTATCTTTCGCTGGTGGTGTGGGTACTGTTATCGGTGTAATCACGGGTGTTATCATCTTCACCGTTATTAACTACGGTTTAACTTATATCGGTGTAAACCCTTACTGGCAATATATCATTAAAGGTAGCATTATCATCCTCGCGGTTGCTATTGACTCCTTGAAATACGCGAAGAAAAAATAATTAAAAACAGCAATAAAAATAACCGCACTTTAACAATAAAGTGCGGTTCTATTTTGGGGTAAATTCTTAAAACAAAAAAGCGAGCCTCTCAGCTCGCTTTATTAATCTCATTAATTACTCGTATTCATCTAACCATTTCAACAAAATCGCTTCAAGAATACCCTCATTAGATTTCATTGGATCATCATCAAAATCGTCTAGTTCACAAATCCACTTATGCAAATCCGTGAAACGTACTGTTTTAGGATCGAGATCTGGATTACGATCATACAACTCTTCTGCAATAAGTTGGGCATCAGTCCATTTCATTAGTGAGCCGCCTCATTCGCATGGTTGATATTATATTTAGGGATTTCCACCACTAAATCTTCATCACCCACGATACATTGGCAAGAAAGACGGCTATCCATTTCTAAGCCCCAGGCTTTATCCAACATATCTTCTTCTTGATCGCTGGCTTCATTTAATGAATCAAACCCTTCACGAATCACAACATGGCATGTTGTACAAGCACAAGAACCATCACAAGCGTGGTGGATTTCAACGCCTGCATTATGTGCCACTTCTAATAAGTTTTCGCCTGCTGCTGCATCTACTACCATACCCTCTGGACAGAATTCTTCATTCGGTAAAAAAATCACTTTTGGCATATTACTTTCCTCAATATAAAAACTCGTTAATTTATAACCGCACTTTACTGCTCAATATCTGACACAAATTTACCTGTCAGCGCTTGATGAATGGATTTATTCATGCGTCTTGTCGCAAATTCTTGAGTTGCCACATCAAGAGCTTTAATTCCCTGCGCAATCGCATGACGATCTGTACCTTCTTTTACATCCATTAATTGTTTCAATGCATGTTCAATTTGATGGAATTCAGATTCGGTTAATAAGTCCGCCCCATCTTGTTGCAATGCCACAATTACGCTATCAATCACACGATCAGCCTCAACGCGCTGCTCGGCTAATTCACGGGCTTGCATATCATCTTGAGCATTATCAAAAGAGGCTTTAATCATTGCGGTTACTTCTTCATCCGTTAAGCCATAAGAAGGCTTAATTTGAATCGATGCTTGGACTTTAGTGGATTTTTCCATGGCGGTTACACTTAATAAGCCATCCGCATCCACTTGATAAGTCACTCGAATATGGGCTGCACCTGCTACCATTGGTGGAATGCCACGTAACGTAAAACGACCTAAAGAACGGCAATCATCCACTAACTCACGCTCTCCTTGTACCACATGTACAGTCATCGCAGTTTGACCATCTTTAAAGGTGGTAAATTCTTGTGCGCGAGCCACTGGAATCGTGGTGTTGCGTGGAATGATTTTCTCCACTAAACCGCCCATGGTTTCAATACCTAAAGAAAGTGGCACAACATCGAGTAATAACATATCACTGTCATTCTTGTTGCCTACTAAAATATCCGCTTGAATTGCTGCACCTAAGGCTACTACTTTATCTGGATCAATCGATGTTAATGGGGTTTTACCGAAGAATTCGCCCACTTGCTCACGTACGTAAGGCACGCGAGTTGAGCCTCCAACCATAACCACTTCTTGTACGTCCTCAGCGTCAACATGCGCATCTTTCAATGCACGACGACAGGTTAATAAAGAACGTTTTACCAATGAATGGATTAATTCATTGAATTGCTCACGACTTAACTCACCTTCAAATCCGCGCCAAGAAATGACCGCACTTTGCTCACTCGTTAAAGTAATTTTAGTCTGAGTCGCTAAGCTTAAAAGCTCACGCTGCTCATTTACATTTTGTGGTTGAATACCCGTTTGTTCAATAATCCAATCTGCAATTAAATGGTCAAAATCATCACCACCTAAGGCAGTATCTCCACCCGTTGCTAACACTTCAAATACGCCTTTGGATAAGCGTAAAATCGAGATATCAAAGGTACCACCACCTAAGTCATAAACAGCGATGACGCCTTCTTTTCCGCTATCTAAGCCATACGCCACTGCTGCAGCAGTGGGTTCATTTAATAAACGTAATACATTTAACCCTGCGAGACGTGCCGCATCTTTTGTACTTTGGCGTTGAGCATCATCAAAATAAGCAGGTACGGTAATCACCACGCCAGAAAGCTCACCTGCAAGGCGTTGTTCTGCAATATGATTTAAACGAGATAAAATATCCGCAGAAACTTCAATCGGGCTTTTTTTGCCTTGATGTGTGACCAATAATGGCAAGCCATTTTCACTTGCCACAAACTCATAGGGTAAGTTTGTGTAACGTGATTGCACATCTGCAAGACTACGACCAATCAAACGTTTAACCGAAATAATCGTATTTTTAGGATCAATTGCAGCTTTGGCAAATGCTTCGGTACCCACAAGTTTTTCATTTTCACCATAATACACAACTGAAGGCACAAGGCTTCTGTCTTGTTCATCATTTAAAATGGTGGCTTGACCGCTACGTACAGCGGCAACTAAAGAATTTGTTGTACCTAAATCAATCCCTACCGCAAGACGATGTTGATGTGGTGCAGCCGTTTGTCCTGGCTCTGCAATTTGGAGTAATGCCATATCTCTTTATCTCTAATAATTAATTCGTTAAGGGCTCGTTATGCCACTGAATAAGCTTGTGCAAATTTATCTTGTTCGGTGAAACTTGCGTTGTAATGGGTTTCTATGTTGACTTCGCGTCGTTCACGCTGATTAATATCAGTCGTCTTATCTTCTGAAAGCTCGGGTGTAAAAACAATCATGTGGTTACCATCGAGTTGTTTTACATCCTCTTGCCAATTTTGCCAAAACAGATTTTGGTAAAATGCTTCAATGTCACCATTTAATGCCCAAGCCAAGAAATCTGTATAGGTAAAATTTAAATCATGCCAAGTTAAGTCTTTTGGTGAAAAATAATAAATCTTACCGAGATTAGAACCTAAAGAGCCACCATTTAAAGCAAAATAACCACCAATGACATCGTCTGCAACGAGCAAATATTTGGGTTTATCGCCTGATTGATTAAAGGATTTGCTGAAATTCCAGTCCATTAATCCACGTGGTAATTTAAAACTACCTGACCCCAATATACGTAACCAACCATGATGGATTAAAATGCCACCGGTTTCATAAATTACAGCGCCCATCGGAGAAGAAGTGGGCATTTGCATAGTGAAAAGCTCACGTTCTGAACTAGATTGATCTTTTTTAATCACCTCACAATGATTACGAGCGCGCTCAATCCATTGGGAAATGGTTACCCACGCAGATTTTGAGGCATCAGTCAGTTGTTCTAAAGTTTGCATAATCGGGTTTCATTAGTATGAGGGCGGCAGCCCATTTATCAATAGCGAAAAGGGCGTATTAAACGCCCTCAAGATTATAATTCAAATAGACGTTCTTCTACTTGGCTAATTTCATCTGCCAATTTTTTTAGAAAACGTAATTTATCGCAGAATTGTGCAGCAGTTGACCATTGTTGCTCATTAAGCTGTGTTTCAAGTGCAGTCAACATTTCTTTTGTTTCTTTTTTAACGCGTTTTGCAAAGGATTCTAATGCATTCTCATCCTGGCTTTGCTCAATATTTTCGAGCTCTTCTCGCCATTCTAATTGCTGCATCAAAAATGCCACATCTTGCGTGCTCTTTTGTTCTAAATCCTGTGCTTCGCCCGTATTTAACGCAATAATTGCTTCCGCACGTAAAATTGGGTCTTTCAAGGTTTTTAATGCATCATTAACTTCTGTCGACTTTTGCATTGCAATGCGTTGTTCTTGCGCATCTGCTGTAACAAAATTATCTGGATGCAAACTCTTTTGAAGCACTAAATAACGCTCAGATAAAAGGGCTTGATCAACATTAAAAGCAACGGGCAAATCAAAAATAGCAAAAGGATTTGTCATTTCTATTCCTTAAACGTGGAAACTCTCACCACAACCACAAGATTCTTTCACGTTCGGGTTGTTATATTTAAAGCCTTCGTTCAAGCCTTCTTTAACGTAATCTAGCTCAATGCCATTTAAATAAACTAAGCTTTTTGGATCGACGATGACTTTCACGCCATGCTGCTCAAAAACAAGATCGTCATCATTGAGCACATCAACGAATTCAAGCACATAGCCTAAACCCGAACAACCTGATGTTTTCACACCTAAGCGTAAACCGATGCCTTTTCCACGGTTTGTAAGAAAATTACGAACTCGTTCTGCCGCTTTTTCAGTTAATGTTATAGACATGATCTATTCCTACATAATTTTAAATATCATTATTGCTAAAGGTACCGCCAATAGGTTGATAATGAGTGTTGAGAAAAATGCTGATTTTGCGGAGCGGATAAAAATTGCAGGCTTAAAGAGTACAATTAAACTTGACAATACAAAACAAGCCGCACCCCAAACAGAATATAGAAGCCAGATAAATTCGCCACCTAAACCGCCATCTTTTGCAAGTAAATAAGAAAGTAATGCATGAAGAGCAAAAGCCAATAAAGCTGAAGCCGTTACAGCAGCACTACGTAATCTTGTATATAAAATAAACGATGCGATCATTGGGCCCCAAAACCAAGCTAGGTTACGAAAAAATAACTGAATCCGAAGTGAGGTTTTAATCTCATAGGGATTTGTAAACTCAAAATAGAGCAAAAGTGCAAGTGGTGTAAGCAAACATAATGCCACACTAGCAATAGCAATTTTTTTCTCTAATGTCATAGACATAAATTGTTCCTACATAGTCTAAAGTATCACAATTGATAAAGAAGCTGCGTTGATAATGAGTGTTGAGAAAAATGCTGATTTTGCTGAGCAAGTAAAAATTGTCGGCTTAAATAGCACTATTAAAATTGATAATCCAAAGCAAACTACACACCAAACAGAATATGCAAGCCAGATATATACGCCACCTGAAGCGCTATCTTTTACAAATAAATAAATAAGTAGCACATAGATAGCAAATGCAAGCAAAGCTGCCGCTGATACTGCTGCACTACGTAATCTCGTATATAAAATAAACGATGCAATCATTGATCCCCAAGACAAAGCTAGGATACCCAAAAATATCTGAATCCGAACTGAAGTTTCTTCTTCAACCAAATAGGAATCTGCAAAGACCAAATGAAGAGAAAATGCAAATGATGTAAGCAAACATAATACCACACTAGCAATCGCAATTTTTTTCTCTAATGTCATGACAACTGCACCTTCCTAAGGGCTTAATTTCTCGACGCTCATATATGAAGTATAAAGTGTGGTCATTTTCCACCGCACTTTTGATTACTTACCTTGTTTATTTTTATAGTCAGCAATAGCGGCTTTAATTGCATCTTCTGCTAAAATTGAGCAGTGAACTTTTACCGGTGGTAATTCAAGTTCTTCCGCAATTTGACTGTTTTTAATTGCGCCTGCTTCATCTAAAGATTTGCCTTTTACCCATTCGGTAATTAAAGAGCTAGAAGCAATCGCAGAACCACAACCATAAGTTTTGAATTTTGCATCTTCAATAATGCCGCTATCATTTACTTTAATTTGTAACTGCATAACGTCACCACAAGCTGGCGCACCAACCATACCCGTTCCTACTGAATTATCTTTTTTATCCATCGAACCTACGTTGCGTGGATTTTCATAATGATCGATAACTTTTTCGCTGTATGCCATATTATGTTCCTTTCCTAAATAAGTTGCTATCAGGCAGTCTAGCCGCCTTTAAAATTAGTGGGCTGACCACTCAATAGTATTTAAATCAATGCCTTCTTTGAACATATCCCAAAGTGGCGATAATTCACGAAGTTTTGCTACTGCATTACGTGTTAAATTAATGGTGTAATCAATTTCTTCTTCCGTTGTCCAACGACCAAGTGTGAAACGAATTGAGCTATGTGCTAATTCATCATTGCGACCTAATGCACGTAATACATAAGATGGTTCTAGACTCGCTGAAGTACAAGCAGAACCAGAAGAAACTGCCACATCACGCAATGCCATCATTAATGATTCACCTTCAACATAGTTAAAGCTGATGTTCAAGTTATTTGCTACACGGTGTTCCATTGAGCCATTTACATAGGTTTCTTCAATTTCTTTCAAGCCATTATATAAACGATCGCGTAAAGCTCTGATACGAGGAATCTCTGTCGCCATTTCTTCTTTTGCAATACGATAAGCTTCCCCCATACCCACAATTTGGTGTACAGGTAATGTACCAGAACGCATACCACGCTCGTGACCACCACCATGGATAATTGCTTCTAAACGAACGCGAGGTTTACGACAAACATATAATGCACCGATACCTTTTGGTCCGTACAATTTATGGCTAGACATTGACATCAAATCAACCGGTAATTCGGCAAGATTAATTTCGACTTTACCGACACTTTGGGTCGCATCTACGTGGAAAATCGTTTTATTTGCACGGCAAAGCTCACCAATTGCTTTAATATCCTGGATCACGCCAATCTCATTATTCACGTGCATAATTGATACAAGAATCGTATCTGGACGTAATGCCGCTTTGAATTTCTCAAGATCGATTAAACCATCTTCTTCTGGCTCTAAATAGGTCACTTCAAAGCCTTCACGTTCCAACTGACGACAAGTATCCAATACAGCTTTATGTTCAGTTTTGCAAGTAATGATGTGTTTACCTTTTGTTTGATAAAAATGAGCCGCACCTTTAATAGCAAGGTTATCTGCTTCTGTTGCGCCTGAAGTAAACACAATTTCACGAGAATCTGCACCAATCAAATCAGCAATTTGATTACGTGCAATATCAACCGCTTCTTCTGCTTGCCAGCCAAATTTATGTGAACGAGATGCTGGATTACCGAATACACCATCAATGGTTAGATATTCCATCATTTTTTTAGCCACACGTTCATCAACTGGACATGTTGCTGCATAATCTAAATAAATGGGTAATTTCATTTTCACTCCTAAAAACTACAAAAAATGCTATCAATTTGACCGCACTTTAATCTACTTTCCTATTATTGGTTAACGACAACCAAGTCATCAAAATCTTTATGAACTTTGTGCTTCCCTGATTTTTTCTCTACAAGTTCAGCTAACGTAATCTCATCTAAAAAATCAGAAATTCGATCACTTAAATCTTGCCATAAAGAATGAGTTAAACATTCAACGCCACCTTTACAGTTTCCTTTTCCAAGACATCTTGTGACATTAATGTTCTCATTGACGGCAGAGATCACCATACCGATAGAAATTTGATCGGCTGGCAATGCTAAACGATAGCCACCACCTGGGCCTCGAACGCTTTTTACTAATCCACCTCGGCGCAATTTTGCAAATAATTGCTCAAGATAAGAAAGTGAAATACTTTGACGTTCTGAAATATCTGCTAAACAAACCGGATCAGTTCCAGCATGTAATGCGATATCTAAAATTGCGGTAACCGCATATCGTCCTTTAGATGTAAGCTTCATAAAGCATCCCTATTAATCATCATTTAGATAGTTTACATATCTGACTATGATAGTCAATTTTACTCTTTTTGCAGAGCAAGGCGTTTTTCAACTGCACTTAACATTCCACGCAAAATATTTAATTCATTTTTTTCCAAAGAAGAACGGTTATAAAGCCGTCTTAATTTTTGCATAACCCCTTGATTTTGAATAAAACCAAGAGACTTATAAACCTGTTCCGTATGAGCAAAAAAATATTCTATTTCTTGTGCTGTTGGATAGATATTTTCTATTGTTGAAAGTGTACTTTCCGTTCTCTCTTTGACTAAAAATGCCATTCGCATTTCATAACTTACCAACTGCACTGCCATCGCTAAATTTAGCGAGGAATACTCAGGATTCGCAGGAATAGTTAAATGATAACGGCATTTAAGTAATTCTTCATTTGTGAGTCCAACACGTTCACGACCAAATACAATCGCCACTTGACCTTGATGTGCACAAGCTTTTTCTGCACATTCTCTCGGTTCAATCAGTGTACTCTGTAAATGGCGTAATCTCGCACTGGTACCAATCACTAATGAGCAATCTTCTATTGCTTGTTCAAAAGTATCAACGATGTGAGCATTACGTACTACGTCATCAGCGCCTGCAGCTAACGCAATAGATTGCTCATCTACCGATTTTGGTGACACTAAGTAAAGGTTGGATAATCCCATCGTTTTCATCGCGCGTGCTGCAGAACCGATATTTCCACTATGCGATGTTTCAACCAAAACAATACGAATATTTTGTAACATTTTAAGCCCGACTTAAATTTGTGGATATTCTACCATAATAACCGCCAAATATAGTCAAGAATTTTAAAAATATTTTACTTTTTTGTAAATTTATTGATAAACAGGATAATAAGATGTTGACTGGTGGGCTGTGAGAGGCTCGAACTCTCGACCGACGGATTAAGAGTCCGCTGCTCTACCAACTGAGCTAACAACCCAACCGGTTTAATCATGATTTGTAAAATAGGTGGTGGGTCGTGAAGGATTCGAACCTTCGACCAACGGATTAAAAGTCCGCTGCTCTACCGACTGAGCTAACGACCCATTTGGGAAATCTTCGAAATAAAAGTGGTGGGTCGTGAAGGATTCGAACCTTCGACCAACGGATTAAAAGTCCGCTGCTCTACCGACTGAGCTAACGACCCACATCATTTCGTAACAGGTGCGTATATTACCGATTTTATTTTCTGACGCAAGAAAAATCTGAAGAAATTGTGTTAATTGCGTGAATACTCGTCAATTTCTGACAATATCTTAGGGCAAATAAAAAAGGAGAGTATTTCTACCCTCCTTTTTTCTAAGAATCAAAATTCTCTAAAAATTAGTATGCTAACACTGCACGACGGTTTTTAGAGTATGCTGCTTCATCGTGACCTAACACTGCAGGTTTTTCTTCACCGTAAGAAACAGTTGATACTTTACCAGCGTCAACACCTTTACCAGCTAAGAAACCTTTAACTGCATCAGCACGACGTTGACCTAAAGCGATGTTGTACTCTGGAGTACCACGTTCGTCAGTGTTACCTTCAACAACAACTTTAGAAGCTGGAGTTGCATTTAAGTATGCAGCGTGCGCATCTAAGATTTGAACGTATTCACCTTCGATGTTGAATTTATCGAAACCGAAGTAAACGGTGTTGTAACGTTGTTGAAGATCTTCAACAGAGTAACCACCGAAAGTTTGACCGTTGTTAGCACCGTTGCCTGCTGCATCGTTGTTTGATGAGCTACATGCTGCTAATGCAGCTACTGAACCAGCAACTAATAATGATTTAACAAATTTGTTCATTAGATTTCTCCTCAATGAGTTTTTTTTATTTAGTCAAGTATGGAGACCAAGCTGGAAATTTCACTTGGCCATTACTTCCTGGAAGACTCGCTTTAAAGCGACCATCTGCAGAAACTAATTGTAACACCTTTCCTAGCCCTTGTGTAGAGCTGTAAATAATCATGATACCATTAGGAGAAATACTTGGACTTTCACCTAAGAAAGATGTACTTAATACTTCAGAGCTACCACTGGTGAGATCTTGTTTCACCACATTGTTATTACCATTGATCATCACAAGCGTTTTACCATCACTACTGATTTGCGCACTACCGCGACCACCAACTGGTGATGCACCACCACCACTTGCGCTCATGCGATAAACTTGTGGTGAACCACTTCTATCTGAAGTAAAGAGAATTGAGCTACCATCTGGAGACCATGATGGCTCTGTATTATTACCCGCACCGCGAGTTAATTGAGTAGGTGTACCGCCATTTGAACTCATTACATAGATGTTTAATAAACCATCTTGTGAAGACGCAAATGCGAGTTTAGAACCGTCTGGAGAGAACGCTGGCGCACCGTTATGTCCTGGGAAAGAAGCAACCACTTTACGAGAACCAGAACCTAAGTCTTGTACAACAAGTTGTGATTTTTTGTTCTCAAAAGATACGTAAGCTAAACGTTTACCATCTGGAGACCATGCTGGAGACATAATTGGTTGTGAGCTACGATTTACGATGAATTGATTGTAACCATCATAATCTGCTACACGAACTTCATAAGGTTGTGAACCACCATTTTTTTGCACTACGTAAGCAATACGTGTTCTGAATGCACCACGAATACCGGTTAATTTTTCAAATACTTCATCACTCACAGTATGTGCACCGTAACGCAACCATTTATTCGTCACTGTATAGCTATTTTGTGCAAGCACTGCACCTGGTGTACCTGATGCGCCCACAGTATCAACTAACTGATAAGAAATGTTATAACCGCTACCAGTTGATGTTACTTGACCAACCACAACAGCATCAATACCTAAAGCAGTCCAAGCTTCTGGTTTCACTTCTGCTGCAGTCGTTGGTTGTTGTGGCATTTGACTTACTGGAATTGGGTTAAATTTACCACTATTACGTAAGTCATCTGCAACAATTTGACCAATATTTTCAGGTGCAGAACCCGCGAAAGGAACAACTGCGATAGGACGAGCGCCATCAACACCTTCATCAATCACAATTCGAACTTCATCTTCTGCCATTGCTGTGCTTGCAAATGCAAACATCACCACAAATAGCCCCATAACACGTTTGATCAATTTCATTTAATCACCTTATTTTAACGTTGTTACTTTCCTAAAACCGATTATCGAGCATTGATATCAAAATCGATAGTCGGCGCTTTATATTTTTCATAAATAGCATCAGATGGTGCTGCTGGAACTTTTTTCGTTCTAGCTACCGCACTTAATGCTGCAGTACAAATATCATCAGGTCCTGAAACGCGTTGATAGCCTAAAATAGTACCATCTCGACCGAGTTGGATTTTAATGCTACAAACTTTACCGGCAAAGCTTGGGTCTTTTAAGAAACGGCGTTGAATTTCACGTTTAATGACACCCGCATATTGGTCACCAACTTTACCACCATCTCCAGCACCAAGTCCTGCACCACTGCCTTGTGTACCGCCTTTATTTGCATTACCACCTTTAGATGCACTACCACCACCGACATCTCCGCCGTTCATGAAGTCATCTAAAGCCGCTTGATCTGCTTTACGTTTTGCTGCATCAGCTTTTGCTTTCGCTTCTGCATCTGCCTTAGCTTTTGCTTCAGCCTTCGCTTTCGCTTCGGCATCCGCTTTCGCTTTTGCTTCAGCCTTTGCTTTCGCCTCAGCATCGGCTTTCGCTTTTGCATCAGCCTCAGCTTTTGCTTTCGCCTTCGCATCGGCTTCCGCTTTGGCTTTCGCATCGGCTTCTGCCTTAGCCTTCGCTTTTGCTTCGGCATCCGCTTTCGCTTTTGCCTCAGCCTTGGCTTTAGCATCTGCTTCCGCTTTTTCTTTCGCTTTTTGAGCTTCGGCTTGTGCTTTAGCTTTTGCCTCTTCCTCAGCCTGTTTAGCGGCTGCCGCTAAACGTTTCGCCTCTGCATCAGCTTTTAATTTCGCTGCTTCAGCCGCTTGTTTTGCTTTCGCTTCTTCAGCTTGTTTCTGCTTTTCTAACGCCTCTTGACGAGCAAGTTCTTGTTGCTGTTTTTGCTTTTCAATTTCTTGCTGCTTTTGTTTTTCAAGTTCTTTTTGACGTTGAATTTCCTGCTGACGCTTAATCTCTTCTTGTTTCGCAATTTCTTGCTGATTTGGTTCAGGTTCAGGCTCTGGTTTCTTCTCTTCGACTACAGGTTCTGGTTTTTTCTGTTTATCAGTTTGACCTTTTTTCTGTTGTTGAATACGTCCCCATTCCTGCGCTGCGCTGCCGGTATCGACCATCACAGCTCCCATGGCATCACCTTCACCTTCTCCACCACCCATTATTTCAACGGTTTGATAAAGAGAGCTCCAAATCAACAAAGCAAACAATGCAAGGTGCATCGCAATAGAGATGACAAACTCATTTGCACGTTTTTTTCGTCGATTATTCTGCACGGTTTTACCTACTTATTCTTAAATCGGGTTGGTCATTAAACCCACAGACTTAATGCCGGCAAGATGTAGTAAATTCAGTGCTTTAATCACTTCTTCATAAGGTACATCTTTTGCTCCGCCCACTAAGAACATTGTGTTATTGTCTTTATCAAATTCTTGTTTTGATAATTGGGTTACCATTTCTTCGTTAAGGCCTTCTTGGCGTTGACCACCAATAGAAATCGAATATTGCCCTACACCCGCTACTTCTAAGATAACCGGTGTTTTATCTTCATTTGATACATTTTGACTTTGCACCGAATCAGGGAGTTCCACTTGAACGCTCTGACTGATAATCGGCGCAGTTGCCATAAAAATTAACACCAAAACTAAAAGAACATCAAGAAATGGCACGATGTTAATTTCAGATTTAATGTCTTTACGCTGACGACGAGCCATAATTTCCTCTAAAACTTCGCTAAAATCCACCGCACTTTTTTAATTTATCAAGTGCGGTCAATTTTTCATTTATTTTTAATGGGGCGCTTTACCAAAAGCTTGACGATGTAAAATTGTGGTGAATTCATCGATGAAGTTACCATAATTTTGTTCAATCGCATTAACACGTAAGCTTAAACGGTTATACGCCATTACAGCTGGAATCGCCGCAAACAAACCGATTGCTGTTGCGATCAAGGCTTCTGCGATACCTGGAGCAACCATTTGTAATGTTGCTTGTTTCGCACCACTTAATGCCATAAATGCGTGCATGATCCCCCAAACGGTACCAAATAAACCAATATATGGACTTACAGAAGCCACTGTCGCTAAGAAAGGTACACGACTTTCAAGTGCTTCTACTTCACGATTCATCGCAAGGTTCATCGCACGAGTGGTACCTTTAATGATTGCTTCTGGCGCATCTGCGTTCACTTGTTTCAAGCGAGAGAATTCTTTAAAACCGACAAAGAAAATTTGTTCGCTACCGGTTAACACTTCACGACGATTAGATAAACCATCATAAAGTTTATTTAAATCTTCACCAGACCAGAAACGATCTTCAAAAGTATTCGCTTCTTTTAACGCGCTCGTCAAAATACGGCTACGTTGAATGATGATTGCCCAAGAAATAATTGAGAACGAAATCAAGATCACAATTACAAGTTGAACAACGATACTCGCTTTTAGAAAAAGATCTAAAAAGTTCAATTCTGCAGTCATTGCATACTCCGAAAAGTTATTTACTTTAAAAATGCCGCTTTTAATTCTTCAGGAATTGCGACAGGTTTCATTTTGCCTAGATCAACACAGGCTACCTTAACAGTAGCCTTTGATAACACCACTGCCTCACGAACTAACCGCTGTTCAAAGAGAATTGTTGCTCCTTTCACTGCCGTTATTTCCGTTTCGACAATAAGATAATCATCCAATTTTGCCGGAATACAATAGTCAATAGACATGGTTTTGACCACAAAAGCTAATTGTTGTTCCTGCAATAATGATTGTTGGGAAAAATTAAGCGTTCTTAAATATTCAGTTCGCGCACGCTCAAAGAAATGTAAGTAACGTGCGTGATACACTACTCCGCCAGCATCCGTGTCCTCATAATAGACACGAACCGGAAAGGTAAAACATTGGTTATTCAAAATAATGCTCAAATTATCAGCCATAACAAGCCGCTTATTTTAGAACCTGTTCATTAGATGTGCAAGCTCCAAATAATAATATTTGTCTATCGTTCTTATAAAAACCAATGCTGAACAATAGCAATTATTGTGGTGAAATAACCAATAAATGGCAAGAAAACGAGCTGCCATATTGCTCGTCGAATATCAAATCCGATACCGTGGATCCACAAATTAATCAATCCCAAAAAAATCGCAAGAATCCAAGCGGGATGTGCAGTACGAAGTGCGGTCGAAAATTGATTTAAATTTAAAAAGAAAGCCGCGGTTAAAAATAACGCTAAAATAAACGAAAGGGTTCGCAAGGAACCCTTATTACTTAATTGATAGAGTGAATTAATCATCATTATTCGTCAAATTTGCCTGACTTTTCTTTACCAATGGTCAATTTAGCACTCACCATAACTGCAGCCAACACACCCACTACCCAAATTACATATAACATATTGTTTCTCCTTAGTATAATGAGTTTTTGTTGTCTTCAACAAAGCTTTCATCCAAGCGACCAAACATTTTGTAGTATGACCAAATGGTGTAAAGTAATGAGATAGTAACAAATACTAATGCCAAGTAGAACATTAAAGTTAATGTTAATTCACTTGACGTTGCATCCCACATTAACAAGCTTTGTTCAGGGTGAGTACTTGAAGGCATTACAAATGGGAACATTGATACTGCCGCAGTAATAATCACACCAGCCATGGTTAATACAGAGAAGAAGAACGCAAAACCACAACGATTTGCTTTAGATGCAACTACATTTAATAATGCACCAACCACAGCTAATACTGGGAATGCCCATAAAGCTGGATTTTCATTGAAGTTTTTGAACCATGCACCTGCCTCAACTGCCACTTGTTTACCTGAAGCTGGCGCTGATGCTGCAAAGTGATCAATCATGCTAGTCACCACATAACCGTCTTTGAAAGAAAGCCACACACCTGCAAGCACAAAAGTAATTAATGTCACTAATGCACCGATTTGTGTAATTGCTCTTACGCGATCACGCAATGCAGCTGTGGTTTTCATTTGTAACCAGTTTGCACCGTGAGTCACTAACATTGCAAGGCTTAACACGCCGCAAAGTAATGCGAATGGGTTTAATAATGCAAAGAAAGAACCTGTGTAAGTTGCTTGTGAAAGCTCATTTAATTCGAATGGCACACCTTGTAATAAATTACCAAATGCCACACCGAATACTAATGCAGGTACAAAACCACCCGCAAATAAGCCCCAATCCCACACAGCGCGCCATGTTGGATTATCAATTTTCGCACGATATTCAAAACCAATTGGACGGAAGAATAACGCAGCTAACACAAGGAATAAGGCAATATAGAAGCCTGAAAACGCTACAGAATAAACAATCGGCCATGCCGCGAAGATTGCACCACCAGCAGTTAATAACCAAACTTGGTTACCATCCCAGTGCGGAGCAATAGAGTTAATCATAATACGTCTTTCTACTTCTTTCTTACCTGCTACGGGTAAAAGTGCGGTCACGCCCATATCGAATCCATCTGTTACAGAGAAACCGATAAGCAATACGATAACTAGCACCCACCAAATAATACGTAGAATTTCATAATCAAGCATAATTCATCTCCTGCTTATTTAGATGATTGCTCAAAATAGTATTTGCCGGTTTTCAATGCACTTGGACCTAAACGTGCATATTTAAACATCAAATACATTTCCGCAATGATGAAGAAGAAGTAAAGTACACAAATTAAACCGATAGAGAACCATAAGTCACCTACACTCAAGTTAGAGGCAGATACACCTACCGGTAATACTTCATAAATCGCCCACGGTTGACGACCAAATTCAGCTAAGAACCAACCAAATTCAATCGCTAAGATTGGCAATGGGATACCCCACAGCAATGCTTTAAGCAATAAGCGAGAAGATGTGACTTTATTACGTAAATTCTGAACAAATGCGCCAAAGGTTAATAAAATAATTAAACCACCTGCCGCTAACATACCACGGAACGCCCAGAAATTAGGACCTACATTTGGAATTGTATCACGAGCCGCTTGTTTAATTTGTTCATCTGTTGCATCAACAACTTTATCTGTGTAACGTTTTAATAATAAACCAAAACCTAAATCGCCTTTTACTTCATCAAATTTTGCTTTAGTTTCTGGATTTACGTGACCTGCTGATTTTTTCTCTGCTTTTAATTGCGTGAATAAATCATAAGCAACCATACCGTTACGAACACGACCTTCATTTTTCGCTTGAATCTCTTTCAAACCAACGATTTCAGTGTCTAAAGAACGCGTTGCAATTAAACCACCTAAATATGGGATTTCAACCGCAAAATCATTTTTCATTTCTGCCGTATTTGGAATCGCAACTGGGTGGAATGGCGCCGGCGCAGGATGAGTTTCGAACTCCGCTTCCATTGCAGCTAATTTCACAGGTTGTGCTTTACCGATGTCGTAACCTGATTCATCACCCATAATTAATACCGCTGATGCAGCGATAAAGCCAAAGGTTGCAGCAACAGAGAATGAACGTTTAGCAAAACCAATATCACGGCCTTTTAATAAATAGAATGCACTAATACCTAATACAAACATTGCACCGGTTGAATAACCTGCTGTTAATGTATGTAAGAATTTACTTTGAGCAACTGGGTTTAACCAAAGATCTAAGAAGCTGGTCATTTCCATACGAACGGTTTCAAAGTTAAATTCTGCCGCTACCGGATGTTGCATCCAACCGTTTGCCACTAAAATCCACATTGCTGAAAGGTTTGAACCAAAGGCTACGCAGTAAGTTGCGAGTAAGTGTTTACCTTTAGTTAAACGATCCCAACCGAAGAAGAATAGACCCACGAAAGTGGATTCTAAGAAGAATGCAAGTAATGCTTCGATCGCTAATGGTGCACCGAAAATATCACCTACATAGTGAGAATAATAAGACCAGTTTGTCCCGAATTGGAACTCCATAATAATACCGGTCGTCACCCCTAGAGCAAAGTTAATACCAAATAACTTACCCCAGAATTTAGTCATATCTTTATATACTTCTTTGCCCGTTTTAACATAAATGGTTTCCATGATCACGAGAACGAAAGATAAACCTAATGTTAATGGTACAAAAATGAAGTGATATAACGCAGTTAATGCAAACTGCAAGCGTGAGAGATCAACAACGTCTAACATCTCAACTCCTTGTATAAATCTACAAGATTTTCACTTTATGATTACCAAGGATAATCCCAAATAATCACCCCAAACTACTCAACAAAAATCGTTAAGAAACATTGAATTATTTACGTAATAATTGCTTCTTCTATCCTAAAAAAAGAATGCAGTAACTGATTACAGTATAATCATTCAAAATTTTGCCCTATTCTACTACTATTTATGCGGATAAAAAATAGAAAAAACCGTTATATTGATCACATTTTTTGATATAAATTACAAAATACCCCATTTTGCATAAAAGTAGTGAAATTGATCTGCATCAAATTTTGTATTTTTTTATCTAGGGAAGAAAAATTTGTCTCTACCGCAAGGAAACTTTATCGAAAAGAAAGAGACAAAATAACCACTAGACAGCGCGACAAGATTTTGCTATTTTTTAGCCTAATAATATTTGGAAAGATTTGTAGGGATTAATAATGAAGAAAATTTATTTAATTTTGACCGCACTTTTCGGTTCTGTGGCACTATCAGCCACTGCATCACCTCTTACAGAAAACAAAGCTGCGCTTCCACAACAATGTGCACAGCTATTTAAAGAAACAGAAAATTTAATTGCCCAAGCAGAAAAACAGCCTG